>JAIBCK010000051.1 GCA_019694215.1 Thermoflexales bacterium
CTTCGTTCTTCTGTGAACATGGGCGACGGCGCACGGATCTGACCGCGGTCAGCCCACTGCGCCTAGATCTCGCCCCGGAACTTGCGAGCGCCCTCGCAGTCGCAGTGCTTGACCTTCTTGCCCGAATTGCAAAACGGACAGACGTCATTCCGGCCGACCTTGGTCCCGGGCTTCACCGCGGGCTTGGCGGCCGCGGCCGCCGTATTCCCGCCCGAGGTGCGAAGCTGCGTGGGACGCGGCGTCCCGGTGCCCAGCGCGTTGGCCGGGCGCGCGGGGGTCTGGCGCGGTGCGCCCTGCTGGGGCGGGGGCGGGCCGACATTCACCTGCACGTTGAAGATGCGCTGCGAGACCGTCTCGCGGATCTGATCGAGCAGCGCCGAGTAGGTGTTGCTCGCCTCCTGACGGTAGGCCACGAGCGGGTCGCGCTGGCCATAGGCGCGCAGCCCGATGCCCTCGCGCAGCTCGTCCAGGTCCGTGAGGTGGCGCACCCAGTACTGATCGACCGTCTGGATCATGACGCTGCGGTCGCGGAAAAGGCGGATGCCATCGAACATCGCCTGCGCCACGCCGTCGCGCAGCGTCTCGGGCAGATCGTTCAGCCCGGTGTTGGCGGCTTCGAGGTCATCGCAGACCGCATCACCCAGCGTCTTGCGCAGCCAGACATAGATGCAGCGCAGCAGCGCCTCGCGCGACAGCCGCAGGTCGTTGAGCGTGAGGTTCTGCAGCTTGAGCTGCGTCAGCAGCGTGCTGGCGCCCTCGCGCAGGTTGGCCTCGTAGCGCGGCGTGGCCAACGCCATGAGTTGTTCCGCGATCTGCTCACGCGTCTTCTTGCGCCAGCTGGTCGGATCGAAATCGCGGGTCAGCGGCACAAACGTCCGCGCTTCATTGGCCAGCCCGGCCAGGTCCCAGTTCTCCGGCAAGTCGCCCTGCACGTGTTCCTCGACCAGGGCCTTGATCTCGCCCTCGACCATCTCCATCGCGTCGTCGCGCAGGTCGTCCTTCTCCAGGATCGTCCGACGCTGGTGATAGATCACCTCGCGCTGCTTGTTGATGACGTCGTCGTACTGGATCACGTGCTTGCGGACATCAAAGTTGTAGCCTTCGACCTTCTCCTGGGCCTGCTCGATCGACTTGCTGAGGATGCCGTATTCGAGCGGCACGTCCTCCTCGAGCTTCATGCGCTCCATCAGCCCCTTCACGCGCTCGCCGCCGAAGCGACGCATCAGCTCATCGTCCAGCGACACGAAGAAGCGGGCCGAGCCCGGGTCGCCCTGGCGCGAGCAGCGTCCACGCAGCTGGTTGTCGATGCGGCGGGCCTCGTGGCGTTCGGTGCCGATCACATGCAGACCGCCCAGCGCCACCACCTGCTTCTTGTCGGCGGCCGTCTCGGCCTCGGCATTGGCCAGCTCGGTTGCCCAGACGTCCTTCTCAACCTGCGTCAAATCGACGCCCTGGCGGCGGAGGCGGTCGCGGGCGATGCCCTCGGCATTGCCACCCAGCAGGATGTCGACGCCGCGGCCGGCCATGTTCGTCGCGATGGTGACCGCGCCCAGGCGCCCGGCCTGCGCGATCACGGTGGCCTCGCGCTCGTGCTGCTTGGCGTTGAGCACCTCGTGCTTCACCCCGCGCCGCTCCAGCAGCTTGCTCAACATTTCGCTGGTCTCGATGGCAATCGTGCCGACCAGCACCGGGCGGCCCGTCTTGCTCACGGTGGCGATCTCCTCGACCACGGCCTTGAACTTGGCCGGCGCGTTCTTGTAGACCAGGTCCGGGTAATCCAGACGGCGGAAATACTTGCGCTGGGTCTTGGGATCGGTGAAGGTGGTGATCGACGTGCCGTCGACGAACTTGTCGGGCTGCGGCACCAGCTTCTTCTGGTTGGCCAAATACTCGATGTGCGTCGGCAGCGGCACCACATCGAGGCTGTAGATCTTGAAGAACTCCTCGCTCTCCGTCATGGCCGTGCCGGTCATCCCGCTCAGCTTGTCATACATGCGGAAGAAGTTCTGGAAGGTGATCGTCGCGTAGGTGAAACTCTCGCGTTGGACCTTGACGCCTTCCTTGGCTTCGATGGCCTGGTGCAGACCCTCGCTGAAGCGGCGGCCATACATCAGGCGCCCGGTGAACTCGTCGACGATGATGATCTCGCCCTTGTCGGCCACGACGTAGTCGCGGTCCTTCTCGTAGATCACCCGCGCGCGCAGCGCGTTGTCGAGATAGGGCGTCATGTCGGCGTGCTCGGGGGCATACAGGTTCGTGATGCCGAGCCACTTCTCGATCCGGCCGATGCCTTCCTCGGTCAGCGTGACGTTTTTCGTGCGCGCCTCGACGATGTAGTCGCCATCCGGCTGCTTGATGTCGTTGCTCTTGCTGGCCTCCAGGCGCGTGACGAGCTCGGCAAAGCGCTTGTACAGCGGAGAGGGCTCATCGGCCGGCCCGGAGATGATCAGCGGCGTGCGCGCCTCGTCGATCAGCAGGTTGTCGACTTCGTCGATCACCGCGAAGTGCAGCAGGGGCTGGCCGTCCTCATCGACGCGCTGTGTGCACTCGGCCAGCTCCTGCGTCATGTTGTCGCGCAGGTAGTCAAAGCCGTACTCGTTGTTCGTCCCGTAGGTGATGTCGCAGGTGTAGGCCTCGCGCCGGCGGATCGGGCGCAGGCGCAGGAAGCGATCATCGCGCGAGGGATAGTCGGGGTCATAGACGTAGGTCGAGTCATCCGGCCGGCCGTCGCCGGAGCTCTGGATGATGCCCGTCGTCATGCCCAGCGCGAAATACACGGCACCCATCCACTGCGCGTCGCGCTTGGCCAGGTAGTCGTTCTGGGTGACCAGATGCGCGCCCTGGCCCTCCAGCGCGTTGAGATACAGGGGCAGGGTGGCGACCAGCGTCTTGCCTTCGCCGGTGCGCATTTCGGCGATCTTGCCCTGGTGCAGCAACGCGCCGCCAATGAGCTGGATGTCGTAGTGCCGCATCCCGGTGACGCGGCGGCTGGCCTCGCGCACCGCGGCAAACGCCTCGGGCATGAGGTCGTCGAGCGTCTCGCCCTTCTGCAGGCGGGCGCGGAACTCGGCGGTCTTGCCCTTGAGCGCCTCGGCGCTGAGGGCCTGGTATTCAGGTTCGAGTTTGGCGCAGGCCTCCGGGAGCGCGCTCAACCGGGCAAGGGCCTTGTCACTGTCCGAACCGACGATTTTGGTGAGGAGATTCTTGAACATAGCGTGGCGAACGGATCATTATATCGACGCGATCGGCCCCTGTCGCGTTGTCTGAGCGCGCGCTACGGCGCCTTCAGGTCACGGTGGACTTGAGAAAGAGAAAGCGTTCCTCGAGCGCGAGCTCGAAGCGCAGGGCCTTGTAGCGCTCGACCGAGAGACGCAGGTGTTCGCTGCTGCCGAGGCGCAGGGCAATCGTCTCCGGTGCCCGCTGCAGGGTGTTCAGCGTCGCGCGCAGCACGGCCAGCTCCAGATCGCTCCCCCACACGACCGGGGCCAACCAGAGGTCCACGCGCGTCAGGGCGCCGTCATCACGCAGCAACACGCATCCGGCCGGGCGCCCATCCCCCTCGACCGCGAACGTGCGCGCATCCCCGCTCGCAGGCAGGGGCGGGGCATCGGCCGAAAGGTAGTCGAGCGCCCAACGGTCTCCGGCCTCCTGCTCGATGCGCGCCGCCGCAGCGATGGCCTCGCGTGCCTCACGGCCCTCCATCGGCGCAAGGGCGACGCGGTGCGCCGCCCCCGGGGGAAGGCCGGCCACGCTGCGGCGCAGATACTGCGGCCGGTAGCGCCGAAAGCCGCTGTCCAACGCACATCGTACCGCAGCGGTCGCGCTGGCGGCCATCTCCATTGACACCCAGGGAAGTCCGCGTTCGGCCGCCCGACGGCTGGTCTCGGCCAGCAGCGCGCGGGCACAACCCCGCCGGCGCAGATCCGGGGCAATGGCCAGTGCCCGGACGCGGGCGGCGACCTCGCGACGCTCGATGGCGATCAGCCCGGCAGGCTCCAGGTTCAAATAGCACAGCCAGGCCGTGCCGGTCTGAAGCATAAAGTAGGCCAGGGTCTGGCGTCCGAGCGGCCGCGCCGCCCAGTCTCCGATCTCGTCAGACAAAACGCGCAGGTCGGCGTCGCTGACATCGTTGAGCACGCGCAGCAGGTGGTCGGGTCGGCCCGGGGCGATCTCGAGCCCGGCATCGGTCGCCATCGTCCGCGATTATCGCCGCCCGTTTCGCCCGAAGCCATAGGCTATACTCGCGCTTTCGAATGAGCAGCGATCGTCGGCCCCAACCCCTGCCGCAGGACCTCTACACCGAAGACTATTTCCGAACCGCGTGCGAGGGCTTCGAGGAATTCAACCAGAGCGAAGGCGAGCACCTCTCGCGCCGCCTCACCCAGGCGTTCGAGTTCGCCACGGTCAAACCGGGCATGCGCGTGCTCGATCTGGGCTGCGGGCGCGGTGAGATCGTCCGCCACGTCGCCCGGCTCGGCGCCGCCAGCTTTGGCGTGGATTACGCCCAGGTCGCGGTGCGCATGACGCGTGGGGTGATGGAGAACGAGCCCGGCACGCACGGCGTGGCGCGCTCCGACGCCAAGAACCTGCCTTTCGCCACCGACAGCTTCGACCGCGTGCTGATGTTCGATGTCGTCGAGCACCTGCACCCGTGGGAGCTCGACCTGTGCCTGGCCGAGGTCCGTCGGGTGCTCAAGCCCGATGGCCAGATCATCGTCCACACCGCGCCAAACCGCTGGTACGATGCGTATGCCTATCCCGTTGTGCGTCAGGTGCGCCGGCTGATGGGTCAGGGGGCCCGCTATCCGGCCAACCCGCGCGCGCTGAATGTCGAGATCAACACCGAAGTCCACGTCAATGAGCAGGATATCCTGCGCATGCGTGGCTTTCTCAAGCGGGCCAACTTCCGCCAGATCAAGGTCTGGCTGGACACGCCGCCTCAGAATCGCAAGGAGAGCGGTCTGCTGGCCGCGCTTCGCCACGTCGCTTTCAATTGGATCCCCTTTGCCTGGTTCTTCGAGCGCGAGGTCTTTGCCGTCGGCGCCAAGTAATCCGGCTGATAGAATCACGACCCCATGAGCAAGACCAACCGCCGCTACCGCACGCCGAACCTGCCCGCCTCCGCCTACTCGGCACCCGCTGCGGCTGCCCAGCCCGCGCCCGTTTCGGCCAAGGCGCCAAGCGCCGCGGCTGCGGCCCGCGCGCTGCCCGTCCTCAACAAGACGGCCTGGCAGGACGAATACAGCGACGTGATGGGCGACCTCAAGCGCACAGGCGTCATCGCCGGCGTGCTGCTCCTGGCGATGGTCGCGCTGTCCTTCTTCCTTCGCTAGCGCCCGCGCTCCGCAAACGGCCGGCTCCCGGGCGGGCCAGCGGGCAGCTCCTGGCTCGACCACTGCCGCGGGACCTGAATTTCATTGGGTCGCGGATTGGCCAGATAGGCGCGCATCGCGCGCGCGCCAGCCTCCACCATCTTGTTCACCCGCGTGAAGTCGCCCAGCGCCACGCCGGGGAAGTCGTAGATCGGGATGTGGTGCACGGTGATGCCCGGCGTTTGCGCGGCCTCGCGCAGCTCGCGGATCGCCACGTCATACAGCACTGGCTTGACCGAAAGATCAACCATGTTGAGCAGGTGGTCGAAGGTGTGCGCATGCTCGTGCGAGAAGGCCAGGTCAATGGCCCAGATCTCGGTCGCGCCCCGGGCGAGCGCCAGCCGCACCGGCAGATTTGACACCACCCCGCCATCCGCAAAGACCTCGCCATGCACAACGGTCGGAGGAAAGAACCCTGGAACCGCCGCGCTCGTCACCACGGCATCGGCCAGGTTGGCGCGTGGGTCATCGCCGTAGACATACAGCGAGTGCGTGCGCAGGTGGCTGATGGTGACATACAGCGGGATGGCGAGATCGCCGAACGTCGCCTTGCCCTCCGGCAGCGCGCGGCGGAGGATCCACCGTTTGAGCGCGCGGTTGTCCGAAATGTAGCGCGCCCCCCGCACCAGCTGAAAGAGCGAGCGCAGTGGGCTGCCATCGATGAGCTTGCGCTCGCCGGCCCGCACCCACAGGCGCTGCATCTCATGCGTGCGCTCGACCGTCGGCGAGAGCGCCAGCATCGCGCCATTCAGCGCGCCGGCCGACGAGCCGACGATCATCTCGGGCACGATGCCGTGCTCGAGCAGCACGCGCACAGCCCCCACTTCCAGCGGCCCGCGGTTGCCGCCCCCACCCAGGACAAAGGTTCTCATGCGTCAAGCATAGCCTACGCGCGGCGATGTCAGTGCGCGCGGTATACTCATCGCTCATACCGCAATGACCCGGCGCAAGTAGGCGCGGGGGCAACGATCACAGTGAGCCGGCGGCCAGTGCGAGCCGGCATCGTCCCCGCGTTGAAGTGGATCCGGCGAGCGGTTTCGGTCAGGCCCCGTTATCGGCCGTGAAAGTGGGCGGCGCCGCGCAAGGGCGCTGCCAATCGAGGTGGTACCGCGGGTTGACGCCCGTCCTCACACGAGGACGGGCGTTTTCGTTTTCAGACAAGGAGCGCAAGCATGGACAAACAACATTCGGTCTTCTCGGGCATCCAGCCGACGGGTGAGCTGCACCTCGGCAACTACCTGGGTGCGGTCGCCAACTGGGTGCGCCTGCAGGACAACTACGACTGCCGCTATTGCGTTGTTGACCTGCACGCGATGACCATGCCGTATGACATCGCCGAGCTGCGCGCGAACACGGAGAACATGCTGATTGGCCTGCTGGCCTGTGGCATCGATCCCGCGCGCGCCAACCTGTGCTTGCAGTCGCTCGTCCCCGAGCACACCGAGCTGCAGTGGGTGTTCAGCTGCGTGTGCGCCTACGGCGATCTCATGCGCCAGACCCAGTTCAAGGACAAGATGGACCAGCTCGAAGGCCAGCAGGGTGCCTTCATCTCGGCCGGGCTGTTCACGTATCCCGTCCTGCAGGCGGCTGATATTCTGCTCTATCGCGCCGACTATGTGCCCGTCGGCAAGGACCAGGAGCAGCATCTCGAGCTTTCACGTGAGATCGCGCGGCGCTTCAACTTCCAGTTCGGCGAGTTCTTCCCCGAGCCTCGGGCGCTCGCCACGCCGACGCCAAAGGTGCTCTCGCTGGCCGATCCCACGCGCAAGATGAGCAAGAGCCTCGGGCCGAAGCACTACGTCGGGCTGTTCGAGGAGGAGAAATCCGTGCGCGCCAAGGTGCGCTCGGCCGTCACCGATACCGGTGAGGGCGCTGGCGAGGGGATGAGCCCCGGCGTCGAGAACCTGTTCAGCCTGCTGGCCGCCTGTGGAGATCCCGCCGTGCACGCGGCGTTGCTCAAGGAGTACGAGGCGGGTAATCGCCGTTATGCGCTGCTCAAGGACGCCGTCGCCGATGCCCTGGTTGCGCTCACGTCGCGCCTGCGCGCGCGCCGCGCCGAGATCGCCGCCGACGTGCCCGGGATGTGGAAGCAGGTGCGCGCCATGTCAGAGGTCTCGCGCGATGCGGCGCGGGCGACGCTGCGCGAAGTGCGCAAGCTGACCGGGCTGCCCAGCCTGTAGGCCGCTGGCGCGGGTGTATCGTTGCGCAAACCATTCACAGGAGCGTGAGCGCCATGACCAAGCAGGTGATCGCCGCCATCGACCAGGGCACGACCAGCACGCGCTGCATGATCTTTGATCAGGCCGGCAACGTCGTCGCCAAGGCGCAGAAGGAACACACCCAGATCTACCCGCGCCCGGGCTGGGTGGAGCACGACCCGGAGGAGATCGTCACCCGAACGCGCGAGGTCGTGGCCGGCGCGCTGGCGGTGGGCGATCTGTCGGCCAGCCAGGTCGCGGCGATTGGCATCACCAACCAGCGCGAGACCACGGTGGTCTGGGAGAAGGAGACCGGCCGCCCCGTCGCGAATGCCATCGTCTGGCAGGACACGCGCACCGATGCCATCCTGCGCCGCCTGTCGCGCGAGGGCGGGCAGAACCGCTTCCGCCGCCAGACCGGGTTGCCGCTGGCGACCTACTTCAGCGGGCCGAAGATCCGCTGGATCCTGGACGAGATCCCCGGCGCGCGCGCGCGGGCGCGCCGCGGCGAGCTGCTCTTTGGCACGATCGATTCCTGGCTGATCTGGCAGCTCACCGGCGGACCGGCGGGCGGGCGGCATGTCACCGATGTGACAAATGCCTCACGCACGCAGCTCATGAACCTGAAGACGCTGGATTGGGACGCCGACCTGCTCAAGGCCATCGGCATCCCGCGCGCCATGCTGCCCGAGATCCGCTCGTCGAGCGAGGTGTATGGCCGCGCGAGCGGCGCGCTGGCCGGCGTCCCCATCGCCGCCGACCTCGGAGATCAGCATGCTGCGTTGTTCGGGCAGACCTGCTTTGCGCCGGGCGAGGCCAAGAACACCTACGGCACCGGCTGCTTCATGTTGATGAACACCGGTCCGCGTCCGGTGCCATCGAAAAATGGGCTGCTCACCACGCTGGCCTACAAGCTGGGCAATGAGCCCGCCGTCTACGCCCTGGAGGGATCGATCGCCATTGCCGGCGCGCTGGTGCAGTGGCTGCGCGACAACCTCGGGCTGATCGCCTCTGCGCCTGAAGTGGAAGCGTTGGCCAACACGGTGTCCGACAATGGCGGCGTCTACATTGTGCCCGCCTTCAGCGGGCTGTTCGCCCCGTACTGGCGCGACGACGCGCGCGGCGTCATCGCCGGGCTGACGCGCTTTGTCAACCGCGGGCACATCGCCCGCGCGACGCTGGAAGCCACCGCCTACCAGACCCGCGAAGTGCTCGACGCGATGAATGCCGACTCGGGTGTCAAACTCAAGTCGCTGCGCGTCGATGGCGGGATGGTCTTCAACGAAACGCTCATGCAGTTCCAGTCCGACATGCTGGGCGTGCCCGTGGTGCGGCCGCGGGTTGCGGAGACGACGGCGTTGGGCGCCGCTTACGCGGCTGGGCTGGCCGTGGGGTTCTGGCGCGACCAGCGCGCCCTGCGGGCCCAGTGGGGGATGGACAAGACCTGGAAGCCCGCGCTGCCCCGCGCGCGCCGCGAAAGCCTGTATGCCGGTTGGAAGAAGGCGGTCACGCGCAGCTTTGACTGGGTCTGAGCGCGCCTAGCGTCGGCCGTCGGTGTGGATGACCCGGCCGCTCACCAGCCGCGCCGCCCGGCTTGGCGCGTCGCCTTGCGGGTCGGCGAGGTCGGGTGCCTCGAAGTCATAGCTGCCGTTTTGTTTGGCCATCCAGGCGCTCAGCTCATCGCGGGTGCGCTCCAGGTGGGCCCGCTGCAGGTCGATCAACAGCGTAAGCCGCTCAACGGAGACATCGCTCACGCCCAGCGCCGCATGGAAGTGTGGCAGACACAGCCCCTGGCTGGCCTTGAAGGCCTCATACATCCGGCGGTCGCCGAGGTCGCGCGCCAGCGCGCGCAGCAACAGCACTTCCTGCTCGCGCTCATAGTCGCACAGCACGCAGGCGCGTTTTGGCGCGATCACGTCGCGGGCCGCGCGGATGGCGCCCCGGGCGGCCAGGGCCAGGATGCTGGCAAACGACCCCGTCCGGCGCGGCGCAAGCTCGCCCAGCTGCCGCGTCACGTCGTTCAGGACATCGTGATGGAGGATGGCGTTGCCGGCCATGCGCGTCGGTCCGGGCAGCAGGCTGGCGTGCGCGCTGCAGAACCCGCGCGCGGCGCGGATCTCGGCCCTGATTTCGACAAGGGTGAGCTGTTCGTAGAACAGCATGTCGATACGCGCGCGGGTGGCGGCATCGACGAGGCGGCAGACCGGGCAGCCCGGTTCAGCCATGGCCGTGATCAGATCGTGAAACGTCCCGTGCTGGGTCATAGCCAGCCCAGCGCCTTCATGACGCCGGTGACGATCAGCGCACCCGCTCCGCACAGCCCCGCCAGCGCGGTTGGGCTCAGGCGGCGCGTGCGCAGCTGCCACCACATCCAGGCGGTGATGACGAGCGGGATGGCGCGCGGCAGGAGGGCATCGAGATAACCCTGGAAACTCATCCGCGCTCCCTCGACCGCGACGACGGCGCTCGGGAAGCTGAGCGCAACCAGGCGAATCACGAAGGCGCCGAGTATGAAGGCACCCAGTCGCAGCGCGGCAAATCCGCCGGCCCGCAGCCACTCGTGGTCATGCGCCCAGGCCAGCCCGCTGCGCGCCCAGCGATGCCCGGCCCGGAAGGCCAGCCAGGCGCCACCCAGCACAACGGCAGATTGCAAGACAATGAAGACCAGCGGTCCGAGCAGGCTGCCCTGCAGGCCCATCCCGGCCCCGATGCTCACCATCAGCGCGGTGAGCAACCCGGCCACCAGGTTGTCGCCCAGCGCGCCCGTCACCGCCATCGCGCCGACCTTGCCGCCCACCAGCTCGCTGTCGGCGTCGCTGACATCGCCGCTGGCGACGCGGGCCTCGGCTGCCGCGAGCGCGCCCACCAACCCAGCGCCGAGCGTGGGCTCGGTGAGGAAGAGGCTGAGGTGTCGGCGCAACGCGGCGGTTCGAGCGTCCCGGTCAGGATACAGCGCGAGCACGACGGGTGACAGCGCACTCGCCAGGCCCAGGTTCTGCCCGCGCTCAAAGTTGGTGCTGGCACCGTTGAAGAACTGCCACAGCAGAAACGAGGCCGTGAGCGAGGGCGGCGGCACGCGTTCGGGGTCGGTCGACATCACGGCGCGGGTGGCGGGTTCGAGGCTGAGCGGCACCAGCTCGCTCGAGGCGGCCCGTCGCGCGACGAAGGCGTGGATGACGGCAATCGCGCCGCCCATCCCGACCAACGCAAGCACCTTAAACGCCGCGCCCTGGTCGTCGACCAGCTGTGCGGCCAGCCAGCCCAGCACGGCATAGGCGATGGCGCTCCCGCCACCGACAGCGCGCAACGCCATTGCGATGCCGAGCAGCAGCAACAGGCGCTGGAAGAGCGTCATCAAATACGTCAACCAGTCCGGCACGCGCGCCGACCAGGCCGCGATGCCGGCGATCTCAGGCCCCAACAGCAGGCCCATGGCCGGGAAGAAGGTCAGCAGAAAGAGAAAGACCTGCGCCGGCACGACGTTGAGGAAGACCATCATGCGCGGCTCACCGCGCTCGGCGAAGTAGTCGGCCCAGTGGGTCAACACCGTGTTGAACGCGCCGGCGAGGAAGTTGATCACGACACCAATCGCGCCGAGGCCGGCGATCACGGCCAGCCCCTGCGCGGAATCCGGCTTGGCCCCCGAGATCATCAGGATCGGGACGCCGACATAGCCGATCAACGCGATGTCCGGGCCCCAGCGCGCGCGCAATATAGAGAGCCCCAACGTGCCCAGGTTGAGCGCCGCGCCCAGCGTCACGCCGCGGGTGGGGTCGCCCAAGATCAGCCCGGTCAGCGCGCCGGCGACCAGTGGCTGGCCAAACACGGTCATGCCCAGGCCGGCCGTGAACGACGAACGCGCCAGGGCGTAGAACAAGGCGATTAGGACGACCTGCAAAACGCTCATTTGCCCTTACTCGTCTTGACCGTTTTCTTTGCCGGGCTGGCCTTGGCCGGCTTCTTCGGCGTGCTGGCTTTGGCGGGAGCCTTGCTGGCTTTGACCGGCTTGACAGCCTTCTTCGCAGCTGCCCTGGGGGCCGGCTTCGTTGCAGTCTTCGGTGCCGGCGTGGCCTCCGCTTTGGGGGTCGGTTTCGGGCTGGCCTTGGGTGGTGCTGCTTCGACGGCCGGCGGCTTGATCGGCCCGCGTCGGGCCAGCTGCCGATCATAGTAGGCGACAGCGTTGGCCATGTGCAGCTCGCCGGCATTACCGTTGAGCACCACCCGCGTCATGCCGCACTGCTCGATGGGGAGCTTGGCGGCCTCGCTGCGCGGCGCGTCGACCTCCACCATCTTGTCGATGCGCGCGGCCAGCGTCTCGAGGTAGTGCTGGCCGCGCCGGATCGCGTCGCGGATCTCACCCCGCAGGATGATCTCGCCGTGCCCCTGAACGATGCAGTCCAGCTGCATGCCGCTGACAGCCTCGAGTGCCTGTCGCAGCGCGGGCAGGTCGGCCTCGCCATCGCTCACGGTGGGCAGTGCCATCACCGTGTCGCCGGCGAAGAGCAGCTTCTCCTCCTGGAGCAGCACAACGATTGAGTCCGGGGTGTGCCCGGGCAGGCGGATCAGCTCCAGCGTCTTGCCCGGCAGGCGCAACGCAAAACTGCCACCTTCAAACGTCAGGGTGGGCAGGCGCAGCTTGACCAGGCTGAGCGAGGGCGTCTGCGCCCGCGCGCGTTCGAGCGCCGCATAACCATGCGAAATCATGCGCTCCCGGCAATGTGCGTGGGCGATGATCTCGGCGCGCGGGAAAAAGGCCGCGCCATACACGTGGTCGGCCTGATGCTGCGTGTAGATGATGTACCGCACGCCGTCCGGACACAGGCGGTTGACCAGCTGCGCAATCTGGACCGTCTCCTCCGGAAAGGGCAGGGTGTCGATCAGGATGCCGATCGTGCCCGATACGATCAGGCTGGCCGTGACCTGGTAATACAGTTCGCTGGTGAAGACGTAGACATCGTCCGAAAGCCGCTCTGTGTGCATGGCCGCGATGATACGGCGCAGCCCTGCCGATTGCAAATCTCTTTACATAACGCGCTACGGCAGGGTGACTGACGCAGCGAGGGCGTCGTCGGGAAGGCGGCCGGAAGGCCCCGTGGCGGGCATGCGGGCGAAGTCGCCGTCCGGGCGATACAGGCCGAACAGCAGCCGATACTCGCCCGCCGCCAGCCCGGCCGGCAGGGGGAGCTTGCGCGTGTCGATGATGACGTCGCCGACGCGCCACCAGCGCACGGGAAAGCGACCGCCCAGCGGCGGGCCGTCCGCCTGCGTCACGGGCTTGCCCGCGGCATCCACGAGGTGCATGAACACCGTCCACCCCCGCGCATCGCTCGTCAGGTCCTGGGTGACATACCACGTCGTCGTCACGACCAGCTGGTCAGCCAGGCGGGTCGCGCCGATGGTATCGCCGACGCGGGCGGCGCTCACGCCCTGCCGCGTGGTCGGGGCAGGCACAGGGTTCGCCGCGGAAAAGCCGCTGATCGCGTATTGCTGTCTCCCGGTCGGCGCGCCGGATCCGTCGAACACCGCGAGCGGCGTCTGCGTGTTGGCTTCGACGTCAAAGCGATACACGGTCACATCGACCCGCAGTTCGCTCAGATCGGGCAGCGCACCCCCTGGCTGGATGGGCAACGCCAGGGGCTCGACGATGACCTCGCCCGGCACCCACCGGCGGGTCTGCCACATCCCGCGCCCCGGCGTCAGGTCGATGGCGCTCACGGGCTCGCCTGCGGGTCCGAACACCTTGATGGCAAAGCTGTAGTTCGTGTCCATCGGCTGCAAGCCCTGCCAGTAGAAGGTCAGGCGCAAAACGTCGCCGTCTCGGACGCGCGCCGGGCTGGCATCCACGCCCAGCCAGCGGACGAGCGAAACACCGTGCTCGCCATAGCGTAGCTCAGTGCGTTGTGCGGGTGAGAAGGCTGTTTCTGGGCCGCGGTTCGGTGTCGCATATGCCGGCGCGATGACCAGAAACGGGCTGAGCGCTGAGAGCGTCAGGATCCCCGCGGCCATGACCCCGGCGGCAAGCCGACCCGCGCGCGGGGCGAGCGTCGTCACCAGCGTGAGTGCGCCCACCGCAAGCAGCGTCGAGATGGCCGTGATGGTGGGGAAGAGCAGGCGGCCCTGGCTGGCCGGCGTGATTGATGTCCAACGGATCAAAGCCGTAAGCGCGACCACGACGACGCCTGCCAGCAGTAGCCCGGGCAGAAGGGCGGGGTCGGGTTGTCTGCGGGGGAAGCGAATGCGTTGGGCGACAATCACCAGTAGCCCGCACCCAGCGGCAATCAACAAGGCGTTGAAGGTGGCATACAGCGGCTCGGGCAGGGGGATGTTCACCGCGCCAAACAGCCCAAGATACGAGCGCGAAAACCCCTCATACTCGCCCAGCAATTCGAGCGCGCCGGGGGGATGCGCACGGGGGCCCGCGATGAGTGACATCATGGTCGTCCCGGTTGGTTCGCCATACAGCGCCCAGTTGCGCACGTACCACCAGCCGGCTATTGCCGCAGCAAGGGCTCCCAACACAAAGAGGTTGCCCAGCACCGGCCGAAGCCGCCGCTGCCGCACGGCATCCGCCGTCAGCACCAGGGGGACCGCCGCACACAGCGCCGCCCCAGAGACCTTCGTCAGGGCGGCTGCACCGAGGACAATGCCGAGCGCAACGGCGCGACGCAGGGTCAACCCGCTCAACAAGGCGCGCAGGGTGAACAGCACCGCCAGCGCCGAGAGCGTTGCCGCCAGGGTGTCGTTGTTGACTGAGGCGCTGATGAAGAGAAACATCGGATTGGCGGTCAGCGCGGCCGCCAGCAGCGGGGCACCCGCCAGTGCTCGGCCCCGTGTGCCCATCGCAGTGACCAGCATCCCGGCAATACGCCAGCTCGCGGCCACGGTGATGGCCCCCAGCAGCACGCCGATCAGGCGGGCGACGTGAACAAAGAGCGCCGTCTTGCGCCACGGGAAGTCCTCGGCCGGCGTATGCAGCACCATGTTCCAGTTGGTGCTGGTGTCGGCCCGGCCGATTAGCGCGTGCGGGTTGAGGTCCGCTACCGCCCGCAGATCGCTCAGATCAAAGGGCAGAGACACCACCGACATCAGCGCGTAGTACAGCGGTGGCTGGCTGCCCTCCTGCTCATAGAATCCCCGGTTCGCGGGATCCTGGATGGGCAGTCCGTGCCCCTGCCGCAGATGATCGATCACCGCCACGTGTCGCAGCTCGTCCGAGGCCTCGAAAATTGGGGTGACGATCGAATACACGCTGCCCAGGCAGACAAAGACGACGAGCAGGGCGAGCAGGGGCCGGGGCAGGCGCATGCCAAACATGATAGCCGGGTCCGCAACCTGCCGGCATGCACGGTGTTATGGCCTTACCATCTTCGCGCGTTGGCGCATTTCAGTCTGAATCATTGGATGAATTTCTTTGGAGGAAACAAATGGTCAAGATCGTCACTGACACCGGATCGGGGCTTTCGCTCGATGAGATGAAGGCCTGGGGCGTGGCCGGGATGCCCGGCATCTATGTGATGTTTGGCGATGAGAGCTACCGCGAGACCTGGGACATCAGCAACGATGCCTTCCATGCCAAGCTCAAGTCCGACCCGCGCTTCCCGACCACGTCGGGCGCGACCTTTGACGATTTCATGAAGGTCTACGAGCCGATCAAGAACGACGGGATCGTTTCGATTCACCTCTCCAAGAAACTCAGCGTTACCGTCGATTCGGCCCGCGTCGCCGCCAAGGAGTTGGGCACCGACATCGCCGTGATCGACACCCAGTTCATCAACATCGCGCAGGCGTTGTATGTGCGTGAGGCGTTGCGCATGGCAAATGCAGGCGCCAGCGTCGCCGAGATCAAGACGCACATCGAAGGCCTGATTCCGCGGACCCGGCTCTACATTCTGTTCGAGACGCTGGAGAACCTGCGCCGTGGCGGTCGCATCGGTGCCGCCGCCGCGTTGCTGGGTGGCGTCTTGCAGGCCAAGCCCATCCTCAGCCTGAAGGATGGCGCGCTGGTCCCCGTCGAGCGCGTCCGCACCATGCCCAAGGCCCTTGCGCGGCTCAAGGAGATCGCGCTCGAGGACCTCAAGAAGAGCGCGGCCCCGATGATCGGCTTCATGCACTCGCATGCCCCGGAAGGCGTCGCCGCGTTTGCCAGGGATGTCTGCGCGGAACTCAACTACAAGGATCCGCTCATCCTGGAGGCCGGCGCCGCGGTGGCTGCGCACGCCGGGCCCGGCGCGATTGGTATCGCGTATATTCTGTAGTGTGAGAACCAGAATCGTATGCACGATCGGACCTGCGAGTGAAAAAGAAGACGTCCTCCGCGAGATGATTCGCGCGGGCATGGATGTCGCAAGGCTCAACTTTTCGCACGGCGCGCATGAAGACCATGCGCGCCGTGTCGCTTTGATACGCCGCATCGCCGCCGAGGAAAACGCCCACGTCGCGCTGATGGGCGACCTGCAGGGGCCCAAGTTCCGGGTCGGTGACCTGCCACCCGCGGGCATCCCATTGCAACCCGGCGCGACCTGCGCGCTGTCCGCGTCCGCGCCGGCACCGGCCATCCCCTTTCCGCATCCGGAGGTCATCGCCGCGTGCGGGGTGGGGCAGCGTTTGCTCATCGACGATGGCGCGATGGTGCTCGAGGTTGTCGATCATCTCGCCGACGGTGGGTTGCTGTGTCGCGTTATCTTCGGCGGCACCCTCACCTCACGCAAGGGTGTCAGCGCGCCCGGTGCAAAGGTCAAGGTCTCGTCGATCACGCCCAAGGATGCCCGGGATGTCGGCTTTGCCATCGCCCAGGGCCTCGACGCGCTCGCGCTCAGTTTTGTGCGCCGCGCCGATGATGTCAATGAGTTGCGCGACCTGGTGCATCAACTGGGCGGCAACCCACTCCTGGTGGCCAAGATCGAGAAGCCCGAGGCCATCGATGATCTGGATGCCATCATTCATGCCGCCGACGTCGTCATGGTCGCGCGCGGCGACCTGGGCGTCGAGGCCGCCCCGGAGGAAGTGCCCTTCTATCAGAAGCGCATCATCCGTCGCTGTCAGCTCAACGGCAAGCCGGTCATCACGGCCACCCAAATGCTGCAGAGCATGATCCACACCGCATCGCCCACGCGGGCAGAGGCCAGCGATGTCGCCAACGCCGTGCTGGATGGCACCGATGCCGTCATGCTGAGCGCTGAAACCGCCTCGGGGGACTTTCCCGTCGAGTCCGTGCGGGCCATGGCGCGCATCGCGCACAACGCTGAGGCGCACCTGATCGAGTCGCAGCGCCTGACGGGAATGGGCAACCTGCGCCCGCAGCGCAGCCCCGCGCACAGCGCCGTGGATGTCATCACCGATGCAGTCACGTGCGAGGCCGTCGAGCTCGCCGAGGACATCGATGCGCAGGCCATCGTCTGCACGACCAGCTCCGGGCATACCGCGCGCATGGTCGCGCGGCACCGGCCGGCGGTCAGGATTCTGACGTTGACGTCGGACCCTCGCACGCGTGCCTACACCGCCTTCATGTGGGGGGTGGAGGCCGAACTCCGCCCGTTGCCCGGCGACGTGGAGGAGATGTTCTCTGCGGCGGCGGCCGTCGCCGCGGCGCGCGGCTTTGCCAAGACAGGTGACCGCATCATCATCACCGCCGGGCTGCCCATGGGTGCCGGTGCGGGCCACACCAACGTCGTCAAAGTGCAAGTCGTCCCGTAGGGGCGCGCATTCGTATGGAGTTTTCGCCGTGGCAGACCTGACACTGGCGATGGTGCAGAAGGTGGCATCAGTCAGGTCGCTGGACGACTTCCACATTGTGACCGCCAATTCGGGTGCTGGTATGGCAGATGTGCTGAACGGTGCAGATATTATGGATTATGGATAACGAAGGTTGTCAATTTCGTGCTACAATCCTATTATTCGTTTGACAATTTATGGAAGCTCATCATATTCGAGTCGACTATGAAGAGGTCAAGACGATTTCGGTGATGTTCACTGGCCCGGCATTTGAAGGTGGTGGCGATCCATTTGGTGACATTATCAGGTTCATCAAGGATGTCCTTGATCGCCTTGGCTTGGGGCAGGAAACACCTCAGGCCACGCCTGTGCCCACGAACACGTCCGACCTCCAGCGACTCCCGAACAGGCTGAGGCGATCTTTGAGGACATGGCAAATGAAAAGGACATTGCATTCAACTATCCTCCTGACGGTTGCTATGCCCGTGCGCACATGATGACCACAAGGATTCGAGAAACGTACGGTGTCGAACCTTCGAAGGTTTGGGCGTTTGGCGACCTATCCGTCGACACCAATGGCCCGTATGGCAGTGTGCGGTGGGGCTACCATGTAGCTCCAGTGCTACCGGTTCTTCAGCCAGATGGCACAGTGGTGAACATGGTCATTGATCCATCAATTGCTCGGCGTCCGATTTCGGTAAACGAGTGGAAAGCAATAATGCATGCTCCGACAGCTGATACACAAATAACACTGCTTGGACAACCCCCCACAAACGCTAGCACTGGAAAACCCTATCCTGGAACAGGTTACTGGCCTGGGCAAGATCCCTACAATGGTGATCTCGACGCATATTCCGCAGAAGTCATGAGGCGATACCTTGAGGCAGGAGAAAAAGGTACAGATGATGTTGTTCCACCTTCACCAAGGCGTTGACTTGATGGACCGCACGAACAAAAGAATGAACCAATCTCAAGACAGGTTCCTTTTCTTTGTTGTCGTCATGAGCCTTGCACTTGGCGCATGTGCGCAGCCAACTCAGGGTACAAGACAAGCTATCGCGACTGATGCCACGCTTTATGCGAAAGATCTCACAGGAGTTCCAAACGTGAATCAACTTGAAATTCGGTTTTCCAGTGGAACGCGTTCCAGCCTTAGCCTGGGCTACGACCGCGACGCAGCCCACGCCAAACTCGCCGCCGATGCTGCGCAACCCGCTGCAGCGGTAATCGGCGAGGGTGATATCGAGGGCTACGGCTGGGAGCGTCAGGCCATTGTCCTGACGAAGCCGGCGACCGAGCGCTTGATGGCCGAGTTGGCCGCCAAGGAGCCCTGGGACCTGCAACAGCGCGCCTTCGAGGTCACCCTTGGCGGGGCCTTTGTCTACGGCGGCATCTTCCTGGATCCCGTGTCCGCGATGGCTATTGCCTATCCAGTGGCTTATTTGGAACGCACTGAGGGGCGGCTGGTGTTGGTGTTGCGACCCGAGCAGCGCGTCAGTGGCGCGTATGACGGCATTGGTGCGGACTGGAACGGGATCAAGAGCCCGGCCATTCGCGAGCGTCTGTCGCAGATCGGAAAGCTGGTGCCCTAATGGTGTAAGGCACCGTTGTGCGTGGGCTGTCCGCGATCCCTGCGCGTGAAAAATAAACGGGGCGAGAGGCACCTCCAATGACGCCCCTCACCCCTGCATGAGGACCCTGTTCGCCGTTGCGCCTACTTGTGGTCCCAGCCGAAATACAGACCGTTGTGCGCCTGGCCGGCCGTCAGGCGGACCGTGTAGCTGGCGAGGTAGTAGCTGCTTCGACCACTCGGCCGCGACCACACCCCCGGCTTGACAAACGCAGTGCCGCTCTGGCGTGAATTCACCATCACGCAGTACGTGCCCGCTGCCAACCCGGTGAAGCTGTAGCCACCCTGTGCGTTGGTGCGCGTCCAACGGAAGACCCCCTGGGTCGGGCGGCACGCCCCGCGCGACAGGCCGACCAGGATGTTGGCGAGGCGCGGCTCAGCGGTGTTCGGCACCCCGTTGCCCCGGTTCAGGCTGCTGCCAGCCACGCAATTGACCTTGCAGAAGTCCTGGAACACGATCCCACCGAGGCTCGCGTACTTGGCGTTTGGGGCCTCGGCGGCCTCATCGGGTGCGCTGGCCGCAGCGCCCAGCGGGCTGGTGATCAGCAGAACGACACAGACGAGACTGAGAACGGCAATTCGTGACTTGATGGACATTGGCATACCCTCCGCGCAGGAGGGTAGACCGGAAGCGGCAGGACGGCAATCACAAAAACGCGGGAGCAACCGCCAAACGGCGGCGGACTACTCGAGCGCGTCCTCGACCGGCGGGGGCGGCGGGTTGGGCCTCGGCATGGCGCGTCGCATCGCGCGCGGCGCCGGCGCGGCCACGGCTTCCACATCCGCCACGTCTTCGGCATCCGCCACCGGCGCGCCGTTGCGAGCCCGATCCACCACGCCTTCGACGGCACCCCCCAGCTTGTTGAGCAGGCCGCCGAGCCGCTCACGGGGAGCCGCCACGGGGGCCGGCGCCCGGCCGGTGACCGCAGCGACCGCGCGTCCCGCGGTCGCCGGCCGGGGGGCGGCGACGGTCTTGCGGGCCGGCTTGCTGACCTCAACCTGGGGGGTCACTTCGGTGCCGCAATAGGGGCACAGGTCCCAGGACAGGTGGAGGGCGCGCCCGCAGTTCGGGCAACCGCGGCGGAGCGTGTCGTGGCAGGATGGGCAGAACTGCATGTCCCCGTCGACGCGCCGGCCGCAGGTCGGGCAAAACTCCTGGTTCTCGATGCTGGCCAGCAGCGATTCCTCTTCCAGCGCCCGAACATACCCCTCGGCCAGCGTCTCGCGCGGCCGGAGCAGGAAATAGACGATCAGGCCCGCGATGGGGATGACGGCGACCATGACCGTGGCCAGGATCTGGACAAGAATGTCGCGGGTGCGCGAGCGGATGTCCCGGAACGTCCATACGGCGATTCCGGCCAGCAGGGCGGCGGTGATGGCGCCAATCACGCTGACCGCAGCGACGATCAGGTTGTTGGCGGCGGCAAGAATCTCGGTCATGTCGCGCGGATTATACTCACGCGGTTGCGTAAACGTCGGTTGATGCGGCTGCGCCAACCGTCAGACAGGTGTCAGCGCAGGGGAGGCGGGCGCGTGCGATAACGGCGCGCATGGCTGATCCCCTCGATCCCAGTCCCCGGGCGGGCGCACCCGTCACCCGGATGCGCGAGGTCGCCGAGGCCGAACGCCCGCGCGAACGCTTTGCCCGGGCGGGGCCGGCCGCGCTCTCGGCGCGCGAGCTGGTCGCCATCGTCCTCCGCACGGGAACCCGCGGGCAGGGGGCCCTGGCGCTGGCCGACCGGCTGCTGGCCGCGTTTGGCGATCTGGCCGGGTTGGCGCGGGCCGACCTGAGTGAGCTTCGGCGGGTCCCCGGGGTGGGGCCAGCCAAGGCCATCGAGCTCAAGGCGGCGCTCGAGCTGGGCTGCCGGTTGGCGCAGAGTTCGTTGGGCGCGCGCGCCCAGGTCCGCACCCCCGCCGACGCCGCGCAAATACTCATGCCCGAGATGGGCGTCCTGGAACAAGAAGAAGTGCGCACCCTCGCCCTTGACACCCGCAACCGCGTGATCGGCGCCGCGATGGTCTATCGCGGCAGCCTCAACGCCGCCTCGATGCGCATGGCCGAGGTCTTTAAGGATGCCATCCGCCTGAATGCGGCCTCCGTCATCGTGGCGCACAACCATCCCAGCGGCGATCCCTCGCCGTCGGCGGAGGACATCAAGGTCACGCGCCAACTCGTCTCGGCGGCCCGGCTGCTGGAGATCGATCTGCTCGATCATCTGGTCATCGGCCAGAACCGCTACACCAGCCTGAAGGAGCGCGGCCTTGGCTTCGAGTGAGCGCCGCCGGTATGCCGGGCTGACGCTGGCCCTTCTCGTGATCGCGTTCGCCTTGCGGGTGTGGGCGCTTGGCGCACAGAGCCTGTGGTTTGACGAGGGTTGGTCTTGGCACCTTGCGCGGCTGCCGCTGGCGGAGATGGCGGCCGTGACGGCCGGCGACCGCAGCCCGGCCCTGTATTACGGCCTGTTGCACGGGTGGATGACGTTGGCCGGTGACAGCGAGTTCGCCCTGCGCGCCCCCTCGGCGCTGGCCGACACGCTGACGACCGCGGCGGTGATCGCCCTGTCTGCGCAGCTGGCGCGGAGCCGACGCGCGGGGCTGTTCGCAGGGGGGCTTTATGCGGTGTGCGGTTTTGCCCTGTGGTACGCCGGTGAGGCGCGCATGTATGCGTTGGTGGCGATGTTTGCCACACTTTCCAGCCTGGCCCTGCTGCGCGCGCTGTCGCGGCCGACCGGCGCCGGGCGCTGCTATGCCGCGAGTGCCGTCCTGCTGGCGGCTGCCATCCACTGCCACTACTACGCCGTCTTTCTGCTCCCCGCCCACGTCGCCGTCGTGGCCGGTGTGGCCTGGCGTGCGCGGGCCGCGCAGGGTTGGCCGGGCGCCTGGTGCATCGCGCGGGCCTGGTTCAGGCCGACCGCACTGGCGACGCTAACGGTGCTGGCCTGGCTGCTCTTCGCCCGGGGCGGCTTTGCGTATGACGATGGTTTTGTCTTTCCGTTGAACACGGTGGCGGGCCGCCTGCTGGAGTTCGCCGAGATGCTTGGCGGCGTGCGCGTGGGGCAGGAGCGCCTTGCGCGATCGGACGTCTGGGGCGTCCTGCTCGGCGTGGCGCTGGGGGCTGCCTGCGCGGCGCTCGCCCTGCTCAAGCGCTGGCGACCGCTGCTGATGGCGCTGGCGCTGATCGCCCTGCCCTTGCTCGCCGCGACCGTGGCCGTGCGCCTGGTCTATCCCGAACGCTCGGTCTTTCATCCGCGCTATCTGATTTACGTTGTGCCGATGGTGGCGGTGCTGGTGGGCCAGGCCGGGGCGATGCGCACGCGGGTGGCGCGGGGTCTGGGGCTGCTGGGGGTGATCGCGCTCGCCGCCCTGTGGTTGCCCGGCGTTCTGACGGTCAAGACCGATCCGCGGGCCGCACGCGATGACACCCGTGCCGCCGTCGCGCATGTCGCCGAAGCGCTGGCCGCCGACGATGTCGTCGTCATGGTGCGCGACAACTTTGCCGCGCGCTTCTACTGGGCGCAGCTCGGCGCGCCGGCCGGGCGCCTGCTCGCGGCCCCCGAGGGCCTGCACGGGGTGCTGACCGACGAGGGTCCGGTCCTGGGTCAAATTGCAGCGTTGGACGCGCGACGGGTTCGGCTCTTTCTCTGGCAGGATGACGTCGTGGATGCCGAGAAGCGCGTCGAAACGGCGCTGCAGGCCAATGGCCATCAGCTGGGCGAGTTCAACTTTGGCCAGATCCGCCTCCCGCTCTACGCGCTCGAGCGTCGGCCGCCCGTTTCGATGGCCGGGCTGATGACGGCGCGGCCGCCCGCCCGCTTTGGTGCGGGGCTCGAGCTGGTGGGCCAGTGGATGGAGGCGACGTTGCGGCCCGGGGATGTCTTCCACGTGGTGCTGGCCTGGCGGGCCGCGTTGCCCCTCGCCGCTGATGACAAGGTGTTCGTGCACGTCGTCGGGGCTGACGGCCAGATTGCCTTTCAGCGCGACAAGCAGCCGCTGAGTGCCTTGCAGCCGATGACGCGCTGGTCGCCGGGGCGCACGGTGCACGATCCATACACCTTGCTTGCCCCGCCGACATTGGCCCCGGGTGAGTACCGCGTCGTCGTCGGGGTGTATGACCCGCAGACCGGCCAACGCCGCGCATTGGCGGGCGGCGGAGACAGCCTCGTGGTCGGCGTTGTGTTGGTGCG
>JAIBCK010000052.1 GCA_019694215.1 Thermoflexales bacterium
CGCGCCTGGGCGGCCGAGTTTCAGGCGCGGCGCGCGCTGGCCGGCCTGGCCCGGCGGGCCGAGGGCATGCGCGCGCTCTGGGTCCAGGGGCCGCGCGAGCGCGTCTTCTTCTACTACCGCGCCCTGCTCCGCCGGGCCGGCGAGCGCGGGCACCCGCGCGGCATCGGCCAGACGCCCGCCGAGTACGCCGTTCGCCTGCGCGCGACGCTGCCCGCCCCCGAGGCCCCCGCGCTCGATGCGCTGACCGATGCCTTTCAGCAGGCCCGCTATGCCGCGCCCGAGGTGGACGCGCCGACGGTAAGCCGCGCGCGGGCGGCGTGGGAGGTCCTACGGCGGGCGCTTTCGGCTAAGATGCGTTCATGACACAAAAGAAGGCGGCCCGCACGCCGGCAAAACTGATCCTCATCGACGGGCACTCACTGGCCTACCGCGCCTATTTCGCGATGGCCAACACCCCGCTCTCCGTCGAGACGGCCGACGGCGGGCAGGAGATGACCGGCGCGACCTTCGCCTTCACCAACATGCTGCTGAAAGTGTGGGCGACCGAGCAGCCCACGCACCTCGCCGTCGCCTTTGACGTGGGCCGAACCTTCCGCGACGACCTCTTTGCCGACTACAAGGCCACCCGCGAGAAAATGCCCGACGACCTGCGCAAGCAGCTCAAGCGCATCCAGCAAGTGGTGGGCGCGCTGGGTGCGCCGATCTTTACCGCGGAAGGCTTCGAGGCCGATGACGTGCTCGGCACGCTGGCGCGGCGCGGCTCGGGCGAGGGCATGGACGTGATGATCGTGACCGGCGACCGCGATGCGCTGCAGCTCGTCTCGCCCAACGTACGCGTGCTCACCTCGCGCCAGCGCTTCGACGACACAATCATCTACGACGAGGCCGCGGTCAAGGAGCGCTATGGCGTCACGCCCTCGCAGATCATCGATTACAAGGCCCTGGTCGGCGACACCAGCGACAACGTGCCCGGAGTCGCGGGCATTGGCGAGAAGACAGCCCAGTCGCTGTTGCAGGAGTACGGCAGCCTGGAGGGCATCTACCGCAACCTCGAAAACATCACCGCCAAGCGCGCGCGCACGGCGCTGACCGAGCAGCGTGACCGCGCCGAGCTCAGCCGCACCCTGGTCACGATCAAGACCGACGTCCCGCTCGAGATCGACTGGGAGGCCTGCCGCACCGCGCCGGACACCACGCGCACGCTGGCGCTCTTCCGCGAGCTGCGCTTCGAATCACTGATCAAGCGCATCCCGCAGGCAAGCGCCGCGGCCGAGCCCGCGCCGCCCGCGTCCGCCAAGACCGGCGCGCCCGCACAACCGGCCGGCCAGCTCGGGCTGTTCGCGACGACGCCCGTGACCAACGCTGAAACTGCATCCGCCGAACCGGTCGCGCCCGGCGCGCCGATCACCACGCGCATCGTGGCGAGCGATGCCGACTACAAGGCCCTGCTCGCCGAGCTCAACGCCGCGTCGCGCATTGCCTTTGACACCGAGACCACCGGCCTCGATCCGCGCAGCGCCGACCTGGTCGGGATGTCCTTCGCGGTGCGCGACGGCACGGGCTGGTATCTGCCGTGCGGCCACGGGCCCGGCCCCAACGGGGAGTGGCAGCTCGACCCCGGTTCGGCCAAGTTTCAGCCCATCCGCGACGCGCTGCGCCGCCCGGGCGCGCAGCTCATCGCGCACAACGCAAAATACGATCTCGAAGTCCTGCAGGAAGTCGGCGTCACCATCGACAAGCCCGTCTTCGACTCGATGGTCGCGCAGTTTCTGATCGATCCGAGCCTGGGCGGCCAGGGCCTGAAGAACCTGGCCAACAAACTGCTCGGGTGGGAGATGACGGAGATCAGCGAACTGATCGGCAAGGGCAAGAACCAGATCTCGATGCGCGACGTGGCCATCGCGCGCGCGGGACCGTATGCGGCCGCCGATGCGGCGGCGACGTGGTCGCTGTGGGAGCGCATCGAGCCGCGCCTGGCCGAACGCGGCGTCGCCGCGCTCTTTCACGACGTCGAGACCCCGCTCATCCCGGTCCTGATGGCAATGGAAACGCACGGCGTCGCATTGGATGTGCATTTCCTCGGCGAGCTGTCGAGCGAGCTCGGCGAGCGCCTCAAGGCGCTCGAGGCGCGAATCCACGATCTGGCGGGGGAAGGCTTCAACATCAACAGCACCAAGCAGCTCGCCGTCATCCTCTTTGAGAGGCTGCGGCTGCCGGCCGACAACGCGCGCAAGACCCAGGCGGGTGGGATGTCCACCAGCGCCGAGGTGCTGGAGAACCTGCGCGGCAAGCACGAAATCATCCCCGCCCTGCTCGACTACCGCGAGCTGACAAAGCTCAAGGGCACCTACATCGACGCGCTGCCCGAGCTGATCAACAAGAACACCGGGCGCATCCACACCGACTTCAACCAGATCGGCGCGATCACGGGCCGCATCTCCTCGTCCAACCCGAACCTGCAGAACATCCCGATCAAGACCGAGATCGGGCGGCGGGTGCGCAAGGCCTTTGTCGCGCGGCGCGGCTGGCGCCTGATCAGCGCCGACTACTCGCAGGTCGAGCTGCGCATCCTCGCCCACCTCGCCGATGACGCGATGCTGCGGCAGGCCTTCGCGCGCGGCGAGGACATCCACGCCAGCACCGCGGCGGCGGTCTACGAGGTGCCGATCGAGGAGGTGACGGCCATGCAGCGTAGCTTTGCAAAACGGATCAACTTCGGCATCGCGTATGGCATGGGCGCCTTCGCGCTTTCACAGAACACCGGCATGTCGATGGCCGATGCCACAACGTTCATTCGAAAGTACTTCGAGCGCTTCCCGGCCGTGCAGAACTGGCTCAGCCACACCAAGCTGCTGGCGGCCGAACAGGGCTATGTCGAGACGGTGCTCGGTCGGCGGCGCTACTTCCCCGAGCTGGCATCGCGCGACGGGGGCGGGCAGGCCGAGATGCTCAAGCGGCGCGCCGAGCGCGAGGCCATCAACCACCCCGTGCAGGGCAGCGCTGCGGACATCATGAAGATCGCGATGATCCGCATCGACAAGGCCCTCCGCGAAGGCGGCTTCGAGGGCCGCATGACGCTGCAGGTGCACGACGAACTGGTCTTCGATGTCCCGGTCAAGGAAGTCGAGGCCATCGCGGCCCTGGTCGAGCGGGAGATGGAAGGCGCGTATCCGCTCAGCGTGCGGCTCAAGGCGGACGTGGCAATCGGTCCCAACTGGGACGACGTCAAGTGACGGAGGAAGGCGATGGGATCTCTGTTCGCGATTCTGTCAGGCGTTCGGGCGGCCAAGCGTTTCGGTGGTGCCGTGATCTTCGGCCTGATCGGGCTGGCCCTGCTCGCCGGCGCAGTCTTCGCGCGTCTGCAGGTGTCGCGCGCCGAAGCCAACTTCGTGTCCACGCAGGGTGACGTCGTGGCGATGGTGCGCGGAACCGGGCGCAGCTCGGGCAGCACCGCGCCGGAAGTGCGTTTCATCGCGCGGGATGGCCGCAGTTACACCGTACGCGGAACGGTCTACTCCAACCCGCCAGCGCACAAGGTTGGCGACAGGGTGGAGGTGCAATACGACCCGGCCAACCCCGCCGACGCGCGGATCAACGACTTCCTCAACACCTGGTTCCTCCCCCTGCTGCTGGGAGGGCTGGGCTGTCTGTTTGGGCTGATCGGCGTCGCGATGCTCGGCAGCGCCGTCGTGGCCGCGATGCGGGCGGCGGCCTTCAGCTCAGCCAGCTGAGATCTGCGTCTGACAGGTTTTCGCGCATTACGTTCGCAGTGAGTCCGCGCGGCATCAATGAACCCGCGCAATAGTCGCGAACAAGAAGAGCAAGCAAAGAAGGTGAATAAAACATATCAGGGATATCCGCCGATTCCCCAGGGGAGTGAACCAAGCATGTTGGACTTCAAGTTCCTTCGAATCTGTCCAGCGCATATGCCATCCCGTGCCTACACCATCACCGTAATCGGGCTTCTCACTGCGTGCGCAGCCGGTCCAGGAGTGATTTCATCGACACCTTTCTCGCCGCTGAATTCGCCCTTAGTCGTCGTCGGCCCATCTCCGGACGCGATCGCAACGCAGGCTGCCACCGAGCGCAACATCATCATAAAGCTCACCGTACTGGCCAACGAGGACGCAACGCGCGAGGCACGTCGTCTCACGCCACAGCCAGTTGTGACCCCCGGCCCTTACCCGACGCTGGTGTTCCCTCCCACCAGTACGCCGCGTGCGCGCTTCGACGCCGCCGAACATGGCGGCA
This sequence comes from Thermoflexales bacterium, assembly GCA_019694215.1. GTDB lineage: Bacteria > Chloroflexota > Anaerolineae > J036 > Brachytrichaceae > Brachythrix. Next base: position 4,252 of record JAIBCK010000052.1, read on the forward strand.
CGCCCGCCGGCTCTGGCTACATCACCCAGCTCGGGGACAATTCAAAGAGCGCCCTGATTCGCAACACCTGGGTTGAGGTGTCTCCGGATGGCCTTGAGCTGACCCTCGTGATGGCCGGCGGCCCTCACGACTACACGACTGGTACCTCGGGGCCCTACGGGTTTCTGTTGCTCTACCGCTCGCGCATCGATTCGGTCACCAATGAGGTGGTCGCCCTGCAAAGCAGGGTGGAATACCGCACGCCAGACGAAACTGGCATCCTGGAAGTCGTCGGCGCGGATGGTGAAGTCATTGAACTGCGCTCGGCTGGCGGCAAGCGCTATTTCTTCAGCGTGCCGGAGCGGCGATGGTTGCTTCAAGGGCGCTGACGGCGCACGGTAGCCGACAGGACACCAATTGAATACGAGGGACGCAAGCAGGTACGCATCGTTTGGGACCCTTTCCCAAGAGTGTTGATGGCACTGGTCGCAACTGCAAAGCACAACGAACAACCGTTGTGCGACTTGTTACTTCGCGATTCGGAATTCGGTCGTTTCGCTCCGCCCGGAGCCTGCAATTTGCATCTGTGTTCGGCCAAGTCCGGGAAACGCGCCACCCACGCAAAGCCGCGCTCAACAACCCAGCGCCGTGAAAGCAACATGAAGCGCTTCTCAACCTCGGGTAGTTTGGTGACACCGGGTTGAATGCCATGCTTTGCAGCATCGCTTTGCAGCATCATCAGCAAGCCGCCAGCCTTGGTAGAGTTGGTCGACGCAGACCACCAGGACGTCTTCACCTGTGACTCCTTGCGCCCATTTGGCCATCGCTTCGAACTGCAAACGGTTCTTATCGTCCGCCGTGTTGACCCGCATCTCCTTGAAAGGCCTGAGCTCAGGAATGGTGCGTGCCGGGCTCTGGTGCCGCGGGCGTGCTTAACAGGCGCAGCACCACGCGCCACAGCAGCTCGGGCAACGCGCCAAACGAATAGGGGGCGTTGACCCGCTCGGCGAGCTGGTGATAGTCCGACCCCCACGGGCCGAGGTTGACGATGGGCGCGCGCAGGCGGGCGGCCGCGCCAAAGTCGTGCGCCAGCCGCGCCCGCCAGGCCGGGGTGTTGGCCACCACGGCGTCGATGTCGGCTTCGCCCAACGGTGCAAAGAAACTCATGTCCGAGATGCCCGGGAAGCACGGGCGCAGGCGAACGCGCGGCCCGCCTTCGCGTTCCAACCGCGTGGCCTCGGCTTCGAGCGCCGCGCGCAGGTGCCAGCCCCGCCCGTCCTCGGGCAGCGCCACGCGCGGGTAGAACTGCGAGGCAAAACACAGCACCGCCGCTGGCCCGTGCAGACCGGCGACCGCGGCGACCCCCTCGACCAGGCGTTGGGTGTAGCCGATCACATCCAGCCCGGGCTCCGCATCGAGCGCGGTTTCGAGTGCGGCCAATGTCGCCCGCGCCTCAGGTCCGCGCGCCTCGGCTTGCTTGCGAAGCGTTGCGTAATCAAGCGCGATGGGCTGCCAGTCGTACACGTCGATGATCGCCCCCGCCACCCGCGCATAGGCCGCGGCCCGCGTCCGGGTCAGGGTCACGGCCTCCTCCAGGGCACCGCGCGCCTCGCCCAACACCCCGGCCAGGATCTCGCCCGGCGCACGGTGATAGGTCAGAACGTTGTACGAGCACCACGCCGTCGCCGGTGACGTGACGTTGTAGCGGCTGCGCCGGTCGGTCTGATACAGGGTCATGGGCGGCGGGGCCACCTCCGGGGCGGCCCCCGGCGTATCGCCCAACGCTGGATTGCCTTCCATGCGCTGCGTCATCGTCGCCGCGACCAGCGCGGCATTCAAGCCATCAAAGGGCGCGCCGGCGTGCGTCGGCCGACCGACGACAAACACCGACGGCAGCACCTTGCCCACGCTGCCGAGGAAGGCGGCCCGGCCATCCTCGCCCTCGCCCACCCCGGAGTCGACGTTGAGCGCGGCGATGATCTCGAGCCCCCACTCCGGCAGCAGCGCATCGAGCTGCCGCACCGCCGAGCGCATGCCGTGCGAGGCGTCCTCCTCGTCCGGCGTCGCGACAAAGATCAGGTTGCCGACCGGATCGGGTTGTGCGAGAAAGGCCTCCAGCACGGCCAGCCCCATGGCCAGCCCGCTCTTCATGTCCAACGCCCCGCGCCCGGCCAGGAAGTCGCCGCTCTGCAGCTCGGCGGCGGCGCGCTGGTCGCGCGGCTCGGGGGAGTGCGCCAGGCGCTCGATCAGGCGGGGCAGCAGCGCCTCGGGGTCAGTTGCAAGCCCGGCCAGCTCGCCATACGGGTCATACTCGACCGTGTCGTAGTGGCCGCACAACGCGACCGTCCGCCGCCCGCGACCGCGCGCCACCGCGATGACGCTGTAGCGCTCGTGCGGATCGTCCAACGTTTTAAGCAGACACAAACGCTCCGGGTGCTGACGAAACGCCGGCCACTGCGCCAGCCGCGCATGCAGCCACGGGCCAAAGGCCGTCTCGCCCGGCGTGTTCGTCACGCTCGGTTGCCGCACGAGATCGACCGTCCAGTCGCGGACGGGTTTGAACCAGGGGCTGGCGGGCATGGATCTCAGGCGCCGGCCGCGCGCAGGTCGTGCATTGCCTGCTCCATCGCCGCGACAAGCTCCCGCATCAGCGCCGCATCGAAGCCAAAGCGCCCGCCGGCGGTCTCGAACAGCGTGGGCAAGGTCGCGCTGCCTCCCAGCGCCAACGCGCGGCGGTAGGCGCGCACCGCGCCGGCCTGATCACGTTGTGCGTTGCGCCACACCTGCACCGCGCCCATCTGCGCCAGCCCGTATTCGACGTAGTAGAACGGGGCCTGGAAGATGTGCAGCTTCTGCTGCCAGCCGTTGGCGGTCTCCGCCTCGACGCCGTGAATGTCGACGTCGGGGTGGAAGCGGCGATAGAGTTTCAGCCAGGCGGCGTCGCAGGCGGCCGGGTCGTGCGCGGCAACGGGGTTGTCATACACCCAGTGCTGGAAGGCGTCCACCACGGCCATATACGGCCAGAAGCGGAGCATGCCTTCGATATGCTGCCCACGCGCGCGGGCCGCCTCGGCCTGGCTGAGGAAACCGCCCTTGTCGCGCGCCAGATACGGCGAAGCCAGCAGCTCCATCGCCATCGACGCCACTTCGGCGAACTCCATCGGGTAATCCTGGAAGTGGTGGCTGGGCAGCCGGGCCGCCTCGAAGGCGTGGAAGGCGTGACCGCCCTCGTGCAGCAGGGTGTCGACATCGTCCTGCACCCCTGCGGCGTTTATGAAGATGAACGGCCGTTGTGCAATCGGCAGCGTCGCGCAGTACCCACCCGGCGCCTTGGCCTTGCGGCTGGCAAGGTCGAGCAGGTTTTCATCGCGCATGATCTTGTAGTAGCCCCCGAGGACCGGATCCACCGCGTTGAAGATGCGCCCGGCGCCGGCTTCGAGCTCGGCCGCGTCCTTGAAGGGGGTGAGGGGTGGCCGCCCCTGGGCGTCGACATGCGTGTGCTGGTTGCCGTCCCACGGCTTGAGTCGATCCACACCAAACAGCCGCCGCTTCTCGGCGTTCAGCCGGGTGACGGCCGGCACGACCTCGGTCTCGATGGCATGCCAGAACGTCGCGCAGTCCTGAGGCGTGTAGTCAAACCGTTTGAGTTGCTCGAAGCGGTAGTCGGTGTAGCGCGCAAAACCGGCATTCTGCGCCATCGTCACGCGCAGGTCGAGAAAGCGACCCCACAGCGCGTTGAAGGCGTCACGGTCCTGGAGGTGGCGGGCCATCACGGCGCGCCAGGCCCGCTCGCGCACGGCGCGGTCGGCGCTTTGCAGCATCGGGTTGAGCTGTGCGAGGGGCAGGTCGCGGCCCTCCCAGTTCACGGTCTGGCGACCCTTGATCTCGTCATACTGGTTGCCGAGTTTGCCCTCCTCTGTCTGCAGCGGGAGATTCGCGGCCCGAAAGAGCTTGGCTTCGGCGCGCAGGTTGCGCAGGGGCACGTCGTAGCCCTTGGGCTCGAGCCCGCTCGCAAGGAGCTTCTCCTTCAGTTTCTGGTCGGCGGCCTGCGCGGCTGGCAGGACCTCCTCCAGGAAGAAGAACAGCCGTTTGCGCGCGCCTTCGTCCTCCGTGTTCACCGAGGTCGCGATGTTGGCCCGGGTAAAGCCTTCGATGATCAGGTTGGCGACGCGCGTCCAATCGGCCAGCCAGGCATCGCAGGTGGCGGCGGTCAGGGGCTGCGCGGTCAAGGCGTCAAAGAAGGGTTGGACCTGGGACCAGGCAGTGAAATCGGCGGGCGTTTTCGGCAGGGTGATCGTCATGCGGCGATGATAGCAGGCCGAAAAACGGCCTGGGCGCGGGGTTGTCCCGCGCCCAGGATGCAGGGTCGAACCGTGAGTCTAGCGGCCGGAGCTGCTCTGGCGCGGGTCGACCGCGTCGCGCAGCCCGTTGCCAAAAAAGGTCACGGCAATCACGATCAGCGCGATGCAGAACGAGGTGATGAGCAGAATCCACGGCTGCGAATTCAGGCTGGTGCGGCCCTCGCTGATGATCTGGCCCCAGCTGGTGACGAAGTAAGATTCCGAAAGCTGCGTCACGCCCTTCATGCCAAGGCTCAGATAGGCCAGCGTCGCCTCAGCGATGATCATGCGCGGCATGGCCAGCGCCGCCCACACCACGATGATGCTGATGGCGTTGGGCAGGATGTGCTTGAAGAGGATGAAAAAGTCCGAGGCGCCCATGCTGCGCGCCGCGTCCACGAACTCCCGGCCACGCAGGCCGAGCGTCGTCCCACGCACCAGACGCGCAATGCCCCCCCAGGACACGATGGCCAGTGAGAAGAAGAGCAACAGAAGCCCACTTGCCACCTTGCCGAAGTCGGTGTCGCGCAGCGCCACATTGAGAACGATGTAGAACAGGATGTCGGGGAAGGCCTCGAGCACGTCTACCACGCGCATGAGCACGTTGTCCAGCCCGCCGCCAAACAGCCCGGCCAGCATCCCTGCCGTTGTTCCAATCAGCATGATGATGAGCGTCGGGACGATGCCGACGAAGACGGACGTGCGCGCGCCATACACGATGCGGCTGAGCACGTCGCGGCCGGCCTGGTCGGTGCCGAACAGAAACTGAGGATCTGGCACCAACTTGGCGGGGCTCTCGGGCACCCAGACCGGCGGAAGCTGTTGCTTGCCCAGATAGAAGTGGGTGGGATCTTCAGGGGTGATCAGCGGCGCCGCAATCGCCATGAACACGAAGGCCATGAGCACGCCGAGACCGCCGAGCGCCAAACGGTTGCGCTTGAGCCGCCGCCAGATGGTCGCCCACTGGCCGCTGCTCTTGGCTTGCACGGGTCTCTTGCTGGCCCCACGCGGGGCGGAGGCGGAAGGCTGGGTGAGGCTGGTCATATCACTCCTGCGTCAGGTTCCTAGTCCAGACGAATGCGCGGATCGAGCACACCATAGGTCAGGTCCACAAAGAAGTTGGCAAACACGACGAGCACGCCGAGGAAGAGCGTCGTCCCCATGATCATGCTGTAGTCGCGGTTGAAGATCGAGGTGACGAACTCATTGCCAACCCCGGGCATGCTAAACAGCTGCTCGATGATGAAGGAACCGGTGAGCAGGCCAGCAATGGTTGGGCCAAGAATCGTGACGACCGGGATGAGGCTGTTGCGCAGCATGTGCTTGAGCACAACGACGTTCTCCCGCAGACCCTTTGCGCGCGCCGTGCGGATGTAATCCTGGCGCATGACGTCCAACATCTGCGCTCTCGTGTAGCGCGCCAGCGAGGCCATGGTGCCAAAGCCCATCACCGCGGCCGGGAGGATCCAGGCCGAGAAGTTCTCCCACTTGGGGATGACCGTAATCCACTTGAGCATGACGGCAAAGACGGTCACGAGCAGGATGGCATTGACAAACCCGGGCACGGAGATGCCGATGGTCGTAAAGAAGGAGATCAGATAGTCGACCCACGTGTTCTGCTTGAGCGCTGCGATGACTCCGGCGGGAATACCGATCAGGACCCCAAGCATGAGCGCAAACGCGCCCAGGCGCAGCGTGAAGCTGAAGCGCGAGTCCCAGAAGCCGCCTTCATCGGATCGGGCCGCGAAGAGGCGGTCCTGCACCATCGCGCCGCGGTACTTGAAGGAGGGCCCCAGGTTGCCACACATCGCGCCGCAGACGAACTTGCCGTCGTCATCCACATCGCCAAACACATAGGCGGTGAACTGCCGCCACAGGGGTTTGTCCAAGCCGAACTGCTGGTTGAGGATCTTCTGCTGCGTGGGCGACAGCCCCTTGCGGTCGGGCGCGGTCGCATCCCACGGCCCACCCGGGGCCGCGTGCATGAGCAGAAAGGTTGCGAGGGCGAGGACGAATACCGTCAGCGCCATCGAGATGAGGCGGCGAATGATGTAGTTGGTCATACGTCTGAGTCCCGGACTGAAAGACACGGGGAGGCGACCCTCCCCGAAAACCAACCAGGGGCGGGCGAGTGTGTCGCCCGCCCCTGATCAAAGGGCGATTAAGCCTTGCTTACTTGGGCAGCGCGGCGGTGTCGATGTCGACCGAAGTCGGCACGGTGTCGCCGGCCCAGCCGGAGTCCTGCGGCGTCTGAACGATGCCCTTGACCCACGGCTTGACGAGGTAGGAGTTGGTGCTGTTGTACAGCATCACCATGCCAACGTCGCCGACGATGGTCTTCTGCGCATCGGCGTACATCTGCGCGGCCTTGGCCGTGTCGACAGTCTGGTCGGCCTCGGACATCAGCTTGTCAACGGCGTCGTTCTTGTAGTTCCAGCGCGAGGCGAAGCTCTTGCTGTTCCAGTAGGTCGGCAGCCAGTTCGTCTGATGCGGGAAATCCGCGCACCAGCCCTGAATGAACAGGCCGTCCATGTCACCCTTCTTCTGGCGGGCGGTGTACTCGGTCGGCTCAACGAGGGTCATCTCGATGGGCACGCCCAGGTTCTTGCTCAGCATCTGAACGATGAACTCACCGCGCGTCTTGTTGCGGGCGGTGTTGGAGGCGAAGTACTTCAGCTTGCCACCGGGGAGCTTGTCCGCGGTCGGGTACTTGGACGCGGCCAGGGCCTTCTTCGCCTCATCCACGTTGAACGCGTAGCGGTTCTCGGCCTTGTCAAACCCAGGGTATCCGGGCGGGATCCAGGTCAGGGTCGGTGCAGCCAAGCCGGCGAGGATGTTCTCGGTGTAGCTCTTGCGGTCGAAGGCCTGCGCGACGGCCATGCGGAAGTTCTTGTCCGTGTAGGGCTCGAACTTCTGGTTCAGGGCCAGACCGCTCGTGCAGGAACCGGGATAGATCAGGGCCTGCTTGCTCAGATCGGCATCGGCCTTGACGGTCTTGAGGTCCTCGGCGGCTAGAGCGACGACGTCGAACTCGTTCGCCTTGTAGGCGTTGAAGGCGATCGCCGAGTCAGTGATGTAGGAGAACTCGATGGCGGTCTTGGCCTTGTCGCCGTAGTAGTTGGCGTTCGGCTCGAAGCGGCTCTTGACCTGGGGCTCGAGGCTCTTCCACAGATACGGGCCGTTGCCGGTGTGGAACTTGGAGCTGATGAACCAGGACTCGTTGGCCTCGATGTTCTCCTGCTTGGCCGGGTAGGCAACCCACAGGGCCATGATCGTGTGGAAGAACGGGGTCGGCTGGCCGAGCTTGATCTTCAGCGTGAGGCAGTCCTCCTGCTTGTAGTCCTTGCAGGGCTTGCCATCGGCGCCGAGGGCCTGGACACTGGCCTTGGCCAGCTCAGCGGCCTTGGCGGCGGCATCCTTGGCGGCCTTCTTCGCGGCGTCGTCCTTGGCATCGGCCACGGCGGCGACCGCGTCATTCCACGCCTGCGCACCCGCGATGTACTCAGTCGTCACGAACGCATACTCGCCGGCGGTGGCCGGGTCGCTGTTGCGCAGGACCGAGTACTCGAAGCGCTTTGCGTTGAGCAGCGAGCCGTCGCTGTACTTCTGGCCCTTGCGGAGCGTGAAGGTCAGCTCGGTCGCGTCCTTGTTGTACTCCCACTTCTCTGCGGCGCCGGGAACGGTGTTGAGGTCCTTGTCGAACTTGGTCAGGCCCTCGTAGACGAGCTTCAGGTGAGCGATTTCGTTGACGAACGAGGCCTTCTGCGGGTCCAGGTTGTCCGGGTAGGTGCCGAGGTTCACGCGCAGAAGCTTGGCCTTGGGAACGGCGGTCGCGGTCGGGGCGGCCACGACGACGGTCTCCTTGACGACCTGCGGGGCGGAGGTCACGACCTTCTCGACGACCTTCGTCACCTCGACAGGGGCGGCCGGCGTCGGCGTGCACGCAGCCAGGATCAGGCTCGAGGCCAGGAGGCCGAGGCCGAGAGCCTTTGTGGTCTTTCCAATCACTGTTTCCTTCTCCTTTTGAAACGGTTGAAAGAGCTTGTTGCCGCCGCATGGCGGCACGCGAGTGCCCGCAACGGGAACCGTGCCGGACACTTGTAACGCGTCAGTATAGCATCAACAGGGCATTCCGGTGAAGCCGTTTTTGGCCGCCGTTCAGGCGCGCCCCGGGGCGCACCTTCAGCCAAGCAGGCGCTTCAAGCCCTCCGGGAAGGGCGGGTGGACCAGTCCCTTCTCGGTGATGAAGGCCGTGACATAGCGGGCCGGGGTGACATCGAAAGCGGGGTTGTAGACCGCGACGCCCTCCGGCGCGGTGCGGCGCCCGAAGCCCAGGCTGACTTCGTCCGCACCACGCTCCTCGATGGGGATGGCCGCGCCACTGGCGATGCAGGGATCGATCGACGAGATCGGGGCGGCCACATAGAACGGGATGCCAAACTCATGCGCGAGCACGGCGACGCCCAACGTGCCGATCTTGTTGGCGAAATCACCGTTGGCCGCCACACGGTCTGTGCCCACCAGCACGGCGCGCACGCGGCCTTGCGCCATCACCGTCGCGGCCATGCTGTCGGTGATCAGGGTGACGGGGATGCCGGCCTGCTTGAGTTCCCAGGCCGTCAGGCGGGCGCCCTGAAGCAACGGTCGCGTCTCATCCGCGTAGACCGAGATGCGCTTGCCCTGCCCGGCCGCGACGTAGACGACGGCGAGGGCGGTGCCCCACTGGGCGGTCGCCAGCCCACCCGCGTTGCAGTGGGTGAGAATCGAGTCGCCATCCGCGAGCAGGGCCGCGCCATACGCGCCAATGGCCTTGCCGACGTCGTTGTCCTCGCCGATCATGGCGTTGGCCTCGGCGAGCACATCCGAGATCGCGACAGCCAGCCCCTCCAGCGAGAACGTGGCGCGCGCCAGCCCAGAGACGCGCTCGAGCGCCCAAAACAGGTTGACCGCCGTTGGGCGCGAGGTCGCCAGGTAGCTGGTGATGCGTTCGAGCTCGGCGAGAAAGCGGTCGGCCGGCGGGGCGGCGCTGCGAAGGCCGAGATACACCCCAAAGGCGGCCGCGATGCCGATCGCGGGGGCGCCCCGGACGCGCAGGGTGCGGATGGCCTCCCACATGGCCTCGACATCGGCGATGTCGAGGTATTTCAGTTGGCCAGGCAGGAGGGTCTGGTCGATGATGCGGCAGACGCCGTCGGCGTCGCCGATCCATTCGATGGTTTTGACGGGAATCATGTCGGGGGGAGTATAAGGTGCGAGCTGCGAGGGGGGCGCTTCGCGCTCCCCATGCGGCTCGCAGACGGTAGACCGATGACCGAGGACGGAAGTCGGGTAGCACGGACCGCAACGGGCGAGCCTCTGTATCGCTTTCCGATGCTGGGCCGTACCTGCTTCGGTCTTCGGTCGTCCGTCGTCCGTCGGCGGTCCACCGCCTGCGGTATGATTGCACCAAAATCCAAAGTTGACGGCTGTCAAGTTTTCTGACGGCCGAATCCAGGGAGTATTCCGTGACTGAAAAGTGGTTCGAAATTCGGGACCTGCACGTCCAGCTCGAGAGCGGGCGCGAGATCCTCAAGGGGCTGAATCTGAGCATCGGCGCGGGGGAAATCCACGCCATCATGGGCCCCAACGGCAGCGGCAAGAGCACCCTCGCTTACACGCTGATGGGCCACCCCGGTTATGTCGTGACCGGCGGTGAGGTGCTGTTCAAGGGTCAGAACATCCTGGAACTGGAGCCGGATGAGCGCAACCGGGCCGGCGTCTTCCTCGCCTTCCAGTACCCGGTCGCCATCCCGGGCGTCACCGTCGCCAACTTCCTGCGCACCGCGCTCAACGCCCGGATCAAGGCCGAGGCCGCCGCGCAGAACGGCGGCATCACGCCCTCGACGGTCAAGGGCATGCCCATCCCCGAGTTCCGCAAGCGCCTGCGCGAGGCCATGGCCGTCCTCAAGGTCGACGATTCATTCGCCGGCCGATACCTGAACGACGGCTTCTCAGGCGGCGAGAAGAAGCGCGCCGAGATCCTGCAAATGGCCATGCTCAAGCCCGAGCTGGCGGTGCTGGATGAGACCGACTCCGGGCTGGACATCGACGCGCTGCGCATCGTGAGCGAGGGCGTGATGACCCTGCACGAGCGCAATCCTCAGATGGGCGTGCTGGTGATCACCCACTACCAGCGCCTGCTCAACTACATCAAACCGCAGTTCGTGCACGTGCTGATCGACGGCCGCATCGTCGAGAGCGGCGGGCCCGGACTCGCGCTCGAGCTCGAAACGCGCGGCTACGACTGGCTGCGCGAGCCGGAGGCAGGCCAATGACGCAGGACAAGACCCAGGTCAACGTCAACGAGGAATACCTCGACAAGTACGGCTTCTCTGAGCCCGAGAACTACAAGTTCAAGAGCCGTCAGGGTTTGGATGCCGACGTTGTGCGCGAGATCTCGCGGATGAAGGGCGAGCCCGCCTGGATGACGGAGTTCCGCCTCAAGTCACTGGCCGCGTTCGAGGCCCGCCCGATGCCAAACTGGGGCAGCGAGGCGCTCAAGGGCATCGACTTCGACAGCATCTACTACTACATCAAGCCGACCGATGGCGCGGCCGAATCGTGGGACGACCTGCCGGCGGAGATCAAGAACACCTATGACCGGCTCGGCATCCCCGAGGCCGAGAAGAAGTATCTGGCCGGCGTCGGCGCGCAATACGAGTCCGAGGTGATCTATCACAACCTGGCCAAGGACCTGGCCGACAAGGGTGTGATCTTCGTCGACACGGACACGGCGCTGCGTGAGCACCCCGAGCTCTTCCGCGAGTACTTCGGCACGATCATCCCGTACAACGATAACAAGTTTGCCGCGCTCAACAGCGCGGTGTGGTCGGGCGGGTCGTTCATCTACGTGCCCAAGGGCGTCAAGATCGATCTGCCGCTGCAGGCCTACTTCCGCATCAACGCCAAGAACGTCGGCCAGTTCGAGCGCACGCTCATCATCGTCGACGAGGGCGCGCAGGTTCACTATGTCGAGGGCTGCACGGCCCCGATCTACTCGAGCGATTCGCTGCACAGCGCCGTGGTCGAGATCATCGTCAAGAAGGGCGGGCGCTGCCGCTACACCACGATCCAGAACTGGAGCACCAACGTCTACAACCTGGTGACCAAGCGCGCGGTGGCGTATCAGGACGCCACCATGGAATGGGTGGATGGCAACCTCGGCAGCAAGCTCACGATGAAATACCCGGCCGTGTATCTGATGGAGCCCGGCGCGCACGGCGAGATCCTGTCCATCGCCTTTGCGGGCAAAGGCCAGCATCAGGATGCCGGCGGCAAGGTCGTGCATGCCGCGCCCCACACCACGAGCAAGATCGTCAGCAAGTCGATCAGCAAGGACGGCGGACGGGCCAGCTACCGTGGGCTGCTCAAGGTCTACAAGGACGCCGAGGGCGCCCGCAGCAGCGTCGTGTGTGATGCGCTGCTGCTGGATCCCGAAAGCCGCAGCGACACGTATCCGTATATCGAGATCGACAACGACAACGTCAACATCGGCCACGAGGCCTCCGTCAGCAAGATCGGCGAGGAGCAGCTCTTCTACGCGATGAGCCGCGGCCTGAGCGAGGAGGAGGCCAGCACCATGGTCGTCTCCGGCTTCATCGAGCCGCTGGTCAAGGAGCTGCCGATGGAATACGCCGTCGAGCTCAACCGCCTGATCGCGCTTCAGATGGAAGGGACGGTGGGCTGAACCATGGCAATTGCAGCAATGAAACCCGCCCCGGTGCTCAAGCCGGGGGAGATCACGCGCGAGCGGGTGGAGGCCTTCTCCGCCGCGCGCCACGAGGACGCCGCGATGTTGGCGCGTCGGCTCGAAGCGTTGCGCGTCCTGAAGGACACGCCCCCGCCCAACCGCTGGGACGAGACCTGGCGACGCGTCGATCTTGGCGCGCTGAAGATGGACGCGCTGCTCGCCGCGATCCCGACCGATGGCGGGATGGCGCGCAGCACGCTGACCGCCGGCGCGCTTCCGCCCGGCGTGGTGTTCGGGGCATTCGCCGACGTCGCCCGGCAGCAGCCCGCCCTGCTCGACCGTTACTTCATGACCGAGCAGGTCAAGCTGAGCGACGGCTGGTTGGCCGCCCTGCACGGCGTCTTCGTCGACAGCGGGGCCGTGCTCTTCGTGCCGGCCGGTGTGAGCGTCGAGGAGCCTGTGCGCGTGCAGACCGTGCTCGACGGGGCGGCCCGGGCCGGCTTCAACCACACGCTCATCGTGCTGGAGAAGGGCGCGCGCGCAACCTTCATCGAGGAGTTTCGCAGCGAAGGGCCCGCGGGGAGTGATCCTGCGTTGGTCAACAATGCGGTGGAGATTCGCGTCGGTGAGGGCGCCCAGCTCGACTACGTCAACATCCAGGACTGGGGGCGCAACGTGTGGAACTTTACGACCGAGCGCGCCCACACGCACGCCCATTCGACGCTGCACTGGGTGATGGGCGGCATCGGCGCGCGCTTCACCAAGAGCGCGATCGAGGCCGACCTGCTGGGTGAGCACGGCGTGGCGCTGCTGAGCGGCGTCTACTTCGCCGACCAGCGCCAGCAGTTTCACTACGACACGCAGCAGAATCATGTCGCCGCGCACTGCAAGAGCGACCTGCTCTACAAGTCCGCGTTGCGCGATGACGCCCGTACGGTGTGGCGCGGCAACATCCGCGTCTTCCCGGGCGCGCAGAAGACGGACGGCTACCAGGCCAACCGCAACCTGCAACTCAGCGCGCGCAGCCGCGCCGACTCGATCCCCGGGCTGGAGATCGAGGCCGACGATGTGCGCTGCACGCATGGTGCGACCGTTGGACAGATCGAGGCCGAGCCGGTCTTCTACCTGCGCAGCCGCGGCATCCCCGAGCGGGAGGCGCGCCGGCTGGTGGTGGAGGGCTTCTTCGCCCCGGTCATCGAGCGCATCCCGCTGGCCGAGACGCGCGACCGCCTGATCGAAGAGATCGGGCGCAAGATCGCGCTGGACTAGGCAGCCCGTTTCCGACAAGGGGACGCCGTGAGGCGTCCCCTTTCTGTTTTTCGCTCAGGGCGCCGCGATGTCGAGCGCATCGCGCAGCATCGCGCTGGCGGTGGGGATGGGGTCGGTCTCGCGCGTGGTCAGGGTCTGCCGCGCGGTGATGTCGGTCTCGAAAACGATGCCCATCTCATCGCCGTTCATGCGCGCGAGGGGGTGAGAGAGCGGCAGCGACGTCGGCCGCACGGAGAGGGTGTAGTCCTGGCCCGTCCACTCGGCCAGACAGCGCAGGACGATCTTCTCGCCGCGGGCCATGGCGGCCTGCAATTCACCTGCTGTCAGCGCGGTCACGCCCTGCACGTCGATCTCGCGCACGGTCGTTGGGCGGCGCAGCACGGCGTTGGCGATGATGGTGAGCTTGTTCGCGGCGTCCCAACCCTCGACATCCAGGCTGGGGTCGGTCTCTGCCAGCCCGCGCCGCTGCATCTCGGCCAGGGCCTCGGCATACGACACGCCCTGCTCCATCATGCGCAGGATGCCCTGGGAGGTGCCATTCAGGATGGCCTCGATGCGCAGGATGCGCGCGCCGGCCAGGTCGCGCCGGCCAACGTTCACGGTGGGCATGGCGCCGCCCACGCAGGCGCTGAAGCGCAGCTGCGGCCGGCCGGGTCGGCCGTCGAGATCACCCAGCGCGGCCAAACGCTCAAAAGCCAGCGCCAGCGGGCCCTTGTTGGCCAGCACGGCATGCCGGCCGCGACCGAGCGCGGCGAGGCAGGCGTCCAGCCCGGGCTGGCCGGTCTTGAGGTTGACCGGCGTGGCCTCCATCAGCAGGTCGTAGTCGAGCTCGCGCGCCAGCTGGATGGCATCCAGCCCCGGTCGCCCAACGCCTGGAAGCGCATCGACGCCGCGGCCGGCGGCCTTGGCGGCCAGCAGGGCCTCGAGCGGCAGGCCCTCCGGCGCGACGGCTGCGCCGCGCGAGTCGGCGACGCCGACGACGGTGAACGCGACGCCATGGCGCGCGCGGAGCAACGCGGCCTGGGAGAGCAGAATTTTGACGAGGCTGCGGTTGACGTTTCCGAAACCGGCGAGGAGAAGGCGGAGGGAAGACATGGGAGGCGGATTGTAGTTTGCGGGCGACGGGCAGCAAGCTGCCCGCGGTCTACAATCCGCCCATGCTCACCGTCGCAGCCATCGACACGCGCGAGCGCGCGGCGCGCCAGGCCTTTCTCGGGCTGCCCTTTCGGCTGTATCGCGGCAACCCCAATTGGGCGCCCGTGCTCGCAGACGATGCGGCGCGCATGCTCGATCGGCGGCGCCATCCCTTCTACCAGCACTCGGATGCGCAGTTCCTGCTCGCCCGCCGCGACGACGCGGTCATCGGCCGGCTGGCCGTGCTCGACAACGCCCACTACAACGACTACAACCACACCCGCGACGCCTTCTTCTGCCTGTTCGAATGCGAGAACGACCCCGAGGCCGCGGCGGCGCTGTTCGAGCACGGCCTGGCCTGGGCGCGCGGGCGCGGGCTGACCGGCATGCTCGGCCCCAAGGGCTTCACCGCGTTGGATGGGCTGGGGCTGTTGGTGGAGGGCTTCCAGCACCGGGCGGCCTTTGGCATCGCCTACAACGCACCTTACTATGATGCGCTCGTGCAGGCGTCCGGCTTTGCGCCGGATGGCGACATCGTCTCGGGCTACCTCAACCCGCAGGCGATCAACGTGGCGCGCTTCGAGCAGATCGAGCGCGTCGCACAACGGGTGAAGGAGAAGCGCGGCCTCTCGATCGCGCACTTCAAGACGCGCGCCGAGCTGCGCCGCGTCGCGGTCCCTGCCCTCCTAGCGCTCTACAACGCCGCACTCGGCGAGACGACCGGCAACATGCCCCTGACCGAGGCCGAGGTCAAGACCATGGCCGACCAGATCGCCTGGTTTGCCGACCCACGCCTGATCAAGATCGTGATGAAGGACAGCGAGCCGGTCGGCTTTCTGCTCGGCTACCCGGATGTCACAGCCGCCTGCCAGCGCACCGGTGGGCGGCTCTTTCCGTTTGGCTGGATCGCGTTCCTGCGCGAGTTCCGACGCACGCGCTGGATCAACTTGAACGGCGCCGGCATCGCCGAGAAATACCGCGGCGGCGGCGGGATGACGATTCTGTTTGACGAGATGCGCAAGAGCGTGCTGGAAGGCGGTTTCGAGCACGCCGACTGCGTCCAGATCGGCGTGGCAAACTCGGCCATGCAGCGCGAGCTGCGCGACCTGGGCATCGACTTCTACAAGACCCACCGTATGTATCGCCGCGCGTTGTAAACGCGCCAGGAGAATTCCATGAGCACATCCGCATCCCCCACCCCGCCCGTCGATGACAAGACGGCCAGGCCGGCGACCGACAACATCGTCGTCACCCGGCACACCGTGACCGTCGGTGGCCGCGCGCTGAGCTACACCGCCACGGCGGGAACGCTCGTCGTCAAGGAGGAGCGCGAGAAGGACGGTGCCTTCGAGGGCGAGAAGCCGAGCGCCAGCTTCTTCTTTGTCGCCTACACGCTGGAGGGCGTCGAGGATGTCGGGACGCGGCCGATCACCTTCTCGTTCAACGGCGGCCCGGGCTCATCCTCGGTGTGGCTGCACCTCGGCCTGCTTGGCCCGCGCCGCGCCGCGATGGACGACGAGGGCGGCCTGCCTCCGCCGCCGTATCGCGTGACGGACAATCCCCATACGCTGCTGGATGTCACCGACCTGGTCTTCATCGATCCGGTCAGCACCGGTTTCAGCCGCGCCGCGACCGGCGAGAAGGCGCGCGAGTTCCACACCTTCAAGCGCGACATCGAATCGGTCGGCGACTTCATCCGCCTGTACACGACGCGCAACCTGCGCTGGCCCTCACCCAAGTATCTGATCGGCGAGTCGTATGGCACCACCCGCGCCGCGGGGCTGAGCGGCTACCTACAGGATCGGCATGGCCTCTTCCTGAACGGCATCATGCTGATCTCGTCCATCCTGGACTTCCAGACCGCGCGCTTCGAGGCGGGCAATGACCTGCCGTATGTGCTCTTCCTGCCAACGTATGCCGCGACGGCCTGGTATCACCGACGACTCGATCCGGCCCGTCAGCGCGACCTGCGCGCCACGGTCGACGAGGCGCGCGCTTTCGCGTTGGGCGACTATGCCAGCGCGCTGATGCGCGGTGCCACGCTCGAGGCTGATGCGCGCACGGCCATCGTCCGCCGCCTGGCGGCCCTGACGGGGCTGAGCGAGGCCTGGATCGAGCGGGCCAACCTGCGGATCGACATCCACCGTTTTTGCAAGGAGCTGCTGCGCGCCGAGGGCCGCACCGTCGGCCGGCTGGACAGCCGCTTCACGGGCATGGACCGCGACGGCGTGGGGGAGACGCCCGACTACGACCCCAGCCTGACCAACATCATGGGCCCCTACACGGCCGGGCTGAATGACTACCTGCGCCGCGAGCTCAAGTTCGAGTCCGACCTGCCCTACGAGATCCTGAATCCGCGGGTGTGGCCATGGCGCTACAGCGAGGACAATCAGTATCTCAACACATCGGAGACGCTGCGCCACGCCATGACGATCAATCCCCACCTGCGGGTGCTGGTCGCAAACGGCTACTTCGATCTGGCGACGCCGTTCCTGGCGACGGAGTACACCTTCAACACCGTCGCCCTCGAGACCGGCCTGCGCCGCAATGTGCGCATGCACTACTACGAGGCCGGGCACATGATGTATATCCACGCCCCCTCGCTGGCCGCGCAAAAAGCCGACCTGGCGGCGTTCATCACCGGGAAGTGAGCGCGGCAAGGGTGAGGGCGAGGCGACGCGTCACGTCGCCCTCACCGCCGGGTGACGACCTTCTGCATGTAGCGCAGGCCGGGTTTGACGCCCCGCAGACCGGCCAGCGCGAGCGTGTATTCCTGAAGGGCCACGGCATCCAACACCGGGCTCAGGTACTCCGTGCAGGGCGGGAGCTGATCGAGTGTCCTTGCCTCGATCGCGTCGGCGGCAATGGCGGAACCGGCCTGCAGGGCAATGGCGCGCGCGCCATACCCGTGCAAGTCCTTGAGCAGACGGCTGGCCGAGGCTCGCTGGCCGCTTGTCACGACCACCACGGAGAAGCCGGGCTCGATCATCTCGATGAAGCCATGCCGCAGCGCCGCGATCGAGTGGTCCAACGCAGGGACCTTGGCCCACTGCGCCAGGAGCTGCGCCCCGTAGCGCGCCGTCGCCGCATGCGGACCGTGGCCGCACAGTGCCATGCCCTGGCCAACGTCAACGGCCTCCAAAAGCCATTGGGTCTGTCCGTCATTCGATTGAATGAGGGCGACTCGCTCGGCCAGATGCTCGATGCGGTCCAGTTCGGGCTCGCGGCCGACCCAACGTTCGGTCAGCCACCACAGCAGCGCAACGGAGTTGCTGTAGGTCTTGGCGGCCATGTGACGCTCCGGCCCAGCCTGAAGCGGCAGCGTAAGCGCAGCGGCCTGGGCCAGCATGGATGACGGCGCATTCGTGATGGCGATCAGGCGGGCGCGGCCGCCGAGCTGTACCGCGACATCACCGACTTCTGGGCTCTCACCGGATTGGGAGACATACAGGACTGTGGTTTCATCAGCAAGCAGACCGGTGGCGTAGGTCGCAAGCTCGGAGGCCTCGATGAACATGGCAGGCAATCCATACTCGCGCAGGCGCAGGGCGGCAATCCACGCGGCCTGAAAAGAGGCGCCCATCCCGGTCAAAATGATGCGCCCCGGCAGGGGGCCGAGGGCGCGCAGGAGCGCCTCTCCATCGCTTCGCAAATGGCGCGCGAGTGCGCGCAGCGCATCCGGTTGCTGTCGCAACTCGTCTCGGATGGTCAGCATTGTGCCATTCTAGGCCATTTTGGGGTCCTGGCGGGTGAACGACGGCATAATCGCGGCCATGAAGCTGCCGCCGTCGGAGCCGGTTTATGCGCAGATCGCGCAGCGCCTGCGTGACCAAATCATGAGCGGGGTGCTGACCGCCGGCACCGAGCTGCCCACCGTTCGCGCCCACGCCCTCAAGCTCGGCGTCAACGTCAATACCATCCAACGGGCGTATGCCATCCTGCGCGAGGGTGGGCTGATCGGGGGCCGCTCGTCGCAGGGCTCGGTGGTGCTGGGCGTGGCGCGGCCGGCGGATGCGCAGGCCGAGCGGCGTGCCGAGCTCAACCTGCGCGTGTCGCGCTTCATCGGCGAGCAGACGCGGCACGGCTACACGCTGGATGAGATCGAGGCGGCCTTCTTTGGCCAACGCGAGCGGTTGACCACGCCGCAGCGCGCCGAGCCGCGCAAATCGCGCTACTTTGGTCAGGGCAGCCACGACCTGTC
>JAIBCK010000053.1 GCA_019694215.1 Thermoflexales bacterium
GGCCATCCCCCCGCCCCCGCCGCAGACGCGCCGGCCGCTGCGGGTGGGCGACGCGGTGCGTGTGCGCACGCTGAACGCCAACGGCGTGATCGGCGCGATTTATGCCGACGACCTCGAGGTGCAGATCGGTGCGTTGCGCACGCGCGTCAAACTGAGCGAGATCGAGCGGCTGCGCAGCGCCGAGAAGGCCCCGGAGCCGGCCAGCGCGCCCGAGCCCGCACAACGGGCGGTGGTTGGCGTGAGCATGGAGCTCGACCTGCGCGGTTTGAACGGCGAGGAGGCCATGCCGCTGGTGGAGGACTACCTCGACAAGGCCTCCCGGGCCGGCCTCCCCTTCGTCCGCCTGATCCACGGCAAAGGCACGGGCGCGCTGCGCAAGGCCGTGCGGACCGGGCTGCGCGGCAACCCGCTCATCAAGAGCCTCGAGAACGGCCTCGACGGCGAGGGCGGCGACGGCGTGACCGTGGTCAAGCTGCGCGGCGAGTAGCCTCCCAAACCCACAGGGCGCGGGCTAGAATCGACGCCATGACGCCTACCCGACTGCTGCGACTCACACTTTCGCTCGGCGTGGTCGCCCTCGCCATTTTCATCGCCGCAAATGTCTGGCAGTTTGGTCAGACCCTGGGCCAGCTGCTGTCGACGATCGCGGGTGCCTGGCTGGTCTCGCTGATCCTGCGGCCGATCATCAACCGCCTGCGCACGGGGCTGCTGCCCGCCGCGCTGCTGCGCTGGATCAGGAAGCGCCAGGGCGAGGCGGCGGCCAAGCGCTGGGCGTCGCTGCGCCTGCCGCTCGGGCTGGCTGTCGCGGTGACCTATATTGGTGCGTTGGCCATCATCGTCGGTGTGCTGACGGTGGGCATCTCGGCCATCGCCCCGCAGGTGGGGGCGCTGGTGGTGCGGGCCCCGGAGATCGCCGCCGGGTTGCCTCAGACACTGACGACGCTGTGGGCGTCACTGGCCGCGCGCTTCGGGCTGGACCCGAACATGATCACGCAATTCGTCTCCAGCCAGGATTTCTCAGCGCGCCTCGGACAGTTGGCCGGGACCGTTGCGCAGCAGGCCGTCAACCTGGTCTCGGTGACAGCTGGTTTCATCGGGCAGCTGGTCCTGGTGTTGATTCTCAGCCTTTACATCACCAACGAAGGCAAGTTGATCGAGCGGCAGTTTTTTGCGCTGCTGCCCGGCAAGGCGCACGAGGCCTTCCAGGCCGGCTTCAAGGCGGTGGGCGATTCGTTTGGCGGCTACCTGCGCGGCACCCTGACCGTGGCCGCGATCGAGGGGGCCTCGACCTTCATCATTTTTGCGGTATTCGGGGTGGGCTATGGCGTGGCCGTCAGCTTCATCTACGGGCTGCTCTCGATCATCCCGCTCGTCGGTGCGCCAATCGGCGTGCTGATCGCGGTCATCGTCGCGCTGTTTGTCAAGCCCGAGGCGGCCTTGTGGGTGGGCGTGCTGATGCTGGTCTTCAATCAGATCACCTCGTATGTGATCTCGCCGCGCCTGATGAAGGACGCCGTTGGCGTGCCCGGCCTGGTCGCCCTGCTCGCGGTCGCCATCGGCGTGCAGCTGATTGGCTTCTGGGGGCTGATTTTCGGGGTGCCGGTGGCGGGAGCCGCCTATGCGCTGTTGTTCGATTTCTGGCTGCCGCGGCGGCGGGTCGCGCAGGGGTTGCCGCCCAACGATCCCATGTTGGATGAATCCATAGGGCGGAGGCGCACAAAGGCCGTTGCCGTCGGCAAGCCCAGGGGGGGCTGACGGCATTCACGCTAGAATATTTGCATGTTCAATCCCCTGAAAGGCAAAGAGGGCGAGTTCCGTCAGCAGGGACGCATCCCCCCGGGACAGTCGCTGACCGAGCGCTTTCCCATCCTGCACTATGGCGAGGTGCCGGACTACAACCTGAGCAAATGGACGTTCAGGTTCTTCGGCGAGATCGAGACGCCGCGGACCTTCACGTGGGCGGAATTCCAGAAGTTGCCGACGCGCCGGATGACGATGGACATCCACTGCGTCACGAAGTGGAGCAAGATGGACACGGTGTGGGAGGGCGTGTGGGTGCCAGACCTGATCGACGCCGGGATCATCACCCTCAAGCCGACGGCCCGGTTTGCCATCCAGCATTGCGAATACGGCTTTACGACCAACCTCGATCTTGCGCACATGCTGCGGCCGACGACGCTGCTGGCGATGCGCTACAACGATGAGCCGCTCACGCCGGACCATGGCTTCCCCCTGCGCGTCGTGGTGGGCGCGGTCAAGGAGCAGTCGCAGGATCCGGACACGCGCTACTTCTGGAAGGGCGGCAAATGGCTGCGCGGCCTCGAGTTCACGGCGACCGATCACCCCGGCTTTTGGGAGGAGGCCGGGTATCACAACATCGCACGGGTATGGGGCGAGGAGCGCTTTGAGGCCGGTTGGTAATTGACGTTATGCGACTCGTGTCCGGATAGCGGATGGTGCGGAACCGCCCCGGGCACGTAGGAAATCGGCGGGGAGTTGGGGGATCCGATGCGTCGGCGGTGCGGGTTGTTCGTTTGGCTGCGCGCTAATCTCATGCCATGCTGCGGTTGCTGCTGGCGCTCGCGCTGATCCTGAGCCCGCCGGGGGCCGCGCGACGGACGCCGCGCCTGATCGAGGGCACGGTCACGCTTGACGCGCGCGACGAGGCAGCCTTACGGCTTTCTCTTGAGCGTTGGGCGAATGCGCCATCCGTCGATGCATTCGCGCCGACGGACGTGCAGGCGCTGGGCGACCTCCATCTGATTTCGCTGATCGGCCTGCGCGGGCTGTCGGCGCAGGGCGGCTGGAACCTGCTCGACCACGGGGCCTGGTTTGGGCTGGCCGTCCTCGATGCGGCCGGCGAGGTTGCCTTTGAAACCGAGCCCGCCTTTGCGGCGATGCTGGACGCCCACGCCGGCAGTTTCCCGCACAACGGTCTGATTCCCTCGCGGCGGCCCACCCTCGCACAAACCGCCCACATCCTGCCGTGGACGACGGGCACGCGCATGTTCTACGGCGTGGCCGGCGTGCACGCAAACGGATTCACGGGGCTGGTGCCCGGCTGGCTGGCCGTCGACTTCCTGTCGGACGGCGACAGCACGCAGGGGCATGCGCCCAACCGCCTCATCGCCAGCGCGGCGGGGACGGTCACCTACCGCTGCACCCCCGCGACGGGCCAGACCAGCAGCGCGATCAAGATCGGCGACCTGATGTATACGCACCTGGAATACGCCGGCAGCCCGGCGGTCGGGACGAGCATCGCGCAGGGCGCGCAGCTGGGCACGCTCAAGACCGGCTCCTTCAACGAGAACTGCGGCTACGCCACCCAGGGCGCGACCTGGTTCCACGTTCACTACGGCTTCCCGAATGTCAGCGCGTTTTCGGTTGGGGGTTGGACGTTGGACACGGCGACGCAGGTGTGGGCGCGCGGAACCACCACGCGCCCACCGCAGAGCTGGATCTGGGCCGATCTGCCCGCCAGCCGGACCTACTTTCTGCCGCGCGTCGCGCGCTGACGCTCAGGCCGGGGCGCGGCCCATGCCCCGCAGGTGGCTGAGCGAGCCGTAGCGCGCCTGCAGGATCGCCCACTCGGCAGGATCGAAGAAGCGGCAGCGCCCGCGTGTGTAGGCCTTGGCCACCTCGACGCAAAAGCGCGTCGCGGCCTCGCAATCCATGAGCTGCGTCGCGCCGCTGGCCGAGCCCGGCACCGTCGTCTGCGCGGTCAGGGCCACGCCGACCACCGGGGCATCCGTCGCCGTCGCCGGCTGCAGGATGCTGTTGAGGTGATACAGGCCATTGCCATACGGCGTGATGTCCTGCGTGGTGAGCGGGAAGACGACGGGCGGGAGGCCGGTTGTCCAACTCATCAAGTCGAGCAGGTCCTCGCTCACGCGGAGGAGATAGCCGTCCTTGACCGTTGGCGAGATCGCGAAGCCGCGCTGGTTGATCACGCGGTTGCCGCGCGTGGTGTCGATGGTGAGAATGGCCTGCATATCGGGGTGCACCTCGTGCCGGTTCATCACGGCGATGTCGACGTGCGAGGACATGAAGGGCACCGGGTCGTGGGGGATGATGGGCGAATCCGGGCAGACGTGGGTGGCAAAACGCACGTTACCGGTCAGCGCATCCCCGTGGGCGCGCAGGTCGGCCAGCTTGAGCGCCGTCGCCAGCGCCACCAGGGCACCATCGCCATCCGAGACCATGCCGATCTGCGTCGGCCGCGCACCGACCCCGCCGAGACGGCCGATCACGCCCAACGTGGGGCCCTCACCGTCTCCGGGCAGACAGCCGGTCACGAACTCGGTGTGCCCGCTTGGACCCTCGACGCGGGTGACGGTCACCTCGGGCACGCCCCGCGCGCGGAGCAGGTCCGCGACCCGCTCGCCGCTGGCATCGGCCCTGTCCAGCAATTCGTAGACCTCGAGGACTTGTTTGAGCGCCATGAGGCGATTGTCCCGCGAAAGCGCCGGGGCCGGGCAGCCCTCAGGGATCGGGGTGGCGAAGAACGAGCAGGGGGCCAATCGCCGCAGCATTGACGAGAAAGCCCAGCCCGAGCGCAACGCGCACGCCCAGCGCCTCCGCGACCGAGCCCCCCATCAGTGCGCCGAGCGGGAGCAGCACACCCGTGACCAGGCGCGTCGTCGCGCTGACCCGCCCCAGCAGCGCATTGGGTGTCACCGTTTGGCGGAGCGCCTGCTGGGCGGCCCCGAACACCGCCCAGGAGGCGTCGGTGGTCTGGGCCAACGCCAGCATCCCGGTGGCGACGGCCGGCGGCCCGCCCGCAAACACCGTCAGCACGCTGGAGGCGGCCCCGATCAGCCGCGCGACGACCATCGCCCGGACCAGCCCGAGGCGGCGTGTGACACGCTCTGCAAGGAAGGCGCCCGGCAGCGCGCTCAGCCCGCCGACGCCGACCAGTGCGCCCATCAGGGCGGGGGCGAGCCCCAGCGTCTGGGTGACGAAGAGGACGAACAACGTCCCGATCCAACCCGAAGCCAGGGCCAGGAGGGCATCCGCCAGCAGCAGGCCGCGCAGGACCGGATGCTGCCACGTCACGGCCAACCCGGCGCGAGCCTCGACGTGCCAGGCAGCGCGCGTGGCGGACGGCGCGGGCGGGGGCTCGGAGCGGCGGATGGTTGCCAGCGAGAGCGCGCTGAGCAGGAAGGAGACGGCATCCAACCCAATGGCGCTGGCCGCGCCGACGGCCTGGGTCAGCCAGCCGCCCAGGCCGGGGCCGATGATCTCAGCGACCGATTCCCCCATCGCCAAACGGGCATTGGCGGCCACCAGCCGGTCGGGCGCGACGAGGCTGGG
This sequence comes from Thermoflexales bacterium, assembly GCA_019694215.1. Lineage (GTDB taxonomy): Bacteria > Chloroflexota > Anaerolineae > J036 > Brachytrichaceae > Brachythrix. The sequence goes on from JAIBCK010000053.1 coordinate 5,314, forward strand.
CGTGTAGGCGGGATAGGCGACGTCGAAAAGCACGGCCAGGCCAGCGACCAGAAAGGCGATCACGCACAGGGCCTCGAAGCGCAGCGCCCCGCTCGCACCCAGCAGGGCGAGCCCTCCCAGCAAGAGGGCCCGCCCGAAGTCGGCGGCCATGAGCAGGGGGCGGCGGGTGAGTCGATCCACCCACACCCCGGCGGCGAGGCCGAGCAGCAGCGCGGGGATGGCGCGCAACGCCCCCAGCAGGCCGAGTTGCGCGGGGCTGGCGGCCACGGTGAGGATCGCCAGCAGGCTGAAGGCCGTCCCACCGGCCTGCGAGCCAAGCGCCGAAAGGGTCTGGCCCAGCCACAGGCGAGTGAAGTCATCCAGGTGGGCGACGCGGCGCGGCATGGACGCGCATTCTACGGTCAGGCGTAACCGCTGTGTAACCGGACCCGACTACCGTGACGCCGTGCCGTGCCGCACACACCAAGACCCGATGTCATGGCAGCGCCTCGATTGGGCGCCCGGATTGAGAATTGACGGACGGGCCGAGTTGCGGCAGACTCAGCGTGTGTTCCTGCCCGGGCCGTGGCCTTTGGACGGCGGGGTGGGACATTCACCACAAAGGGAGACAAGATGAATACCCGCCCTCGCCCGTTCATGACCCGCGCCGCGTTTGCCGCGGTGGCGTTGGTCCTGGCCGCCTGTCAGGCGGCGGCCCCGACGGCCGCGCCCACCGCGGCCCCCAAGGTTGACCCGACCAAGCCCGCGGCAGCGGCCACCGCAGCCCCAATGGTTGACCCGACCAAGCCCGCAGCGGCCGCCGCGGGCGGTGCCGTGACCATCGGCCTGCTCACCGACCGCTCGGCGTCGCTGGCGATCTACGGCCCGATGCTCGAGAACGGCTTCGCCATCGGCCTGGACTACGCCACGAAGGGCACGATGAAGGTGGCCGGCAAGGACATCAAGATCGTCATCAAGGATGCCGGTGACAAGCCCGAGACGGGCATCACGCTGGCCCGCGAGGCGATCGAGAAGGACGGCGCGAAGCTGCTGGCCGGCGTGGCGTCGTCGGCGGTCGCGCTGGCCGTCTCCGGCGTGGCCAAGGACAACAAGATCGTCTACAACGCCTGCCCGGCGGCGAGCCCGGACTTGACCGGCAAGAGCTTCAATGAATACACCTTCCGCGCCAGCCGCACCAGCGTGCAGGACGCGCTGACGATGGGCGGGGCGCTGGTCCAGATGGGCAAGAAGTTCGTCCAGATCGCGCCGGACAACGCCTTCGGGCGCGGCTCGGCGGCCGGCTTCTGGGCGACGGTCAAGGCGCTCGGTGGCAACTTCGTGGTCGGCGATGACGACAAGGGTGTCGGCACCGTGTTCGCCCCGCTCGAGACCACCGACTTCACGCCCTACATCAACCAGCTGCTCGACTCCAAGGCCGAGGTGCTGATCGTGACGTGGGCGGGCGCCGGCTTCGTGCCGATGTTCCAGCAGATGCAGCAACTGGGCGTGTTCAAGAACATGGTCGTCGCGACGGGCATGGGCGACAACGCCACGCTCAAGGCCGGCTACGGCACGGCCACCGGCGCGGTCGGCGTGAGCGTGTATCACTACTCGCTCTTCAACAACGCCGAGAACGATTACCTGACCAAGCAGCACAAGGAGAAGTTCAAGACCCCGCCGGACCTGTTCGCCGAGTGCGGGTTTAACACGGCCGTGATGCTGGTCAAGGCGCTGGAAGCCACCGGTGGCGATCCGGACGCCGCCAAGATGATCAAGGCATTGGAAGGGATGAAGTTCAACGGGCCGAAGGGCGAGTACACCGTGCGCCCGGAGGACCACGTCCTGCTCCAGCCGATGCCGCTGGTCAAGCTGAACAACACCACCGACGCCGACTTCAAGTTCGTCGAACTGGTCAAGCTGCTCAAGCCCGAAGAGACTGCCCCACCGTGCGCGGTGCCGGCCGAGCTCAATCGGTGCAAGAAGTAGTCCTCGAAACCCGTGGTCTGGTCAAAGCCTTCGGCGGCTTTCGAGCCGTCGATGGCGTTGACCTGCGTGTTGAACAGGGTGAGCTTCGTTCGATCATCGGCCCGAATGGGGCCGGCAAGACCACCCTGTTCAACTGCATCTCGGCCACCCTCAAGCCCACGGCCGGCCAGGTGATCTATCGCGGAAGCGATATCACCGGCCTGCCGCTGCGGCGCATCGCCCACCTCGGCATCGGACGCGCCTTTCAGATCACCAACGTCTTTCCCAGCCTGAGTGCGCTGGAGAACGTGCGTTTGGCGGCGCAGGCCCTGGGGGGCGACAGTTTTCGCTTCTGGGTGCCTGCGACGCGCCTGCATGGTTACATCGACAAGGCCATGGCCTGTCTTGCGACCGTTGGGCTGGAGGGCCGCGCGGCCTTCCCTGCTGCGGCGCTCAGCCACGGCGACAAGCGCAAGCTCGAGATCGCCATCCTGTTGGCCGGTGACCCCAGGCTGCTGCTGCTGGATGAGCCCGCGGCCGGCATGGCCACCGAGCAGGTGCCCGAGCTGATGAAGACCATCGCCGAGCTTCGCCGCTCGGGGGAGCGCACGCTGCTGCTGGTCGAGCACAACGTCAACCTGGTGATGGCGATCTCGGATCGCATCACGGTCATGCACCAGGGGCGGGTGCTGGCGGAGGGCACCCCGGCTGAGATCAAGGCCAGCGAAGCGGTGCAGAACGCCTATCTGGGGACGAGCTGATGGCCGACCTGCTCATCGTCGACGGCATCCACACGTATATCGGCCAGTCGCACATTCTGGAAGGCGTCTCGCTTTCCGTGCCGCGTGGCTCGATCACCGCCCTGCTCGGCCGCAACGGGGCCGGCAAGACCACCACCCTGCGCTCGATCATCGGCGTGCTGCAACCGCGCAGTGGCACGATCACCTTCGACGGCAAGGCCGTCCAGGGCAAACGCGCCTACAACATCGCCGCGATGGGGATTGGCTACGTGCCCGAGCACCGCGCCATCTTCCGCGATCTGACGGTCGAAGAAAACCTGCGCATCGCCGAGCGCAAGCGCGGCGACCTGGCCCGCCGGAGCGATCTGATCTTTGAGCTCTTCCCCGACCTGAAGACCTTTCTTGGCCGGGGCGGGGGCAACCTGTCCGGCGGCCAGCAGCAGATGCTCGCCATCGCCCGCGCGCTGGTCGCCGAGAACCGGCTGCTCCTGATCGACGAGCCGAGCGAGGGACTGGCCCCGATCATCGTGGAGAACATCGCCCGGGCGCTCAAGCGGCTGGCGGGCGAGACGACGATCCTGCTGGTCGAGCAGAATTTCCGCATGGCCTCACAGGTTGCCGATCGCTATGTCCTGATCGACGATGGCCGAACGCAGCAGAGCGGCGCCATGGCCGACCTCGTGGCCGACGACGCCGCAGTGCGGCGCTACCTTGGGGTGTCCTGACCAATGACCGCGCCCACCACCTCCCCCACGCGCACCCTGCCGCGACTGCCACGCTCAGCACTGGTCGGCCTCGGGATCGGGGCACTGTTCCTGCTCGCGCTGTTTGGCCGTTACGAGCCCAAGGTCGCGGTGAGCATCCTGCTCTCCGGGTTGACGCTGGGTTTTCTGTACTTCATGGTCTCGGCCGGCCTGTCGCTGATCTTCGGCCTGATGGATGTGCTGAACTTCGCGCACGGGACGCTGTTCATGCTCGGCGCGTATGTCGGGCTGGCCGTTTTCAATGCGCCATTTCTGGCCGGCTGGTCGACCGACGTGCGCTTCCTGACGGCGTTGGTCATGGGCGGGCTTGTGGCCGGGGCGCTGGGCGCGCTGACCGAGCTGTCGCTCATTCGTCCGTTGTACTCGCGGCCGATCTACCAGGTCCTGCTGACGCTGGGCCTGACCTTTGTCGGCGGCGAGCTGATCAAGGCCATCTGGGGTACGGCCGGCTTCTTCATGCCGACGCCGTCCTTCTTCAACACCCAGGGTGCCAACTGCCCCTCGCCCGACCTGCTGGCCTTCTTCACCGACCACTGCTCCTCGATCCTGATTCTGGGGCGGGCCTTCCCGAGCTACCGCCTGTTTGTGATCGGGCTCGGCCTGGTGATGTTCCTCGCGGTGGCGTTGCTGCTGCGCAAAACGCGGCTGGGCATCATCATCCGCGCCGGGGTGCAGGATGGTGAGATGGTCCAGGCGTTGGGCATCAACGTCCGGCGCGTCTTCACGCTGGTGTTCGCGCTGGGCGCGGCGCTGGCCGGCATCGGCGGGGTCGCGGCCGCGCCAATCATCGGCGTCAACCTCGGGATCGGGCAGGAGTTCCTGCTCCAGTCGTTCATCTCGATCGTGATCGGCGGGATGGGCAGCTTTGGCGGCGCGACCGTCGGGGCGCTTCTGGTGGGTTTGGCGCGCGCGTTTGGCGATCAGCTGGTGCTGTCCGGGGTGCAAATCCCCTTCGTGCAGGAGGTAATCCGGCTGTCGCCGTCGATCGCGCGGGCAAGCACGGTCATCATCATGGGCATCGTGCTGCTGATTCGCCCGGCGGGTCTGTTTGGGAAGAAGGACTGAGCCATGCGATTTCTCAAGTCCAATGCCGGGGGGCTCGCCCTCGTCGCCGCGCTGATCGCCTTCCCCTTCGTCCTCTCGCTGCTCACCGGCGAGGCCCTGAACACCGGCACGCCAAAGTTCTGGCAGGGCATGCTCGCGCAGGTGTTCATCCTGGGCGTCTACGCGCTGAGCTACGACCTGCTGATGGGCGTCACGGGCGTGCTGTCATTCGGGCATGCGATGTTCTTTGGCGCCGGCGCCTACACGGCCGGCATCCTGCTCAAGTACGCCCACTGGGGCCTGCTGCCCGTCATCGCCGCGGTGATCGTCGTCACTCTGGTGCAGAGCCTGCTCGTCGGCGCGCTGTCGCTGCGGGTGAAGGGCGTGTATTACGCCATGGTCACGCTGGCCTTTGCGCAGATGTTCTTCATCCTGGCCGAAGCGTCGGACTTCCGCGAATACACCGGCGCCGAGGACGGCCTGCAGGGCATCCCGGTTCCGGCCTGGCTGAGCCCAACGCACGAACGCCTGACCTTCTACTTCGTCAGCCTGGCCTTCTGCGTGTGCGTGTATCTGATCGTGCGCCGGATCGTGTCGTCGCCCACCGGGCGGGTGCTGGTCGCCATCCGCGACAACGAGCAGCGCGCGCAAACGGTTGGCTTCAACACCTTCGCCTTCAAGCTCATCGCCATGGCGCTCTCGGGGGTGCTGGCGGGGCTGGCAGGGATGATGAGCGCGCTGTGGAACCTCAGCGCCAACGCCGGCATGCTCAGCACCGGCACCACGATCAACGCCCTGCTGATGGTGATCATCGGTGGCGCGGGCACGCTGAGCGGCAGCCTGCTCGGGGCGGGCTTCCTGCAGCTGGTGGGCTACTGGCTCAACGATGCCTTTGGCCCGCGCTGGCCGCTGCTGTTCGGGCTGGTCTACATCGTGATCGTGCTCTTTCTGCCCTACGGCATCATCGGCACGTGGCGGGCGCGCCGCCGTCAGGGCTGAGCGGGCGCGCGCGGGAGGCCACCCGCAATTGCGCCGGTCGTCCAGGCCGCTTGCAGGTTGAATCCGCCCGTCAGGCCATCGATGTCCAGAATCTCGCCGGCCAGAAACAGGCCGGGACAGCGCTTGCTCTCCATCGTCCGAAAATCGACCTCATCCAGATCGACGCCGCCGGCGGTGACGAACTCCTCCTTGAAGGGGCCCTTGCCAGTGATCAGCAGGCGTTCGCCGGTCAGCACGGCTGCGAGCGCGCGGGCCCGGTCGCGGGGGAGCTTGGCCCAGGTCTGCGCCTCGAGAATCCCGGCTTTGATGACCAGGCGGCGCCACAGCCGGGCCGGCAGCTCGCCAAAGGGAGATTGCGTGACGACGTGCTGCGCCCCCGCGCTGCGTTTGCGCGCGGTCAGGGCTTCTTCGATGGCTTCGGGGGAGAGGCGACTGAGCCAGGCCAGTGTCAGCTCGGCACGGTAACCCGCCTCCGCCAGCGCACGCGCCGCCCAGGCCGAGAGGCGCAGGATGGCCGGCCCACTCAGGCCCCAATGCGTGATGAGGACGGGGCCGGTCTGTTCATGGCCCGTCTCGCGGCCCTGGCCCGGGGCGGTCAGTCGCACGCGCGCGGCCGGCACGCTCAGGCCACTCAGCGCCGTCAGCGTGGTATCCGCCACCTCAAACGTGAAGAGCGAGGGGACCGGCGGGACGATGGTGTGGCCCAGCGCGGCGGCCAGCGCATGCCCGTGGGCGGCCCCGCCCGTTGCCAGCAGAACCCGCGCCGAAGACAGCTTATCACCGTTTGACAATTCGACGGTGAACCCCGTCTCGGCGCGGGTGACGGCGCGGACGGACGCGCGCAGGCGCGTCTGCACCCCGGCCCGATGGGCGGCCTCCTCGAGACAGCCCGTGATCTCGCCCGCGTCATCCGAGCGCGGAAAGACGCGGCCGTCGGGCTCGCTCTTGAGCACGACGCCGCGCGTGGTGAACCAGCCCATCGTCTCGCGCGGGCCGAAGCGGGTGAGCGGCCCCCGTAAGGCGACGCCACCGCGCGGATAGCGCATGATCAGCTCGGCCGGGTCGAGGCAGGCGTTTGTGACGTTGCAGCGCCCGCCGCCCGAGATGCGGACCTTGGCCAGCGCCTGGCCGCCGCGTTCGAGGATGATGACGCGCGCGCCGCGGCCGGCCGCGGTGATGGCCGCAAAGAACCCGGCCGCGCCGCCGCCCACGACGATGAGATCGGCATCCATGCCCGGCAGTGTAGCCGCCCCCGTTCTACAATCCGCGCCATGCGAATCGATCACCTGGTCCTCCTTGTCCCCGATCTCAACGCCGCCACGCGCCAGTGGGCGCGGCGTGGCTACACCATCACGCCGGGCGGCACGCATGCGGACGGCCACACGCACAACGTTTTGATCTGTCTCGCGGACACGAGCTACATCGAGCTGATCGCCTTTCGCGTCCCCGGGCGGACCCCGCATGTGTGGGATCCCCTGCGCCCCTTCCCCGGGCTGATTGATTTTGCGGTGCGCGTCCCGGACATCGATGCGGCGGTGGCCAAACTGGGCAGGCAGGGGCTGGCGTATGCCGCACCAAAGGATGGCGGCCGTGCGCGTCCGGACGGCGTCGCGCTGCGCTGGCGCGGGGCGCGCCCGCTCGTGGCAGGGCTGGGGCTGCCCTTCCTGATCGAGGACGTCACCGCCCGCGCCTTGCGGGTACCCTCCGGCCCGGCGCGTCGACACCGCAACGGCGTGACGGGCATCGCCACCCTGGACGTGCTGACCCGCGACCTCGGCGCGGCGCTGCCGGCCTTTGGCGCGCTGTTCGGTCGCGCCACGGACCTCGGGGCGGGATCGGTGACCTTCCGCGTGGGCGCGACGACGCTGCGGCTGCGCCAGCCCTCCCGCGGCAATGCCGCCGCGCTGCTCGCGATGCGGGGGGCCGGGCCATCGGCGTGGACGGCGGAGAAGGCGCGCCCGGCTGCCTAGCGATGCCGACGGCCGAAGCAAACCCGGCGTTGGAGACGGCGCGCCTGACCCTGCGCCCCGCTCGTCTCGGGGACGCAGATGGGTTATTTGCGTTGTATTCTGATCCGCGCGTGGTGCGCTACTGGGCCTGGCCGGCCTGGACGTCGATCGAGCAGGCGCACGACTACATCACCCGAATGGCCCCAAAACCCGACAGCCTGCCGCTGGTGGCGGCGCGGCGGGTCGAGGGCGACGTAGTCGGCACGGTCAGCCTGTATCAAATCAACGCACAAAACCGGCGCGCCGAACTGGGCTACGCCCTGCGTCAGGCGCTGTGGGGGCAGGGCTACGCCAGCGAGATGGTCGGCGCTGTGCTGGCGCATGCCTTTGACGCACTCGGGCTGCACCGGATCGAGGCGGACATCGACCCGCGCAATGACGCCTCCGCGCGCCTGCTGGAGCGGATGGGCTTCCTCCGTGAGGGATATCTGCGTGAGCGCTGGATCGTGAACGGCGAAGTCCAGGACACGGGGCTGTATGGCCTGCTGGTGCAGGACTGGAGGGCGCGGCAGGCATGACGGCGAGATCGCGTCGTAGCGCGCTGGCGCTGCTGGCCGTCCTCCTGCTCGCCTTCGCGCTGCGGCTGTGGGGACTGAGCGACCACAACATCTGGTGGGATGAGGGGCTGGCGGCATGGGCGGCCCGCCTGCCGATTGACGGGATCATCGAATGGACCGCGCACGATGTTCATCCGCCGCTGTATTTCATCCTGCTGGCGGGATGGTGGCGGCTGGCCGGCGACGGCGAGTTCGCGTTGCGCGCCTTCTCAGTCCTGATCGGCGTCGTCGCCGTTGCGGGGTTGTATGGCCTCGCCAACACCGTGCTGGGCCGACGCGCCGGCCTGTTGAGCGCACTCTTCCTGGCAATCTCCGTCTTCGCCGTGAGCTGGTCGCAGGAAATGCGCATGTATTGCCTGGCCTCGGCACTGGCGGTCGGGGCGCTATGGTCGGCCTTCCAATTCGCGCAGACCGGGAGCCGCCGCGCTGCGCTGTGTCACGCCCTTCTTGTTGCGGCAGGGTTATGGACGTTGTACCTGTTCATCATCGTCCCCATTGCGGCAAACCTGGGATATGCCGTGCTGTGGCTGAAGCGCGGCCGGCCGCGGCGCGAGGGCGCGCTTTGGCTGGGATCACAGGCACTGGCGGCGGGGCTCTTTCTGCCGTGGCTCATCCATGCCGTGACGCGCATGCCGACCTGGTCGTCGTCCGAAGCCTTTGACCCGCTGACCTTTCTCCAGCTGTATGCGAGCATGCTGACGACGGGCATCTCGACGAATCTGGATGCCTACGGCCTGTGGACGCTGGCGGGGATGGTCGTGTTCGCCCTCGCGCTTTTCGCGCTGTGGCGCGCGAAGGTGGGTCGCGCTCAGCGCTCCGCCATCCTGGCCCTGCTCGTCGGCGTGGGGTTGCCCGCGCTGATCGTCTATCTCGTCTCGCTGCCCATCCACCTGTTCTACGCGCCGCGCCTCGCGCCGCGTTACCTGCTTCCGCTGGCGCCCTGTTTTTATGCGCTGCTTGGGATGGGCATCGCGCACCTGTGGCAGCGACACCGGGCCATCGGCCTGGCCGCCACGCTGGTCATCGTGCTGACCTCGGCGCGCGGCACCGCCGAGGTGCTCGCGCCCCGCATCCGGACCGACGACTATCTGACGCTCTCAAGCATTCTCACCGCACAACGTTTCGAGAGCGACAGCTTGATCCTGCACAGCGATCGCGATTGGCCGCTGCTGGCCGCGCATTACCCGGGCGCGTGGTCGGGCGTACCCTACGGGGCGCCGGTCGATGCTGGCGGGGCGCTGTCCGCGCTGCCCCGGCAGTGGGGCGAGGGGGAGGGTGTCTGGCTGATCAGCACCCCGGATGCGCAGCGTGTCGACCCGCAGGCAAGGATCCGGATGTGGCTGTCTGAACGCGCGGTCATGTCGCGGACGTGGTCGCTGGGTGACAACGTTTTGCAGTTTTTCGCCCGCACGCCGGAGCGCGCCGCGCGCCTGGATGCCTTCGCCACGCCCGCGTTGGCGGGGCAGCTGTCTCCTGTGCTGGGCCTGTCGGAGGCCAGGCTTCCGCTCGACCGTTATGCGCGCGGCGACACCGTGCGCCTCAGCCTGTCATGGGTGCGCGCGCACGTCCCGCTCACGCTGCAGCTGAACGGACCGGCCACGCGCGCGTGGGTGCTGCCCGCCTCGATGCAACCGCGCGAGGTCGTCAATATCCCCCTCAGCCCAGACCTGCCCACAGGCCGCTACGAGCTCACGCTGGGTAGCGAATCGGCCCGGGTACGGCTTGCCGCGATCGAGATCGTCGCCGCCGTGCCGCGCGCGACGGTGAGCGAAGCCGATATCCCCAAGCGCATCGGCAGGACGCTGGGCGCGGACATCGAACTGGTGGGCTATCGCCTCGAAACGCCCCGCCTGCGGGCGGGCGAGAGCGTGGCCGTGACGCTGTTCTGGCGTGCGCGCAACCCCGTCAGCGCGCGGTTCAAGGTCTTCACGCATGTCATGGGGACGCAATGGAACGCCGCCCGCAACAACCCGCTGTGGGGCCAGGTGGATGCCGAGCCCATGGGTGGCCTCGCCCCGACCACGACCTGGCTGCCCGGCGAGATCATCGCCGATTCCTACCGCATTCCCCTTGACGCGGACGCGCCCGCGGGGCGCTACACGCTTGTCGTCGGGCTGTATGGCCTGCTGGATGGCGGCCGGCTGCCCGTATCCGGGGGCGGTGACGCCATTACGCTGAGCGACATCGACGTTGTGCGCTGAGCGCCCGACTATGGCGTGAGATTGAGGTGTGTATACGTTGGGCGGTGCAGCAGGCTCTGCTCATCGCCGATGATGACGATCCCGGGGAAGGCGCCGTGCTGGACCGTGACATCGACCGCCCGCGTCTCCGCGGGAACTTCGAACACCGCGACGTGCTTGAACCTGCCAAGCGGGTCCATCAGCGTGTCGAGCGGAAGCCCGGCACCGCCCTCGAGCGCCAGCGCGCGCTGCCCAGCCGGCGAGGGTGCCAGGCGTGACCCATCCGGCCCGAGCAGCGCCAGCCCCACCGCCCATTCGCGCTGCGGTGAGCGCCGCGCAGCGTTGGACACTTCGACCGTGACCAGCACAAAGCGACCGTTTGGCCGGGTGTCGCCGATGCGCTCGCGCGCCGACGCGGACTGCACCTCGATGCACCAGTCGTCGTAGCAGCGACGCTCGCCAGCGGCCAGCAGCCTGGCCGGGGAGAGCAGCGACGCACCCACCAGCGCAAGGGCGTAGACCAGCAGCCAGGCCGCAAGCGCGAGCGCCAGGGCACGCGCCACGCGCCGTCGCCGGGCGACAAGACTGACCACCAGCGCGGCCAGGCCGAGCAGAACGACAAGCACGGTCAACAGGAAGAGCAGATCAAACCCACCCATATGTGCGGCATTGTCGTGCCAACGGAAAAATGCGCAAGGGTTACTGCGGGCTCGGTCTACAATGGGCGGCGTGCCAAAATCGAGCAAGACCGCGGACGGGTTTTCCCGCGCGGTGGAGGAGGCGCTCGAGCGGGTTAACGACGCTGCCTGGCTGGGCCGACAGTCGCCGCTGGCGGCGCCGTATTTTCTGGGGGCCGCCATGGGTCCCGGTGAAGGCGCCGATCCCGCCAGCCGTGGCCGCGCATTGCGCCAGGCCCTTGAGGCAGCCAGTCAGGAGCTGGCCTCGGACCAGCGCGAGACGTTGAATGCCTCCTTCTTCAAACGCAACCCCAACTTGAACAATGCCGGGGTCGCGCTCAGCCTGCACAAGTCGGAGGCGACGTATTACCGAAATCGCGCTGCGGCCCTCGATGCGATCGCGTCGGCGTTCCTGGCCCAGGTGGCACCGCCGCTGCGACGCGAGCAGCCCGCACCGATCGACCTGATCGGCCGGGATGCGGTGCTGACCGACGCCGAGGCGGCGCTGCGTGCGGGGGGCAGCGTAAGCTTGATCGGTCCGGGCGGAATCGGGAAGAGCACGCTGGCCACGGCCCTGTCAGCGCGCTGGCCGGGCTGGCCCACCACCGTGTTCTGGCACACCATCCGCCCCGGGCTGAGCGACGGCGCGCCCGAGCTGATTTTCGCCCTCGGCCACTTCCTGCGCGACGTGGGCGCCCCGAACACCTGGCGTCAGCTGGTCGCGGACAACGGATCAACCCCACCGTCGCGTGCGCTCGGATTGCTTCGACATGACCTGTCCACACTGGCGGGCCGGATGCCGTTGCTGATCATCGATGAGGCCGACCGCCTGCGCGACGACAACCGCATTCAGGCGCAGACGCTGCGTCTGCTGGAGGACCTGCGCGGGCTCGCGCCGCTGCTGATTGCCGGGCAGCGTATGGCCCTCGACACCACGCAGGCGATCACGCTGAAGGGGCTCGACGCATCCGATATTAGATCGTTGTTCGCCAGCCTGCGCGCCCCCGAGCCAGTGCCGGATGAAATCGAACGGGTGCTGACACTGACGCGAGGGAATCCCGCCCTGCTCCGCCTGTATGCGGCAATGCGCCGCGCCGGCGAGCGCGCAGACGCGCTGCTGCGTCAGCTCGCCCGGGCCCCGTCGCTCGAACCCCTGCTCACCCGGACGTGGGGGAGTCTGCCCCCTGATGTTCGCGAGGTGCTGTTCGAGATCGCGGTGTTTCGCGGGGCGGCGCCGGCGGATCTGTGGCGCGACGCGCAGACAGCCATCGACACACTGCGCGAGCGCGAGTTGCTCCGCGCCGACGCACAGGGCGGGCTGCACCTGCCCGCCTATGCCCTTGACTTTGTGCTGGAGCGCATCCCGACGGAGTTGAAGGCGGCGCTGCACCTGCGGGCCGCGGAGGCGCGCGAGGCGCGCGGCGAGATGACCGAGGCCGCCTGGCATTACGTGCAGGCCGGGCATCCGGCGAACGCTGTGTGGCTGTGGGCGCGCCATCTTCGTCAGGAGCGCGCGCTGGGCCGGGGGCCCATGGCCGCCGCGCTGTTCAGCCAGGTGCGCGACACTGATCTGCCCAACGATGATGACCGACGCGCGCTCGCGCTCGTGCGGGCGGAGCTGCAGCGGCTCTTGGGCGACGGTACGGAGTCGGAAGCGGCGGTGCAGGGCGCATCCTGGCCGGCCACGCATCCACTCACGCCGCGGGCCAGACAGCTGCTGGGCGACGCCCTGGCCGCCCAGGGCCGGCTCGAGCAGGCCGCGCAGAGCTATCGCGATGGCCTCGATGCGCTGGCGGGCTTCCCCGGTGCACGCGCGGTGGACCTGCGCACCCGGCTGGGGCATCTGGCGCTCAACCGCATGCGCGATCCCGGGCAGGCCGGGGAGCAGGCGCTGCTGGCGCAAATCAAGGCGCTCGAGTTCATGGGCGAGGTGGACGAGGACGCCCTGCGCTTCAAGCGCGCACGGCGACGCTACCAGCTGGCCCTGGCGCTCTCCGATCGCCTACCGTTCAATACCAACACCCGCTGGCATGCGCTGGGGAACCTGGGTCGGGTGTGCTGGAAGATGGGTGATCTCGACACCTCGGCCCGTCACCTGCGCGAGGCGATACAGCTGTCGCGCGCCGCCGGAAACGTGATCTCGCCGCTCTACCACCTGATGAACTTGACGGCCTGTCACATTCAGGCAGGGCGACACGACGAGGCCCTCGCGGCCGCGGTCGAGGGGCTGTCGCTGGCACGGCCGCTGGGCAATCCGTTTCTCATCGCCGGGCTGTCCTCAAACGCCGGCGAAGCCTGCTGCCACCTCGGCAGGCTAGAGGAAGCCGAGCGTTATGCGTTGGAGGCCCTGCGCCAGGAGGAAGCGGCGATGCAGCCCTACGCCTCGATTGTGATGGGCATGGTGCAGCGCGCGCGGGGTCAGGCAGACACGGCGCGTGCCTCCTTCCGCGCTGCGCTGGATGCCGCCCTCGACATTCAGGATGCCTATGCCGAGGCCGCCGCCCGCCGCGCGCTCGGGGAGGGGTGACGGCGGACGGCTTGTCGTGCGTTGTACGTCATGCGTCATCCGTCATGCGTCATGCGTCATCTGTCATCCGTCATCCGTCATGCGTTAGGGGCGTCTGCATGGCAGCGGTCTGCGGTCCGCCGTCGGCGGTCTGGGTCCGCTTCGGTCCTCCGTCGCCCGTCCTCGGTCTGCGGTCCGCCGTCGGCGGTCGCAGTATCATCCCGCCATGACCAGCACCCTGTTTGACGCCATCAAGAAGGGCGACCTCGCCGCGGTATCGGCGCAGCTCGCCACCGACCCAAGCCTCGCCAACGCCAGCGCCGATGGCATGTCGGCCGTCACCACTGCCACGTTCTACGGCAAACGCGCCATCGCCGAGGCACTCATCGCGAGCGGCGCGACCCTGGACATCTTCGACGCGACCATGACCGGGCGGCTTGAGCGCGTACGCGCCCTGCTGCGTGAGAATCCTACGTTGGTCAACGCCATCAGCGCGCAGGGCCACACCGTGTTTGGCCTGGCCGCCTTCTTTGGTCAGCCCGAAGTGGCCGGCTACCTGCTCGAGATGGGCGCGGACGTCCACCAACGCTCGGCCAACGACATGGCCGTGCAGCCCCTGCACGCGGCCGTCGCCGCGGGACAGGGCGCGTTGGCCCGTGCGCTCATCGCGCGCGGCGCCGATGTCAACGCCAGGCAGCAGCACGGCTTCACCAGCCTGCAAGGAGCAGCTCAGAATGGCGATGTTGGGCTGATCAAGCTGCTGCTCGATCACGGCGCTGACGCCTCGGCGCGCAATGACCTGGGCAAGACCGCCCTCGACTATGCGCGCGACGCGGGTCATGCGCTCGCCGCGCGCGCCCTCGGCGGATGAGACAACTCAACGCCTCCGAGACCGCGGCACGACTGCCGTATCCGGCGCTGGCGGATGCCCTGCGCGACGTGCTGCGCCTTCGCGCGCGCGGCATCGCGCACGCCCCGCCCCGGCTGATCGTGCCCCTTGCCGACGACGGGCTGTTGCTGCTCATGCCCGCCACGGATGGCGAGATCGCCATCACCAAGCTGGCCACCGCGCACACCGGCAATGCGGCGCGCAGGCTGCCCGTGATCCAGGCCGAGGTCACGGTCATGGACGCCGCCACCGGCGAGCGCAGGCTCATGCTGGACGGCGCGACCGTCACCGCTCGCCGCACCGCCGCGCTGTCATTGCTGGCCGCGCAAACGCTCGCACCTCATCCGGGCGGACAGTTGTTGATTCTCGGAGCGGGCACGCAGGGATTGGCGCACCTGGAGGCGTTTTCGGATGGCCTATCTCTGACGGGGGTGTCGCTCTGGTCGCGCGGGCGGGAGAAGACCCTGGCGCTGGCCGAGCGGGCCGCCGCGCGCGGGCTGCCGGTGAACGTCCTCGACACAGCGGATGAACTGGACGATGCTGCACAACGTTCCGATCTCATCGTGGCTGCGACGACGAGCGCGAGCCCGGTCGTTCCGGAGCGCGTCGGCGCAGGCGCCTTCATCGCCGCGGTGGGTGCCTTCAAGCCCGGCATGGCCGAACTGCCCGCGGCGCTGGTCAAGCGTGCCCGCGTCTTCGTCGACACGATCGAGGGCGCGCAGGCCGAGGCCGGTGACCTGATCCAGGCCGGGGTGGACTGGTCGCGTGTGGTCGCGCTCGAGGCTGCCCTGGACGCGCCGCGCCCGACGGCGGGTCCAGTCGTGTTCAAGTCCGTCGGCCACGCGCTGTGGGATTTGGCCGCAGCCCGCCTGGCGCTGGTTGGCTAGTCCAGGTTGATCTTTTCGCCACGCGCGGGCATGCGCACATCGCGCGCGCCAGCGCTGACCAGGGCCTCAGAGAGTGACTTCATCTGATCAACCTCGCCGTGCACGAGGAAGATGCCGCGCAACGCTTTGAGCCGAGGAGCCACCCAGGCCAGCAGATCGGTTCGGTCGGCGTGGCCGCTGAAGGCCTCGATGCGTCTGACCTCAGCCCGGACGCGGAACTCATCGCCGAGAATGCGCACAAAGGGTGCGCCGCCCAGGATCTTGGCGCCCAGTGTGTCGGGGGCCTGGAAGCTCACAAACAGGATCATGCTGCGCGGATCCTCGATGTTGTGACGCAGGTGGTGCAGCACGCGTCCGTTTTCCGCCATGCCAGACGCCGAAATCACGATGAAGGGGCCGTCGATGTCATTGAGCTTCTTCGAATCGGAGGCTTCGCGGACATAGGTCAGGCGCTTGAAGCCAAACGGATCACCATCCCGTTCACGGCTGGCGCGCGCCAGCGTCTCGCTGTCATAGCACTCGGGGTGCTCGCGGAAGGCCTTTGTCACATCCACGGCCAACGGTGAATCCACATACACAGGGATTGAGGGGATGCGGTTGTCGGCGATCAGCGAGTCGATGCAGTAGACGATCTCCTGGGCTCGCCCAACGGCAAACGCCGGGATGACGAGCTTGCCGCCGCGCTGGACGACATCGCGGATGGCGCGTTCGAGCTGCGGCAGGGCATCGGTGATCGGAGGATGCACGCGATCGCCGTAGGTGCTCTCAATGATGAGGAAGTCGGCCTCGGGCATCGGGGCGGGATCACGCAGGATGGGCAACCCACTGCGGCCGAGGTCGCCACTGAAGCACAACCGCACCTCGCGACCGGCCTCCTGCAGGTTCCAAATCTCCCAGGCGCTGCCCAGCATGTGTCCGGCGTCGCGATATTCGACGCGCGTGTTGGGCGTGGGTGAGAAGGGCGCACCATATTTCTGCGCGACGAATTGCGACAGCGCGCGAACAGCATCCTGTTCGGTGTAGATTGGCTCGCGGCGCGGCTCGCCGATGCGCAGCCGCTTGTTGATGAAGTAGGCGTCCTCCTCCTGGATCCGGCCGGAGTCGCGCAGCATGCTCTGAGCCAGGTCGACCGTGGCGGGCGTGGCATACACGTGTCCGCCAAAGCCGCTCTTGACCAGGTTTGGGATGTTGCCGCTGTGATCGATGTGCGCATGCGACAGCACCATCGCGTCGACGCGACGCGCTTCAAAGGGGAGTTGGCGGTTGATGCGATAGGCATCCTCGCGGCGGCCCTGATAGGTGCCGCAATCAAGCAGGACGCGTTCGTTGCCGACGGAAAGGAGGTGTTGTGAGCCCGTGACGGTTTGTGCGGCTCCCCAGAAGGTGATGTCCATCACGTATAATTATCGCTTCATTGCGCCCAAGTGGCGGAACTGGCAGACGCGCACGACTCAAAATCGTGTTCCTCCGGGAATGTGGGTTCGATTCCCACCTTGGGCATTGGGGCGGATTACCGCCGACGGCGGACGGCGGACGGCAGCAGATTTGGCCGGGCAACGACGCCCCCTCATTTCGCGCAGACTTCCGTCCTTGGTCGTCCGTCGTCGGTCCACAACCGCATCCCAACATTCACAGTTGTTCATCCTGGGCGGCGGTGACCTCGGGCCAAGATGTGCGCCGGCACGGGGGGCGGGCGAAGCGTCCGCCACCGTACTCGGATGCCACAAATTGTTGCGGACGCTTCGCCCCTACTCGCTCGCCCTGCCGAGGTCAATGCCTCGCCGCCCGAGCCTGCGTCCGTCGTCGGTCACAACCACATCCCAACATCCACGGTTGCGCATCCTGGGCGGCGGTGACCTCGGGCCAAGGTGTGCGCCGGCACGGGGGCGGGCGAAGGGTCCGCCACCGCACTCGGATGCCTCAACCTGTTGCGGACGCTTCGCCCCTACTCGCCCGCTCCGCCGAGGTCAATGCCCCGCCGCCCGAGCCTGCATCCGTCGTCGGTCGTCCGTCTTCGGTCCGCAACCGCATCCCAACATTCACAGTTGTTCATC
>JAIBCK010000054.1 GCA_019694215.1 Thermoflexales bacterium
CGCCCTGCCGAGGTCAATGCCCCGCCGCCCGAGCCTGCATCCGTCGTCGGTCATTCACCGTCCGCGTCCCGCAACTGCCGCTCGACGTGCAACACCCGCTGCAACGCCGTGAGTGAGCTCAGGGCCGCCAGCGCGATGACCATCGGCCCGGGAAAATTCAGGCACAGCCCAACGGCCAAAAGCAGGAAGCGGCCCAGTCGACTGAAAAGCCCAACCTTACACTCCAACCCCAAACCCTCGGCGCGGGCGCGGGTGTAGCTCACGAGGAAGGAGCCGATCATCGCGACAAAACTGACCGCAACCAGGGTCAGATCGCCCTGCGCGCCGAAGAAGACGGCAAGCCCGACCAGCAGCGCGCCTTCAGCCAGGCGGTCCAGCACCGAATCCAGAAAGGCCCCAAAACGGGTGGTTTGCCCCGTCGCGCGGGCCAGACCGCCATCGATGGCATCCAGCGGCATCGCCAGAAAGGTCATCACCAGACCGCCCGCCACCACCTGCCCCTGCGCAATCAGCACAGCGGCGACGACATTGAGCAGCGTCCCGAGCACGGTGACGAGGTTGGGCGACAGGCGCAGTGCCCGGGCGACCGCAACGGCCGGGTCCAACAGCCACTTCAAATTGGTGCGCGCCCAGGTTTCCATCGGTTTGTTCCTTGCCGGGTCGGGCAATGCCCGCAATGAGGTCACAAAACAAAAGCCGGGTGTGCCCGGCCTTTGCACCGCAGAATTATAATCATCCGCGTTGTGTTGGCCGAAGAGCAACGGAGCGACAACGTCCCAAACGAACTCGATCTGGATGAGGGCTACTGGCAGTCCCTGATGGACGAGGACGCCGCCCTGGCCGGTGGCCGAGGGCGCGGGACGCCGCGCCGCGCGCGCGAGCCACAACCTGCCCGACCGCCGGAGGACGGCGCGGGACGCCGCTCGCCAAACGCCCAGGCCACGCTGCGCGAGCTGCAGCCTGGTGACATCCGCCCGGGCGTGGTCACCAACCTCACCAGCTTTGGTGCCTTCATCGACATCGGCGGGTTCGAGGGGCTTGTGCATGTCAGCGAAGTGTGCTGGAGCCGCGTCGGCCACCCCCGCGATGTGCTCGCACTCGGGCAGGCCGTCGACGCCATCGTGCTGGCGGTCGATGCCGGTCAGGGTCGCCTCGCCCTCAGCCTCAAGCGCGTCAAGCCCAATCCCTGGGAAGGCATCGAGCACCGCTTCTCTATCGGTCGGGTCATCCGCGGCACGGTCACCAATGTCGTGGACTTTGGCGCCTTTGTCCGGGTCGAGGAGGACCTGGAGGGGCTCCTGCACGTCAGCGAGTTGGGCGAGTCCAACGCCGCACACCCCCGCAACGTCTTGCGCGAGGGCCAGGCCATCGTCGTGCGCGTGATCGGCGTCGATGGCGAACACCACCGCATCGCCCTCAGCCTGAACGGTATCGAATAGGCATCTTGCGCCCGGGACCCACCGGGCAGGCATTCTTCCATGGCCGAACAACGTCCGCCCCTGCTTACCCGAATCCTGGATTGGATCCGTCAGGCGCGAGCCCGCCGTGGCCTGCGCGACCTGGCCGGAATCGCCCTGATCGCCCTGGGCGCCATCACCCTGTTGACGCTGCTCAAGGTCAACACCGGCGCGCTCACACAGGCCTGGGCGGGCCTGCTGCAGCGCGGTTTCGGCGTCGGTGCCTTTCTGATTGCGCTGATCCTGATCGCCGTCGGTGTTCCCATCCTGCTAAATAGCTCCATTCGTTGGACGGCGCGCAACCTGTTTCAGGTGCTGTGCGCGGAAGTGGCCTTCTTCGGGCTGCTGGCCTTGATCCATGCGCTCAGCCTGGGGAGCGATCCCTACGCCCTGTCCCAATCGAGCGCCGGCGGTGGTGCGCTGGGCTGGGTGCTGGCAGAGCTAAGCTGGCGTGCGTTGGGCAGCAGTGAGGGGCTGGCCCGCCTGGTCTCCATCCTGTTCTGGCTGGCCATCACGCTGCTGACCGGTTTGATAGCGCTCAAGCCGCTGCTGGCGCGCGCGGAGAACGCCGTCATCGTGACCGGGACGGGACGCGCCACCCTCGCCGCGCGACAGCGCCCAACGCCGACGGCCGAGCCGCCGCTCCCGGCGTTCATCCGCGAACCGGCCCCGCGCGCGCGGCAGGCCACGCTCGAGGAAGCCGCCCGCGAGCCACAGACCCTGCCGGCCAAGCCGCGCAAGACCATCGTCGCACAACCAGCGCCAACCACCGCTGCGCCCGCACCTCCTTCGTCGGCGAAGCCGGCTGCGGCGGCACCGCGGCCGCCGGAGACCAAGGCCAAGGTGGCGACCCCAGCGCCGGTCAAGGTGACCAGGGTGCGCCCAAAGCCGGCCAAACCCGTCGCACTGCCGCCCATCGAGCTGCTCAAGACGCTCAAGCCGGTCAAGGGCGGGGATGCCGACGCCGAGCGGCAGGCCGCCATCATCGAGGAGACGCTGGTCCACTTCGGGCTGACGGGCAAGGTCGTCGAGACGCGCCGCGGGCCCACGGTGACGCAGTTTGGCGTCGAGCCCGGCTACCTCGAAAAGCCCGCGCCCAACGGCGAGAAGCGACTGCAACGCGTGCGCGTCAGCCAGATCGCCAATTTGCAAAACGACCTCGCGCTGGCCCTGCAGGCGCAATCGCTGCGCATCGAGGCGCCGATCCCCGGGCGCGGGCTGGTCGGCATCGAAGTACCCAACACCCAGGCCAGCGGCGTCGACTTGCGAAGCCTGATGGAGTCCGAGGCCTTCCGCAATCTGCGCGACAAATCGCCGCTCGCCATTGCATTGGGCCGTGATGTGAGCGGCACGGAGATCTGCGCCGACCTGGCCCGCATGCCGCACCTCCTGATCGCGGGCACGACCGGCTCGGGAAAGAGCGTGTGCATCAGCGCCATCGCCACCTGCCTCACCATGACCAACCGGCCCGAGGACCTCAAGCTGGTCATGGTCGACCCGAAGATGGTTGAGCTCTCCCGTTTTGCGGGGCTCCCGCACATCCTGGGCAAGCCCGAGAGCGAGTCCGAGCGCATCCCGGCCGTGCTGCAATGGGTGACCCGCGAGATGGACAGCCGCTACAAGAAGTTCGCCGAAGTCGGCTCACGCCATCTCAGCGACTACAACGAGATCCTCGCCAAACGGGAGGAGCCGACCCTGCCCCGTATCGTCGTCATGATCGACGAGTTGGCCGACCTCATGCTGCAGCAGCCGGTGGAGACCGAGAAGACGTTGTGCCGCCTCGCCCAGATGGCGCGCGCGACCGGCATCCACCTCATCGTCGCCACGCAGCGCCCCAGCGTCGACGTCGTGACCGGCCTGATCAAGGCAAACTTCCCGGCCCGCATCGCCTTTGCCGTGGCTTCCGCGACCGACTCGCGCGTCATCATCGATCAAAACGGCGCTGACGCGCTGCTCGGGCGCGGCGACATGCTCTTCCTCAATCCGGAGGCCGGGCACCCGCTGCGCGCGCAAGGATGCTTCGTCAGCGACCGCGAGGTCGAGCAGATCATCAGCTGGTGGAAGAAGCAGGCCCAGGCGGAGAAGGCCGCTGACAAGGCAGCTGCGCCCGAGGGCGGCGAGGAGCCGTATGTCGCCAATCGCAAGCCGGAACTCGACAACCCCTGGGACATGCTGGTGGCCGAGCTGGCCGCCGAGCGCGCCATGGCCGGCCCCTCGCGCGGCAAGGGCGGCAACGGCAGTGGCGGCGGCGGGGACGATGGCGGCGACGACGACCTCGTTCAACGGGCCATGGAGATCATTCGAACGTCCGGCAACGCCAGCACCTCGCTGCTGCAGCGCAAGTTGCGCATCGGCTATCCGCGGGCCGCGCGTCTGATGGAGGAGCTGCAGGAGATGGGCTACGTCGGTGGGGCAGCCACCAAACCCACCAAGGGCCGCGAGATCAAGGTAATCGGCGAAACACCTGAGGACGATCTGTAGCGAAAACGACATGCGCCCCGCAGCGATGGCTGCGGGGCGCTTTTTGTTGCCCGGAGGGTGTTTTACTTACTTGCCGCGCGCGGAGTAACCGGGGCCGGTGCCCTCGGTGTAGAAGGCCGCATTCCAGGCCTTGTCGCCCGAGAAGTCGTAGATCTCGCCGCCCTCAGCGGTGTAGGTCTCAGCGCCATTCTCGCCGTGCACAACAAACTTCTGCCCCGCCTTCATCTCACAGGCGACGGGCACTTCATCCTCGGGGAAAATCGCCTCGAACGGGCACTCCGGCACGCATGCGCCGCAATCGATGCACGTGGACGGATCGATGTAGAACCACGGCCACTGCGTTTCAGGCTTGCCGCCGACAATGCACTCGACAGGGCAGACATCGACGCACGCCGAGTCGCGCAGGCACAGGCTGGTGATTACGTGAGCCATTGATGAATCTCCTTGATGGGTCCGGCCATCCCGCCGCAACCCCTGTTTTCAGTAACCCCTCTGGGGCATCAAACTCCGCAGGTTACACGGTTACCGCGTGATTCTACTCCGGTTTTTTGCGCGGGTTGCGCGACGCGCGTCTGCGTGCGCATCGCGGTGCGAGGGCTGGCGCACCATCAGCGCCGCGGGATGACGCGCCCGTCGCGGATGCGCCGACATCGGATCGCGTTTTCATCGCGTCCGCACCTCAGAACATTTGTTCTATAATGCTTTCATGGAAGACGCCCTGGAAAAACTCGAACGCATGAGCGCACAGATGACGCTCGAGCCCGCCGAGGAGCACGCGCCGGCCAGCAATCCGCACGCGACCGCCGCCTGCGGGCATACGCCGGCCGATCTCGCCCGCGCGTTTGGCACGGCATCGGAGCGGACCAGTGTCTCGGTCAAGGAGCCGAAGAAGAACAGCCTCGGCATCCATCACGCCATCATGCCCGGTGGCCAACGCATCGCGCTGCTCAAGACCATGCTGACCACGGTGTGCGAGCGCAACTGCAACTACTGCCCCTTCCGCAAAGGCCGCGACTTCAGGCGCGCCACATTCCGGGCGGATGAGATGGCCTCGGTCTTCGCGCAGCTGCATCGCAGCCGCGTCGTGGAGGGCCTCTTCCTCAGCAGCGGCGTTGCCGGCGGCGGCCCCAGCACGCAGGACCGCCTGATCGACACGATTGATATTCTGCGCCGCAAACAGGGCTACCGCGGCTATGTCCACCTCAAACTCATGCCCGGCACGCAGCGCGACCAGGTGCACCGCGCGATGCAGCTCGCCGACCGGCTCTCGATCAACCTGGAGGCACCAACGCAGCCAGCCCTGACGCGGCTCGCGCCGATGAAGGTGCTGATCGAGGAATTGCTGCAGCCGCTCAAGTGGGCGGCCGAGATCAAGCAGGCCGGCCCGCCGCGCGGCTCGCTGACCGGGCGCTGGCCGTCGCTGGCGACGCAGTTCATGGTCGGTCCCGGTGGCGAGAGCGATGTCGATCTGCTTGCGATGACCCAGACGCTGAACAAAAAGGTCGGTCTGCAGCGCGCCTACTTCTCAGCCTTCAGGCCGCTGACCGACACGCCCTTTGAAAATCTCACCGCCGAGAATCCCTGGCGCGAGCACCGCCTGTATCAGGCCTCCTTTCTGCTGCGCGACTACGGGTTTGAGTTTGAAGATTTGCCGTTTGGCAAGAGCGGCCATCTTCCGCTGGACGCCGACCCCAAGGTGGGCTGGGCGCGCATGAACCTGACCGAGACGCCGGTCGAGGTGAACAAGGCTGATCGGCGTGACCTGCTGCGGGTGCCGGGCATCGGCCCCAGGGGTGTCGAGGCCATCCTGCGCGAGCGCCAACGCGGCACCCTGCGCGAGCTCGGCGATCTGCGCAAGCTTGGCGTCCTCGCCCAGCGCGCCGCGCCCTTCGTCCTGCTCGATGGCCGCCGACCACCCGCCCAGCTGGCCCTGATGTAGGCGCGCCCGCGCCAGCGCGTTATCATCGCCGCATGCAGATCACCGGCCAGGTCTGGAAGTATGGCGACGACGTGAACACGGACGTCATCTTCCCGGGCAAATACACCTACACGCTTCAGCCCGCCGAGTTCGCCAAACACGCGCTCGAGGACCTCGACCCGACCTTTGCCGGCGCCGTCAAAGTCGATGACATCATCGTGGCCGGGCGCAACTTTGGCTGCGGCAGCTCGCGCGAACAAGCCGCCGTGTGCATCCGGCAAAGCGGCGTGCGCGTCATCGTCGCGAAGTCATTTGGCCGCATCTTCTTTCGCAACTGCGTGAACAATGGCGTGCTCCCGCTGGTCAGCGCCGATGCCGTCGACGCCGCCGAGAAGGGCGACACGCTGAGCGCCGATCTCGACACCGGCACGCTGACGCTGACCGACGCACAGGGCGCGGTGCGCACCTTTCCCTTCCCACCCCTCTCGCCCTCGGTGATGGCGATCATCGAGGCGGGCGGGCTGATCCGCATGTTGCGCCGGAAGCTGGGCACCGAGCACCTGCCCATGCCGGAGATCAAGTTCGCGGGCGAATAGCCCCGCGGCGGGAGCGCGACGATGAAGGGCATCTCCCACTTCGCGTCGGGGTTGTGCGTGGCGTCCTTCATCCCCGGCGTGCCGGAGCTGGCCGCGGCGGGTGGTTTGCACATTGCGTTGGGCGGCGCCTGCGCCATGCTGCCCGATTTCCTCGATTTTCGGTTTGCCCGCTTCCTGGAGCGCCCTGACGCGGAGATCATCCCTGACGCGACGCGCCCCGACGCGCAGGCGCTGGCCGATGACCTGGCCGCCAACCTGCGCGCCGTCGCGGAGACCGGGCGCCCGCGCATCGTCCAGATGCATCCCGCCCGGCGCGGGGTGATCGACTGGGCGCTCTACACGGTCCGCTTCGACGCGGCGCGCGGCGAAGTCAGCGTACAACTGACGGGGAACACCCGCGAGGCGCGCGCAGCCGCCGGCCCGCTCGACTACACCTACGACGGCGCGCTGGACATCTCCGAGTTGGGGGGACCCTCCTTCCGCTTCTCGCCCGGCCCGCGCGGGGTGCGCATCGAGTTCCTACCCTGGCACCGGGCATGGACGCACTCGCTCGTGCTGGCCCTGGCGCTGGGGGTGCTGCTGGCGGCTGTGTTCGGGCCGTTGGCCGGGTTGGCCGGCGGGCTGGGTTACGCCACGCACGTGCTGGAGGATCAGCTCGGCTACATGGGCTCGAACCTGTTCTGGCCGTTCTCGCGCCAGCGCGCGCCGGGGCTGAGCCTCCTCCACGCGGCGGATCCCATCCCCAACCTCGTCACGGTGTGGCTGTCGTTGACGCTGCTGCTTCTCAACCTCGATCGGGCCAGGCTCGCGCCCGCCCTCGAGATGGGCCCGTATCTCGCCTTCATCGTGCTGGCCCCGAGCCTGACCCTGCTGGCGGTTTTCGCGCGGCGCAAACTGCGGGCCGCGCTCGCCGTGGCGCAAACAGAGGCGCAGCGCGACGCCATCGAGGAGAACGCCGAGTAGCGGCGGCGCGGGCGGGGCTACAGCGCGAGCCGGCGCGGCTGCGTTTCGAGCGTTTGACCGGCAATGTCGAGATACAGGTGGCCGTCCGAGACGGTCAGCCCGAAGTCGGCCCGCCGATCGAGGCGTTCCGCCATCTGGGCGAGAAAGCCGCGCTCGAACGCAACCAGCGGCACGGGCGTCGCACCGGGGTTGTCCCAGGCCTCGAAGGCGCGCGCGAGCTGGCCGGGATCGCGATGGGTGTAGACGGCGACGCGGCGGGCGGCCTTGACCGCCTTACGCAATTTATCGACACTTGGGAGACCGACCTCGACCCACAGCAACAGCTCGCCGGCATAGTCCCGCGCCCACACCGCGGGCTCCTCGCCGCCTTCGGTGCCGACGCTGCGGCCAAACGCGATGTGCGGCGCGAGGTCGTCGGTGTACTCCATGCCATACGCCAGCACCCGCGTGAGCATGTAGTCCATCGACTCGGCCGGGTGCTGCGCGACCTTGAGTGACAGCGCAGCATACACGCCGCGATCGATGTCGCTCAGCGTGATGGCATAGGTGTGCAGGGTCGCCGAGAGCGCCATTGTCCGGCGCTCAGGCGGTCAGGACGTTCTGAGCCAGCGCCTCGCGGATGCTCATCACGTCGCGGCGCAGGTTGTCCTCGGTCTCCAGGCGTTCCTTGATGCGGTCGATGCCGTGGATGACCGTGGTGTGGTCGCGTCCGCCCAGCAGGCCACCGATCTCGGGCAGCGAGGCATCGGTCTCCTGGCGGATCAGATACATGGCCACCTGGCGCGGTTGCACCAGCTCGCGGCTGCGCGAGGCCGAGACAATCTCGGGCACTGAGATGTTGTAGAACTTGGCCGTGGTCTCGATCACCTGCGAGGGGGTAATGTGCGAGCGGCGCCCGACCAGGTCGGCCAGGGTGTCGCGGGCGAGCTGCACCGAGAGCGGGCGCCCGGTCAGCTCGGACGTGGCGAAGAGGCGGTTGAGCGCTCCCTCCAGCTCACGCACGTTGCTCTGCACCTGCTTGGCGACGAACTCGATGACATCCTGTGGCAGCGCGCTGTTGCGCGGAGCCGCCTTCTGCTGCAGGATGGCGACGCGCGTCTCGTAGTCGGGCGGCGCGATGTCCGCCATCAGCCCCCACTCAAACCGGCTGCGCAGGCGGTCTTCCAGCGTCACCATGCTCTTGGGTGCCCGATCGCTGGTCAGCACGATCTGCTTGTTCGCCCCATGCAGGGTGTTGAAGGTGTGGAAGAACTCCTCCTGCGTGCTTTCCTTGCCAGCGATGAACTGCACATCGTCCATCAGCAGCATGTCGACCATGCGGTATTTCTGGCGGAAGGCCTCCGTCGCCTGGCCGCGAATGGCGGCGATCAGCTCGTTGACAAAGGCCTCGGAGGTGACGTAAACGCAAGTCATCCCGCGCTTGCGGGCGGCGTGCCCGATGGCATGCAGCAGGTGCGTCTTGCCGAGCCCCGACCCGCCATAGAGAAACAGCGGGTTGTATCGGTCCGTTGGAAATTCGGCCACCGACATGGCCGCAGCGTGCGCCATGCGGTTGCCCGAACCGACCACAAAGGTCTCGAACGTGTAGCGGGAGATCAGCCCGTCCGACATGGGTTGCGAGGCGGGCGCCATGCGGCGCACCGGCTCGACGGTCGACTCACCGGCCTCGGCCTGGACGGCCTCGCGGTCGCGGGCGGTCTTGTCCAGCGCGCTCTCGATGTGCTGGTTGACGGCGGTCGGGCTGGAGATGGCGCCACTGGCCGAGAGTAGGGCCACGCGCACCTCGACGGTGCGGCCCATCCGCTCTCCCAGCGCCTTCTTCAGGGCCGAAGACATGCGATGCTCCATCCAGTCTTTGACATAGCCATTGGTCACCCCGATGATGAACTGGCCATCCTCGTAGGACACAAAACGTGCGGAACGCAGCCAGGCCAGGTAATTGCCCTTGCCGGCGCTGATTTCTATCTCTCCAACGGTGGCTTGCCATGCATCTTCGGGTTTCATTGCACCGTCTTCTCCTCGTTCGATCTCCTCCATCGCTGCGCGGCTGATGATACGCGCACTGGCCCCTTGTTTTCACATCCGGCCACTGGAGGGAGCGGAATATTACACGGCCCCTGCGTGGGAGGCAAGTGATTGGCCCGCATTTGCAGCACCTTAAGCGTCGTTTTAAGGTTGCCTGACCTTCATCTCAGGCCTGAAAAATAGGCCTTTGGTGAGCACAGGTTATCAACACGGAATCGCGATCTTGTTCAGGTTCTGTCCACATGAAACCCCGGCGCCACCCACAGTTTTTCCACACCCTTACCAACAAGAACAGACGTTCCAAAGGCATGGCTTGCCGATGGTAGAATGACTTATGCGTTTTCGCGTGTCCAAATTGATGCACGCCGCAGTGGGGGATCGTCAGATAGAACATTTCGAGGCACCCTCGCTGTGGCTGGACGACGAGTTGCGAGCAGATCAGCTGTCTGCCGACCTCGTCCTCACACGCGTGCCCGACAGCGTCATGGTGGAGGGCCTGATCAAGTGCCAGGTGCGCGTGCAATGCGTGCGCTCCCTGGAGATGTTCGACCTGCCCCTCTCCGTTGCGCTGGAGGACGTGTTCTTCGCGCTGCCCCATCACATCCTCACCGAAAATCCGGGGGAAGACGACCCCGGTCACCACATCACCGACGACGGTTATCTGGACCTCACTGAGAGCGTGCGTGAGCACGTCATCATGGCGATTCCGATTGACCCCATCAGCCCGCCCTATCGCGATGCCCAGCATGCGAAGGACAATGTCTCGGCCATCCTCGGTGAGGATGCCGATGACTGGCTGACGGTGAACTGGTCTCCCAAGGACTAGCGGAGACCAGGCCTCCTGCCCATGCTGTTGGACGAAGAACAGACCATCGCCGCCCTGCTCATCAAGGCGGAGGTGCAGGGCGGCCTCATCCTTGACGACATCTACGAGCTCATCCCGGATGTCGAAGACAACGCCGAACAGATCGAGCGCGTCCTCGCGGCGCTCGAGGATGCCGGCGTGCGGCTGCAGGGCGCGCTGGGCGACGATGACGACGACAAGGCGATCGAGCTGATCGAGGACGAAGACGACGAGGACGACGAGGAGGATGAAGTCCTCGCCACCGATGACAGCGTCGCGCTGTATTTGCGCGAAATGGCGCGCGTCCCCCTCCTCAGCACCGAGGAGGAGGTGGCGCTGGCCCGGCGCATGGAACGCGGCGACCGCGCAACGTCACGGCTCAAGATATCGAATCCCCGCCGCGGACCGGAGGCCGAGGCGCAGCTGCGCGAGGCCGTCGAGGACGGCCGCCTGGCGCGCGAGCACCTCATCAAGGCCAACACCCGGCTCGTCGTCAGCATCGCCAAGAAATACATGGGCCGCGGCGTGCACTTCCTCGACCTCATCCAGGAGGGCAACCTCGGGTTGATGAAGGCGGTCGAGAAGTTCAACTACAAGCTCGGCTTCCGCTTCAGCACCTACGCCACCTGGTGGATCCGCCAGACCATCACGCGCGCCATCGCCGACCAGGCCCGCACCATTCGCGTGCCCGTGCACATGAATGACCGCATCCGCCAGCTCTACAAGGTCACCCACGAGCTGGAGCAGGCCCTCGGCCGCAAACCCACCCCGACCGAAATCGCCGCGGAGATGGGCATGGACACGACCAAGATCGAGTGGATGCAGACCGTGTCTTGGCGCCCCCTCTCGCTCGAACAGCCGGTTGGCGAGGAGGAAGACAACGAGTTCGGCGCGATGATCGAGGACGAGAGCGAGCCTTCACCCTCGCAGATCGTCGTCGAGACGCTGCTGCGCGAGAAGGTCGAGCAGGTGCTCTCCACGCTGACCCCGCGCGAGCAGCGCATCCTGCGCCTCCGCTTCGGGCTGGTCAACGGCAAGAGCTACACCCTGGAAGAGGTGGGCCAGAAATTCGGCCTCACCCGCGAACGCATCCGGCAGATCGAGAACCGCGCCCTGCGCCGGCTGCGCCATCCGCTGCGCAGCCGCGAGCTCAGGGACTATCTGTAGGCCTCAGCTCGCCCAGGCCAGCGCCGCCGCGCCGACCAGGCCGGCATCATCCCCCAGTGCCGCGCGTTGGATGGGCGTCTCGCGATACGGCTCGAGCGCATAACGGCGCACGGTCTCCCGCAACGGATCAAACAGCAGGTCGCCCATCAGCGTGACGCTGCCGCCCAGCACGACGATCTCCGGGTCAAAGGCGTGGATGGCGTTGATCACGCCGTAACCCAGGATGCGCCCGGTCCGGCGCACGATTTCCAGTGCCAGCCCGTCACCGGCAGCCGCGGCCTCGCTGACAGTCTTCGCCGTGATCTGGCCGGCCACGCCGCCAACCATCTCCATCATCTTTGTCGCGCGGCCGGTCAGCGCCCGTTGCTGCGCATAACGGGCAATCGCCGGGCCGGCGCACATGCCTTCGAGGTTGCCCGGCACGCCCGCGTGCTCGGTCGAGCCGTCCATGTCCAGGATGAAGTAGCCGAACTCGGTCGCAAAGCCGCGCGAGCCGCGGACCAGCCGGTCGTCGCAGATCGCGCCGCCGCCGATGCCGGTGCTGACGGTGAAATACACCAGGTTGCGCACGCGCCCGCCGCCCGGGCCGGCATGCGCCCCGGCACCGTAGCGCTGCTCCCCCAGCCCGGCCAGGTTGGCATCGTTGTCCACCACACACGGCAGACCCAGCGCGCCCTCGAGTATATCCCTGATTCGTACGTTGTGCCAGCCGGGCATGTTGGGCGCCATCAACATCACGCCCTCGAACGGGTCGAGCGGGCCGGGGGAGGCCACGCCGACGCGCAGCGGGGCCGCGCCTTCGCGCAGCCGCTGCGCACTGTCGATGATCCTCTGCAGAATGACCTGCGGCCCCTCCTCGATGCGGGTGGGTTGCCGGTCCTTGGCCAAGAGGCGGCCGTTCTGATCCACGAGACCCACCCGGAAATTCGTGCCCCCCAGGTCGATGGCCAGGACAGTGTCGATATCAGCCATGTGCGGCCTCCTCGGCCGCATTCAACGCGGCAACGGCGGTGTACGGATCGTGACCGATCACGCTGGCGCCAAACAAGTCCAACGATCCAATGTCGGACGAGGCCGCCTCGGCGCGGCCCCGGTCGACGACACGGGCGATGAAGGGGAAGCCGTGCCACGCCGGGTCGTCCGGCCGCTCGCGTCGGCCGTCCGCATCGATGGGCGGCATCACCACGCTGGCCGTAAACGCCGACATCCCCGCCCGGTCGACCAACGCACGAAGCGCTGCCGCAAACGCGTCGGCCAGCGCATCGTCGAAGGCGTCGCCCAACACCCAGGTGTCCCAGGCGCGCAACCCGGCCAGGTTGACAAACCCCGGAAGCCCCGCGGCGTGGAAGCCCAGGCCGACATCGTCATGCGCGGCGCGCAGGTCGTCGAAGTAGTTGTGCCCGTGGCGGGCGGTGTAGTCGAGGGCGGCCCGCCTCAGCCGCTCGACCGTCGCATACGCGCGCCCGCGGGCCAGCGCCAGCTGCGCATGCGCGTGGGCGACCGACGCGCCCCCCATCGCGCCGCCATTCCACAGCCAGATGAAGTACGGGGCATCAGGCTGACCCTCGCGGGCCAATTCCGCGCGCGCCGCCGCCGCCCAGGCCCGCGATGCCGCGAAGTAGTCGCGCAGGTGCCCGGCGTCAAAGTCGAGCGGGTCAAACGGTTCAAAGATCAGCACCGCGTGGACGGCCTCCCAGCGCGCGATGTTGCTCGTGGTGATGCAGTGCTGACCCCGGATGCGCCCGAAGACATCGGCCGCCGTCGTCTCCAGGGGTCGCTCAAACGGATCAAATCCCTGGCGCGCACGGGCCGGGGGCGCGCCCCGCGGCATCGGCCGCCGCAGCCGGAGCGGGTTGTACTGCGCGCCCTC
Source organism: Thermoflexales bacterium (assembly GCA_019694215.1). Taxonomy (GTDB): domain Bacteria; phylum Chloroflexota; class Anaerolineae; order J036; family Brachytrichaceae; genus Brachythrix. Next base: position 13,322 of record JAIBCK010000054.1, read on the forward strand.
CCACACCACGGTGTTGGTCACGCGGACCACGCGCTGGCGCTCGACGGCCTCTACCGAGCCGTAGGTGGCGATCACGCTCTCGCGCATGCTCGCGGGGACCACGCACGTGCCCTCCTGCGCATCCACCTCGAACAGGCGCCCGAAGCGGGCGCGTTCGGGCTCCGGGAGCGCGCGCACGCGGGCGGGGAGTCGATCGATCGACATGAACGGTCGCGACCGCAGGTCGCTATCAGCCGTTGCGCGTTCCGACCACCAGCAGGCCACCGCCCTGCTCGCCATACGGGTCGGCATAGCGCGCCCGCATGTCGGGCAGCCGCGCCGCGAGCCGCGAGCGGGTCATGGACGGGCCGACGCCCAGCCAGCGCAGCCGCGGGGCCATCAAGGTGGAGAGCAGGGTGCGCTGGCCGATGCCAAACTCGGCGTTCATGTCATCCCACAGCGTCATCGCCGCCGGGGAGATGTAGTAGCGCGCCAGGCTCAGGGTCACCCCCACCTTCTCGAACAGCGCCGCCCACTCGGCCGGGCTGTGATAGTGATGATGGGCAAAGCGCTTGTCGATCATGTCCGAGTAGGCCTTGGCCGCCTCGGCATTGGGTGCCTTGCGGACACCGCTGAGCAGGCTGCGGAACTGATCGCTTGGGACCGTCAGCACAAGCTTGCCACCAGGGCGCAGCACGCGCGCCAGCTCCGGCAACACGTTCTCGGGATCGGGGATGTGTTCGACGACTGAGTTGCTGTAGACCGAGCCAAACGCCCCGGTCTCATACGGCAGGGCATGGCCATCCGCGAACTCGACGCCCTCGGTATACACGCCGCTGCTGCGCGCGCTGGGCAGCTCGGCGACGGCGATGTCGCAGCCATACACGCCGGGCTGCTTGCCAAAGATCGCCTCGGTGAACATGCCATCCCCGCAGCCGAAGTCCAGCATCGGGCCGGGGAAGTCGATCTCGCTCAGTGCCTTGGCCTCGATCGACCGCCACAGCGCGACCGGCGGTGCGAACCAGTATGACTCGAGGAAGGCGTCCAGATAGTTGCGATCGCGGCGCGTCGACAGCGCGCGATTTTGGGTAACGGGCTTCATGCGGCCATTTTACCGGCCCCGCCCTGCAATGCGGCGACCAGCGCCTGGGCGCGGGCCAGCCGAACCTGCCCCTCCGCGACCAGCTGTTCGGCGACGCGCTCGATCATGTCCTCACTCGCGCCCGCGGCGATGGCCATCTGCCGGGCATGCAGGCCCATGTGCCCGCGTTGGATGCCCTCCATGGCCAGGGCGCGAATCGCGGCAAAGTTCTGCGCCAATCCGACGCTGACGATGATCTCCGCCAGCTCACGCGCGCCCGTCACGCCCAGAAGGCGCAGCGCCACCTGCGCGCTGGGATGGCTGCGCGTCGCGCCGCCCACCGTGCCGACCGCCATCGGCAGCTCGATCTCACCCCGCAGCGCCGCGCCGTCCGGCGTCAGGCGCCAGCGCGTCATCGCGCCATAGCGCCCATCGCGCGCCACCCATGCATGCGCCGCCGCCTCGACCGCGCGCCAGTCATTGCCCGTCGCGAGCAGCACCGCGTCGATGCCGTTCATCACGCCCTTGTTGTGCGTGACGGCGCGATAGGGGTCGCGCTCCGCAAACAGCGATGCCTCGACGATGTGCGCAGCCGCGGCCTCGGCCTGCAAGGGCTCGGCGTGCAGCGCCGCGACAGGGATCTTGCAATGGGCGGAGGCCATGCGGCGGGTGCTGTAGTTCGAGAGAATGCGCAGGTTGACCCGGCCTCCGCTGAGGGCCTCGATGCGCGGGGCCAGCGCCTCGCACGCGGTGTTGATGAGGTTGGCGCCCATCGCATCGCCACAGTCGTAGGCCAGATGAACGACCAGCATGGCGCCCTGGCCCGCGCGGCGGTCGTCGCCCACCGGGCCGTCGGCATCCACGAGACGGGTCTCGATCCCGATGGCGCGCGCATGGTTGCTGCGCGTCGCGGCGTTGTCGCGGTTGAGCCACTCGATCAGCCCCGGCGCGGCGGCGGCGATGCGGGCGCGCGCGGCATCCGGGTCAGCGACGTCGAGCGTCTGAATCTGCCCGAGCATAACGGGAGATGTTGACACAGCGGTAAAGCCGCCGCGTGCGCGGGTCAGCTTCGCGGCGAACGAACACGCCGCCACCACCGAGGCCTCCTCGATCACCATCGGGATGCGCCGCTCGATGCCATTGACCAGAAAGTTTTCCGCAACGCCCAACGGAAGCGAATACACCGCGACGACGTTTTCGATCATGTGCGCGGCCTGGTCGACGCTCAGCCCGGCCCGCGCCGCGGCAACCGCCGCCTCGTCCAATCCAAGCGCGGCGAGGCGGTCGGCCAGGGGCAGGTCGCGCAGCCGGGGTGCGGCAGGGGGATGGGTCATTCAGGCCTCCAGCGGGCGCGCGCCCAACGCACGGTCATAGACCTCCAGCAGCTGCTCGGCCGCCCGCCGCCAGGTGAAGGTCTGCGCCCGGCGCTGGCCGGCCTCGCCGGCAAAGGCGCGCCAGTTCTCATCGCGCAGCGCGCGCGTCACGGCGGCGGCCAGCGCCGGCACGTCGTAGGGGTCCACCATCAGCCCGGCGTTGCCGGCCACCTCCGGCAGCGATGACACGTTCGACGTCACGACCGGCGTGCCGCAGGCCATGGCCTCCAGCACGGGCAGGCCGAAGCCCTCGTAGAGCGAGGGGAAGGCGAAGGCGCGGGCGTGGCGGTACAACGCCGGCAGATCAGCATCATCCGCAAAACCAATGAAGCGCACCCGCTCCCCCAGCCCGAGCGCGGCGACCTCGGCCAGGGTCTCCTCGTACAGCCAGCCCTTGCCGCCGGAGATCACCAGCAGCGGGGCGCGCTCGCCGGCCGGCCAGTCGGCCAGCACGCGGCCGAAGGCGCGCACCAGGTTGAGGTGGTTCTTGCGCTTCTGCAGCGTGCCAACGCACAACGTGTACGGATCATCGCCTAGCTGGTAGCGCTCGCGCAGCGCGCGCGACTCCTGCTCCCGGGTGCCGCGTGGGAGCGGGCTGAAGCGCGCGTCCACGCCGGAATGAATGGTCGTGATCTTCGCGGGCGGGATGCCATACAGCTCGGTCAGGTCGCGCGCCGTGGCATGCGAGTCGGCGACGATGTGATCGGCGCGCCGCGCCGAGGCCGGCACCACCCGGCGCAGAAAGGCCAGCAGCGTCGGCACCGCGGAGCCGGGGTCGCGCTCAAAGGTCAGGTCGTGCACGGTGAGCACCGTGCGCGTCCGCGGGCGCGTCGGGGGAAGCGTGAAATCCGTGGCGTGGTAGAGGTCGGTCGCTCCGGACAGCATCTCGACCGGCAGCGGCAGGCGCAGGCGAAACCACAGCCGGTGCAGCCACCGGTCGGTCAGGCGCGTGCGGGTGAGGGGCGTTTTCGCCGGCAGCCCATTCGCCGGCGACATGCCCGCCCCAGCGGGTGCCTGCCCCATGACAAAGAGGCGAAAGCGATGCCGCGTCCGCGCGGCCAGCAGCGCGCGCGTCACCTCGCGGGTGAGGCGACCAATCCCCGCGCTCTGTCGCTCGGCGGGCGTGTAGTCCAGGGTGATGTCTGCCACTTACAGCGCGCTGTCGATTTCGTTGGGGTCGAGGGCGTCATCCGCAGCCACGACCGCACCGCTCCCCGCCCCCCACTTCACGCTGCGGAAGGTGACCAGGCGGTTGACGATGAAGTTCCACATCATCACGATGCCTGCCCCGATGGCCTTGGTGACATTGAGCCCCAGAAACGCGCTGTTGAACAGCCCGGTCAGGGGCACTTCGAGCAGCGCCAGCGTCAGCTCATTGATGCCAAGGCCCATGGCATTGACCGCCATGAAGATGGGCAACAGCTTGCGCTTGGGTTGCTGGCGCGATTCCGGATACACCCACAGGCGATTCCAGATGAAGTTGTTCAGCGCCGCGCAGACAAAGGCGACGGCGATGGCGATGGGCGAGGGAACATCGAAGACGTGCGCGAGGATGTTCAGCACCAGATAGTCGATCAGAAGTCCGACCCCGCCGGTGACTGCGAACTTGATGAAGCGTTTGACTTCCGGCGGGCTGTTGCGAAGACGCTGCATCATGGCCGCTCCGGTGCAGGCGCATACCGGTTGAACCAGTCGATGATGCGTCGGATGCGTTCGACGCGATGGCGCGGCTCGCCGGCGCGCGACAGCTCATGCCCCTCGCGCGGCCAACGGATGAGTTCGACCACCTTGCGGCGCTCCTTCAACGTGACAAAGAGCTCCTCGGCCTGCTCGATCGAGACACGGAAGTCCTGCTCTGAGTGTTCGAGCAGCAGCGGCGTTTCGATGTTGAGGGCGTGTCTGAGCGGGGATTGCTCCCACACCGCGGCGATGTCCTCCCAGGGTGAGGCACCCATCTCCGCATCCGAGAAGAACGGGATGTCCGTCGTCCCGCGGAAGGAGATCAGGTTGTACACGCCCCGTTGTGCGCAGGCTGCGGCGAAGCGCCGGTCATGGCTGATGATCCACGCCGTCAGATAGCCGCCGTAGCTGCCTCCGGTCACGCACAGCCTGCGCGGGTCGATGAAACCGCGCGCCACGACCAGGTCGACGCCGCGCAGCACGTCGCGCATCGGGCCATCTCCCCAGGCTCCGCGGATGCTGCCCTGCGACGCCTCGCCATAGCCGCCCGATCCGCGCGGGTTGCAGAAGAAGACGACATAGCCGGCGGCGGCCATGGCCTGGATCTCGATCCACAGGCTCTGCGTCGCGGCCCCCCACATCACATGCGGGCCGCCATGGATGTTGACGATGAGCGGATACTGACGCGTCGGGTCGAAGTCGGCGGGCTTGAGCAGCCAGCCGTCGATGAGAAAGCCATCCGAGTTGTAGCGAAAGGCCTCGATCTGGCCGATGCCCTCAGCGACCAGCGCCGCATTGGGCGCATACAGCGCACGGACCGTGCCATCTGCCGCCACGTCATACAGCACCGCAGGGTCGGTCTCGGTTGAGGCGATATACGCCACCTGCCCCTCAGCCGACACGTCAAACGCTTTGATCTCATGCGTGCCGCGGGTGACCGGGACAGCGCCACCGCCCGCGAGGCCGAGGCGGAAGACGTTGGTCGCCCCGCCGCTCTCGCACTGCGCCAGCACCGCCGCCGAATCGGCCGCCCAGCGCAGGTCGCCGGCTTCGCCCGTGAAGGCATGCACGAGCTGGCGTGGCGCGCCTCCCTCGGCCGGCATCACCACCACGCGATACGTGCGAAACATCGCATTCTCTTCGGGTCGCGCGAGCAGGGCAATCCAGCGCCCATCCGGCGACTGCACGGCACCATGATAGGTCGTGCCGGCGGTCGTCAGCACATCGCAGCTGCGGCCCTCCCCGTCGACCGGGATGCGCACGGCATCGATGAAGAGAAAGAGGTTGCCCGATTCCGGATCGCGCGAGGTCGCGCTCAGCAGCGAATGGCCATCGGCGCTCCACTGCGGCGCCTCGAAGCTGCGCTCACCATCGGTGACGCGGCGGGCAGTCGCGGGAGCATCGCCCAGCGCGGCAGGCACCTGCACCACGTAAAGATGTTGGAAGCGGTCTTCGAGGTAGGTTGTCCCGGTGCGATACGGCAGCCGCGTCAACACGCGCGGATCGAACCGATCAGCCTTTGGATCCGCCGGCTTGTCTTCGGCGGCGGGCGGCGGGGCATCTTCACGGGCGCGTTCGTCCGCGCGCATCCCGGCCGAAAAGGCCAGCCGCGTCCCATCGGGCGACCAGACATACGACTGGATGCCGTTGGGGTGTGTGGCGATCACCTGCGCTTCGCCGCCCCGCATGGGCAGTGCATAGACGGCCGGGGGACCCTCGCGGCCGCTCAGAAAGGTCAGCCAGCTGCCGTCCGGCCGCCAGCGCGGCGCGCTGTCCTTTCCACCGTTGGTCGCCGGGAAGGCCGGCGCATCGCCATTCAGCTCCTTGAGCCAGATGTTGCGCTTGTAGCGGTTGTTGGCCTTGTCGACGGTGACGCGCACAAAAGCCGCATAACGGCCGTCCGGCGAGATGCGGACGTCCTCGAGGGTGACAAAATCGAAGATGGATTCCGGTGAGATCGAAGGCACGCGACGAGTGTATCACGCGCATCGGGTGTGAAAAAGAAGACGGGCGCGCTGCTGTTGCAGCGCGCCCGCCGGAATTTCAGGCTCGCGAAGCGGTCAGGCCGCGTGCACGCCGGCGTCCACGCGGATCCCGGGGCCCATCGTGGCGGCGACGGTGATACGCTTGATGTAGTTGCCCTTGGCCGCGGACGGCTTGGCCTTCTTGACCGCGTCCAGGAAAGCGTCCAGGTTCTCCGCCAGCTTTTCAGCCGGGAAGCTGGCCTTGCCGACCGGGACGTGCAGGTTGCCCGTCTTGTCGAGGCGGAACTCGACGCGGCCGGCGCGCGCTTCCTTGATCACCCGGGGCAGGTCGGCCGCGGGGGCGACCGTGCCAGCCTTGGGGTTCGGCATCAGGCCGCGCGGGCCGAGGATGCGGGCGACGCGACCCACCTTGCCCATCACGTCGGGTGTGGCGATCGCGACATCGAAGTCGGTCCAGCCGCCCTGGATCTTGGCCAGCCATTCATCGGTATCAGCCACATGGTCGGCGCCGGCCTCGCGCGCGATGCGCGCGCCGTCACCCTGGCAGAACACCAGAATGCGGACGGTTTTGCCGAGACCGTTGGGCAGCACGACGACGCCGCGCACCTGCTGGTCGGCCTGGCGCGGATCCACGCCGAGGCGGACATGGCACTCGACGGTGCCGTCAAACTTGGACACGCTGGTCGTCTTGGCCAGCGCAACCGCTTCGGGAACGGTGTAGTTCTTGAGGCGATCGACCTTGGCCGCTGCCGCCTTGTACTTCTTTCCAGACTTTGCCACGATATTTCTCCTGTGGTGCAAGCGGGCGAATGCCCTCCCACAAACTTGTTAGTCGATGACCTCGATCCCCATGCTGCGCGCCGACCCTTCGACCTGCTTCATGGCGCCCTCGATGTCGATGGCGTTGAGATCCTTCATCTTGAGCTGGGCGATTTCCTTGACCTTCGCGCGGGTGATCTTGCCCACCTTGTTGCGGTTCGGCACGCCCGAGCCCTTGTCCACACCCGCGCCCTTGCGGATGAGCTGCGCGGTCGGCGGGGTGCCGAGGACGAAGGTGAACGAGTTGTCGCTGAAGACCGTGATGGTCGCCGGGATGATGTTCCCGGCCTGCTGGGCCGTGCGCGCGTTGTATTCCTTGCAGAACATCATCAGGTTGATGCCATGCGGTGCGAGCGACGGACCGATGGGCGGCGCCGGCGTGGCCTTGCCGGCTTCGATATTGATTTTTACGGTGGACTTGACTTTCTTTGCCATTGTTCTCCTCGTGGTATTGGCGGGCGATGAGCCCTCCCACTTCGTATGACGCGCCGGCACTGGGTGCGCGACGCGGGACAAACTAACTCATGCGCTCAACCTGCAGGAAGTCCAGCTCGACCGGCGTTTCGCGGCCGAAGAAGGAAACCAGCACCGTGACCTTGGCCCGCTCGGTGTCGATCTTGTCGACGATGGCCGGGAAGTCGGCGAAGGGGCCATCCGTGATGCGCACGCGCTGGCCGGGCTTGAAGTTGACGCGCAGCTTGGGGGCCTCGGCCTCCATGCGCTTGACGATCTGGCTGACCTCACCCGGGCTGAGCGGCGACGGGCGGTTGCCCATCCCGACAAAGCGGGTGACACCGGGGGTGTTGCGCACCACAAACCAGGCGTCTTCGCTCATCGCCATCTTGACGATGATGTAGCCGGGGAACACGCGCTTCTCGACCGTGCGACGGCGGCCATCCTTGACCTCCATCTCCTCTTCGGTCGGGACGACGACCTGCACAATTTTGCCGGCCATGCCCATCGTCTCGATGCGCTGCTCCAGGCTGTGCTTGACCTTGTTCTCGTAGCCGGAGTAGCAGTGCACGGCATACCACTGGAACTCCTCGGCATCCACGGCCTCTTCCTGACGGCCCGCAGCCGGCGCGAGATAGCCGCTGCCATCACCGAGATCCTCGACGCCGGCATTGCGTTTGCGCGAGCCGCCCTTGCTCTTGCGGGGCTCCTTGCGCGCCGGAGCGCCGATCAGATCTTCCTCGGCTGCCGCATCCGTCGCCTCTCCGATGACATCGGGGGCAGGTCCACTCAATTCGGCAGCGGCGGCCGCATCGGCCTCATCTGTGGAGAGCGGGGCCTCGGCGGTCAATTCCACGGCCGGCTCGACGGGCGGGCGAATCAGGGCGTCAGGCGCGAGAGCGGGTTCCGTCGGGGCCGGTTCATCGGCGCCAAAAAACGCCAAAGCGCGGGCGGTGTCATCGTCCGCTCCAGTCGCTGCAGGGTTCTTCTCAACAGGATCCACACGCACCCCCTGGTCTACCGACGTTCGCGACCGGCAAAGACAACAATGATGATGATGCCGATGACGACCGAGGCACCAATCGCCAGCGAGACGAGGTCAGGCGTGGCCTTCAGAATGCCGATGAACAGGTTCTCGAAGCCGAAGTCAAAGGCACCCAGAACCAGGGCCATCGCCATCGTCACGCCGATCACGATCGTGGTCAGGTTGCGCGTATCGAGGCGCGTTGGCCATTTGACCTTGCGCAGCTCACCGGTGGTGTCGCGGAGATACTCCACGATACCGTTCACGATCGTCTGCAAGCCTGACGGCTTCTTTTCCGCAATTTCTGTGTTCGCCATTTTGTGTTTAGACGGAAGGCGGAGGACAGTGCCGATGAGCCTCGCGGCCCTCAGACCGTTCCTCCGCCTAGCAACCAGCAGGACAGGCAGGACTTGAACCCGCAACCTATCGTTTTGGAGACGATTGCTCTGCCATATTGAGCTACTGTCCTAAGCGATACGCCCATTATCGCGTATCTCGGGGGAGCGCCGCCCGGCGAACCGGCCAGCGCTCCCCCGGCGTGTTTCAACTATTCCGAGACCTTGGTGATGGTGCCCGCGCCGACGGTCAGACCGCCCTCGCGAATCGCGAACTTCGAGCCCTGCTCCAGCGCCACCGGCGCGATCAGCTCGACCTTCATCACGATGTTGTCCCCGG
>JAIBCK010000055.1 GCA_019694215.1 Thermoflexales bacterium
CGCCGATGAAGGCGCGGAGCCGGCGGCCGCGCCCGAATTGATTGCCGCGCTCCTGCCCTTTGCCGTCACCCGCGCCCTGCCCCTCCTCGCCCGGGGCCGCCCCGTCGGCGCCCTGCTGCTCGGCGTCCGCCGCGCGGATCGTCAGCGCGGCGAGCGCGCCCGCACGGTGCTAAGCGGCATCGCCCAGCAGGTCGCGATGGCCATCGACAACGCCCAGCTCATTCGAGAGGCGCTTGTCGCGCAGCGCCTTGAAAACGAGCTTGCCCTGGCGCGCGACATCCAGCAGAGCTTCCTCCCGCGCGAGGCGCCCCAGCTCGAAGGCTGGACCATCGCCGTCGACTGGCAGTCGGCACGTCAGGTCGGCGGTGACTTCTATGATTTCATCCACATGCAGGAGGATGGCCGCCTCGGGATTGCGATCGCCGATGTCGCAGACAAGGGCGTGCCGGCCGCGCTGTTCATGGCCATGACGCGCTCATTGCTGCGCGGGGCCGCCTTCAGCGGGCGCGAGCCCGACGCCGTGTTGAAGCGCGTCAATCGACTGGTCCTCGCGGACACCCGCTCCGATCTGTTCGTCACGGTCTTCTATGCCATCCTGGATGCAGCCAGTGGCCTGATGCACTATGCAAATGCCGGCCACAATCCCCCGCTTCGGCTGAGCGCCACGGGCGAATTGGCACCCCTGGCCGGCAACGGGATGGCCATTGGCGTCTTCGAGCAAGTTGAGATCCCATTGTGTACGGTCAAGCTCGATCCCGGGGATGTTCTGCTGATGTATACCGACGGCCTGATCGACGCTGTTTCCGAGAGCGGCGAGGAGTTCGGGCTGGCGCGCTTGGGCGAGGTCCTGGTGGCCTGTGGCGCGCGCCCCGCCAGCGACATTGCCGCCGCAGCCATGGACGCCATCCGCGCGCACACCGGTGGTGAGCAACCCTTTGACGATCAGACCCTGGTGGTGATAAGGCGCGACCCCGCTGGTTCGGCGAACCGGTGAAAAACGAAGGAAGCCGACCCGCTGGCCGGCTTCCCACACACGCGCAGCGTCTGCCGCGCAAGGTTTCGACTCGACTACGGCTTGACCGCGTTGGGCGGCGCTTCGACGCCCGCCTTCACGCCAACGGCCTTCTGAAGCTCGATCTGGCCCTGGCGGGCGTAGTCGATGGCCTCGGCCAGAATGCGGTTGGTCTCGCCCGGCGCATGGAAGCCCATCGAGTTCTCCGCCGCGACAAAGTCAAAGCGCCACTGCGCCTTGCGGTGCATGTCCTGGGCCTTGGCCAGTTGCGCGTCCGTCGCGCCGGCAGCCTTGGCCTTGCCGATGTCCTGAATCAAGGCGACAAGCGCGGTCTCGGCCCGCTTCATCAGGGTCGAGGTGCGGTCCTGAATGACCTGCACGCGGTCCTTGATCGCCTGCTCACCAACATTGTGGCACGTGTCGCAGGCGTTGTTGATGTTCAGCATCGGGCTGCGGACCTGATGGTCGCTGACCTTGGATGCGCCGACGCGCTGGTATGGCATGTGGCAGTCGGCGCAGGCAACGCCACTCTGCGCGTGCACGCCCTGGCTCCAGGTCTCGAATTCAGGATGCTGGGCCTTGAGGATGTTCGCGCCCGTGTCCTTGTGCACAAAATCCTTGAACGCGATCGTGTCGTAGTAGGCCTCGATCTGATCCATCTTCAGCCCGTTCTGCCACGGGAAGACGACGAGTTTGGCGTCGCCCTTGAAGTAGTACTCGACGTGGCACTGCGCGCACACGAACGAGCGCATCTCCTGTCGGCTGGCCTCGGTGTTCGGGTTGTAGGTGCCCTTGGCGCCCGCGGCGCGCCAGCGCTCGACGCTGGGAAGGTGCGGGACCGGATCCTTGGATTTGGCCAACGCATCGATGCCAGCCAGGAAGCCGGGCCGCGTGATGCGCAGCTGCATCGTGGCAGGATCGTGGCAGTCGTTGCAGGTGATCGGGTGCTCGACCAGCTTGGTGGCGTCGGCGTAGGGCATCGGATTGATGACCTCGAAGCCCTTCTGAATGGCGGCCACACGGTCGGCCGCCGGCACGCCGGCCTCGACGCCCTTGGCGTAGTAGGCCGGGAGGGCGGAGGCGTGGCAGTGCAGACAGGCGCCCGGCTGCTTGAACTGCTTGACGCGCTCAGTCTCGCGCTGATCGATCAGCATGTAGGCGTGCCCGCGTTCCTCGCGATAGTCCACCGCGAACGGGTTGCCATTGAAGATGATCTTGAGGTTGGTGTCATCGGCGACTTTCTGAATCGCCTCACTGCCGCCGAAGCGGGTGCGCGCGATGTCAACCGTGCGCTTGTAGCTGTCGTACTGGATCGGAAAGTTCTGACCCCACACGGCAGGGTCGACCACGTCCTCCGTCAGGTTGGCGACCCGGAAGGAGGTCTGGCGCGCCTCGGCCTGATGGGTATTGATGTTCTGCAGAAGCAGAAGCATCCCCACGGTGAGCAGCGCCAGGACGGCGAAGATCACCAGATAGGCACCGGTGGGAATGGAGCGAAGGTTGAGTTTCTTCATGGGCATTACCTTAGTGAGTTGCGGATTTGGAACGGTCTCCTCTCAAAATCAGCGCGCCGCATGTCCGACATCCCGATGGCAGGTGATGCAGTTCACCTTTGATCGTTCGTCGGTATGCAGGGCAGTGATATTGCTTACCATTGTGTTGTGGCACTCCAGGCAGTTCTTCAGCACGATGTCCTTGCTAACCGGGCGCATTTCGATGGGCTCCTTGAAGTCCATGAACGTGAAGGCCCGCGAGTGCGAATAGCCGTTCTCGAGCTTTGTCAGGTACTTGCCGACAAAGTCGTGGGGGACGTGGCAGCTGTTGCAGGTGGCGACTGTCTTGTGGCTGCTATGCGTCCATGCGTTGTACTCGTCGTTCATGATGTGGCAATTCACGCAGGCCTGCGGGTCATCGAGCAGGTACGAATAGCCTTTGGCGGAAACAAAGGTGTATCCGCCGATGCCGGCGAAGATGCCGGCCAGCGCAAAAACGGCCACCATCACCAACGTGCGAAAACGGGATGGTGGGCGCACCGTCGGGCTTTTCGGGGCCGGCTTTGGATCTGTCATGTCACACTCCAGAACGTTCAGGCAGTCTTGCAGAAAGCTAAGAAGGATTATACGAATTTCCTCAGCGAGTTTTCAGAATCGCCGAAAGCTTGAGACACCTTTGAGTCAGATTCAGCAATCACTCAATTGCATGAGGTATACTTCTGCCCCGCACGCGCTGGTGGTGAAATTGGCAGACACGCCATCTTGAGGGGGTGGTGCCGCAAGGCTTGCAGGTTCAAGTCCTGTCCAGCGCACTGGGCCGACAAGGGAGCGGATGACGCGCAGGCGTGGTCCGCTCCCTTCTTCTTTCCCGGCCCGCCAAAGGAGATCATGGCCCCGACACCCGCACGCAAGAACAAGACCTACACGCTTGGCATCGACCTAGGGGGCACCAAGATTCTGGCCGCCATCGTCGACGCGACAGGCAAGGTCGTGGCCACCGCCAAGAAGACGACGCAGGCCCAGGCCGGTCCGCAGGTGGTGATCAAGCGCCTGATCAAGGCGATGGAGGAGGCAGTCGAAAACGCGGGCATTTCGCGCGAGGATGTCGTTGGAATCGGCATTGGCGTGCCGGGCATCGTCGACTCGGCAGCCGGCGTGATCGTCAACATTACAAACATTCCAGGCATGCAGAACGTCGAGATCGCCAAGATGCTGCGCGCCTGGCGCGATGTTCCGGTGGCGCTTTCGAACGATGTGCGCGTGGCCGCGATTGGCGAGCTGCGCCGGGGCGCCGGCCGCGGGCTGCGCAACATGGTCACGATCTTCGTCGGAACCGGCATTGGCGGTGGCCTGATCCTGAATGGTGAGATCCACTCGGGATCACGTGGGTCGGCTGGCGAAATCGGCCACATCGTGACCCTCGCCGATGGCCCGTATGCGCCCGGTGGCGGCGTCAGAGGCGGCATCGAAGCGTTGGCCAGCCGAACGGCAATCGAGCGCGACCTGCGGGCGGGACTTGCGGCCGGGCGCAAGTCCATCCTGCCGCGCCTGCTTGCGGAGAAGGACAACGCCCTGACCTCCAGTGTGCTGACAGCGGCCGTCGAGGCCGGCGATGTCTTCACGATCGAGACGCTGGAGCGCGCAGCGCACCTGCTCGGCTTGCATGCCGCAAGCCTGATCAACACCCTCGACCCGGAAGCGTTGATCTACGGTGGCGGGGTGATCGAGGGCCTGGGCAAGTGGATGGTCGGCCGCATTGCGCGGACGGCGCGCCAGCACGCGATCAACCGCGCCGGTATCGATGGCATCCAGATCGTCGAGGCCGAACTGGGCGAGCACTCGGGCGTCGTAGGCGCAGCGCTGCTTGCGCGGGATGCCGCGACCGCGGGCGCGACCCCAGCGGCTGCACCGGTCGCCCCCCGCCGACGCGGGCGCAAGCCGGGGCTCAAGGCCGCGGCAAGGTCAGCGCGAAAACCCGCGCGCCAGCCCGCCCGAGGTACGACACGCGCAACTGCGAAACCGACGCGGAAACGCTGAGTTCGGTCCCCTGCCCCGGGTCCAACACGTCGACGCCGCCAAGCCGGGTGCCATTGGCATCGGTGATGGTGATGTTTCGACGCGCCTCGGCACTGCGATTGGCAAGGCGCACGGTCACGGCACCGCCGGCGGCGGGCTCGGCTGTCACGGCCAACGCTTCCGCCTCATCCAACGCCGCATTCACGTCGACGAGGCCATAGCCCGCCGACAGATTCGGCCGCGCATCCACCTCGAGCCCGCCGCAGCGCTCTTCGCCCCGCACCGGCCGCGCCGTGGCTTCGAGAATTGCGATGGTCTCGGCGACATTCCCACGCAGCCAGGGCTGGGCCGACCAGAGAAGGGCAATCACGCCCGCAACGTGCGGAGTGGCCATGCTCGTCCCGGTCCCCGGGCGGTAGGCATTCCGCGCGCCCGTCGCCGCTGATGGCACATCGCTCCCCGGCGCGACGAGATCGGGTTTACTCGCACCGTTGGGCTTGGCCGGGCCACGGCTGCTGTAGTTGCCCACCTTGCCGCTGCGGTCGACGCCACCGATGGTGAGGGCCGACGACAGGCTGCCCGGTTCCTGCCCCACGGTCGAACACGAGGCACCGCTGTTGCCCGCCGCGACGACGACCATGATCCCGGCCGCCGTCATCGCCCGGACGCTGCGGTCGAGCGCGCCGCTTCGGTTGCAGCCCGGCTCGGTTGCGGGATCGCACGACCACGAATTGCTGGTGATGTCGGCCGCGCGCGTGGGATCCGGGTGATCGCCCAGCGTATCGGTCGGCGCCATCGCAAATTGAAAGCACTGCGCATAGAGCGAGACCGCGCCGACGCCGCTGCGCCCGGCCATGTTGCGGCAGGCGATCCAGCGCGCGTCGGGGGCGACCCCAACGGCGTGGCCCTCCGCGCGGCCGACGAGCGTGCCGACGGTGTGCGTGCCATGGCTCACTTCGTCAACGGGTGTTTCGGACCAGTCGACGGCATCGAACCAACTGAACTGGTCGCTCAGCACGCCGTTGCCCGCACCGCGATATCCCTGGTCGATCGCCTCATGATCACGAAACACACCCGTGTCGAGGTCGGCGATGACGATGCCCCGACCGGTCGCGCCGCGCGCCCAGGCCTCGGGGGCATGCACGGCCTTCACCCCCCAGGCCAGATCGGCGGCCCGGGGCAGCGCCGGATGCGCAGCCAACCAGCCTGTCAGCTCGCGCAGGGGCGGTGGCGGCCAGTCCAACGGTGTTTTCCGGGGGGCGGCAAGCACGACCGGAGGGGCGGCCGGCGCGGCCCGCTGTGCATCGGGTTCGATCAGCTCGATTTCGGGGAGCGCGCGCAGGGCATCCAGGGTTAGCCGGTCAATATCCGCGACGCGCAGCGCGTTGTCGATCCAGACCACCTGGAAAACAAGGCCGCGCGCGAGGAGTTGCGCCCGAACGGCCGCCTGATCGCGGTCGGAAAACGTGGTGAGGGCATCGAACACGGCGCGGGTCTTGGCCGCCCGGGTGGGAAGTGCCGCTGCCGGCGCGAGATCGGGGAAGCCGCGCAGACGAACATAAGCGTCGGCGCGCTTGCCGTCCGCGGTCATCTCGATCAGCTTTGGATCGATCAGCACCGTTTGGCCGATCGCCCGCCGCGCGGGGAATGGGGCAAGCAGCAGGGCGACGATGGTCGCCAGGAGCGCAACGGGACGGGCGGACGAACGCATGCGCCCATGATAGCCACAAGCGCTCCCAGCGGAGGGGTCAGTAGAATCGCGGGCATGGTCAAGCATCAACGGGCAAGCGGGTGGATCGAAGTGATCTGCGGATGCATGTTCAGCGGCAAGTCCGAGGAACTGATTCGGCGCGTGCGGCGCGCTGAGATCGGCCGGCAGCGCACCCAGGTCTTCAAGCCCGCCATCGATACACGCTACGGCTACGACACCGTCAACTCGCACTCCGGCGCCCACCACGGCGCGACCCCCGTCCGCTCCGCCGCGGACATCGCCGAACGCCTGGACCCCGACGTGCAGGTCATCGCCATCGATGAAGCCCAGTTTCTGGATGAAGGGCTCGCTCCGTTGTGCGAACGACTGGCGAATGCCGGCAAGCGGGTCATCCTGGCCGGGCTCGATCAGGACTTCCGGGGCGAGCCCTTCGGCCCCATCCCCGCCCTGCTCGCCCGCGCCGAGGAAGTGACCAAGCTCTCCGCCATCTGCATGGAGTGCGGGGCACCCGCGACCCGCACGCAGCGCCTGATCGACGGCAAGCCCGCCTCGGCGCACGATCCAATTGTGTTGGTCGGCGCCAGCGAGGCCTACCAGGCGCGCTGCCGCGCCTGTCACGTCCTGGCGGTGTAATCCACGCCACGGCGGCGCGGGCCGAACAGGCGGCGCACGGCCGACACCCGCAGCAACAGCAGGACGGCGACCCCCACAGCGTAGGCCAGTGGCGGGCGCAAGTCGGCCTTGACCAACCAGGCGTAGTGCAGCACGGCCAGGGGCATGGCGATGTAGAACAGGCGGTGCAGCCCCTTCCAGCGCCGCCCAAGCCGGCGCTGCCAGCCGCGCGTCGATGTAATGGCCAGCGGAAGGAGCAGCAGAAAGGCCGCGCTCCCGGCGATGACGAAAGGCTTCTGCAACACCGTTCGCGCGATCAGGTCAAGGTCCAGCCCCAAATCGACGAGGGCGAAGATGGCGAGGTGCAGCGCGATGTAGCCAAAGCCATACAGGCCCAGATCCCGGCGAAACGATAACGTAAATCGCCAACCCAACAGCGCGTTGAGCGGGGTGCAGGCCAGTGCGGCGACGAGCAGCACCAGCCCCACCTTGCCGGTGCGCAGGGTGAGCTCCTGGATGGGATTGACCGTGAGGCCTTCCCGCAGGCCGTCCACCAGCATGACGGCCAGGGGGATGGCGGCAGCCAGGGCTGCAAGCGCGCGCCAGGGCACGCGCCGCGTCATCGCGGTCGCAACGGACGACATGCTCTAGTAGTTGCGGGCGAGGTCCATGCCCGCGTATAGCGAAGCCACCTGCGCCTCGTAGCCGTTGAAGAGGAGCGTTTTGCGGCGCGCCAGTTCTCCGATCCGGCGTTCGCTGTCCTGCAGCCAGCGGGGATGCGGCACCGCGGGGTTGACGTTGGCGTAAAAGCCATACTCGCGACCATTCGCGGCCATCCACAGGGAAGTCGGCGGCGCGTCGACCAGGTCGATACGGACGATCGACTTGATGCTCTTGAAGCCGTATTTCCAGGGCACCACCAGGCGCAACGGCGCGCCGGACTGGGGCGGCAGCGAGCGCCCGTAGACGCCGGTGGCAAGCAGCGTGAGGTCATTCATCGCCTCGTCCAGGCGGAGGCCCTCAACGTAGGGCCACTGATACAGGCGGTCGCGTTGGCCGGGGAAGCGCTTGGGGTCATTGAGTGACTCGAAGCGAACATACTTGGCCTGGCTGGTCGGGCCGGCCTCGCGCAGCAGGCGCGCCAGCGGAAAGCCGAGCCAGGGAATCACCATCGACCAGGCCTCGACGCAGCGCAGCCGGTAGATACGCTCTTCCTGGTCAAACTTGCGCAGGTCATCGATGTCGTAGGTACGCGGGTTCGAAACCAGCCCACCGACAGTCACCGTCCAGGGGGAAGGGTTGAAGTCGCGGGCCAGCGTTGCGACGGCTTCCTTCTGGGTGCTGAACTCATAGAAATTGTTGTAGCCCGTCACGCTGGCATACGGGGTCAGCGCCCCACCCAGCTCATCCTGCTGCCGGCTGGCGGTGGGCGTGCGCGGGTCGGGCGTCGGGCGGATCGGGCCGGCGGTCTGTGCATCCGATGATGCAGTCGGAGGGGGCGCATCGGCCCCGCACGCTGCCAACGCCCCGGCTCCCAGCGCCGCCGCCCCGGCTCGGAGCAGCCCGCGCCGGGTCATGCGCGTGAGATAGGTCGACTCCGGGGTGATTTCGGAGGAGGAAATGGTGGGAAGGGCTCGTCGCAGCATGCCGGGATGATAGTGGGGGTAACTGATGCCCGCCTGAGTGTGCGCAGACCTCCTGGGAAGCCAGCCACCAAACGCTCGTTCGGTTTGAAGGTAGAATCGCACGCGGCATCGAGACTCCGTGATGAGGCCTCGCATCCTGTCGCCCGTCGAGGGCGGAGGCGTTTGTCTTGTCCGGGGAACCTGATCCTGTCAATCGCGCGTGATCGCGGGTACTGCCCAGAGCCCGTGACCGCGTGTCAATGTCATACGTTAGCGATCAAGGAGTAACACAACCCATGCAAGACCTGAACGACCTCGAGCGCATGCTGATCTGGCTGGTGCTGCTCATTTCATTTGCCGGCCTCGGCTACGCCATCTTCCTCCGCCAACAGGTGCTGCGGGAGGACACCGGAACCCCGGCGATGCGCAAGGTGTGGCAGGCGATCAAGAGCGGCGCGCTGGCCTATCTGGGCAAGCAGGCCCGCAGCATCATTCCGCTCATCGGCGTGCTCACCGTGGCGCTCTTCCTGAGCGTGTTGATCGTGCCCCCGTCAAAGGAAGCCGTCGAGCACTTCCACGCCGCTCCCTTCAACGTCCAGGACAACGGCACGATCACCCTGATCATTGCGTTCGGGCGCGCCGTGGCCTTCATCATGGGCGCGCTGTTCTCACTGACTGTGGGGCAGCTCGGCATGCGCATGGCCGTGGATGCCAACGTGCGCGTGGCGGCTGAAGCCCGCAAGAGCTTTGCTGGCGCGCTTCGCATTGCCTACCGCGCCGGCACCGTAACGGGCATGCTCACCGACGGCCTCGGGCTGTTCGGCGGGACGATCATCTTCATCATCTTCGGCAAGGCCGCGCCGGATGCCCTGCTGGGCTTTGGCTTTGGCGGCACCCTGCTCGCGCTGTTCATGCGCGTGGGCGGCGGCATCTACACCAAGGCCGCCGATGTCGGCGCGGACCTGGTCGGCAAGGTCGAGCAGAACCTCGAGGAGGACGACAAGCGCAACGCGGCGGTGATCGCTGACCTGGTCGGCGACAACGTCGGTGACTGCGCCGGCATGGCCGCCGACATCTTCGAGAGCTACGAAGTGACCATCGTCTCGGGCCTGATCCTGGGCCTGGCGCTGGTCTCGCTCACCGGCAGCGTGCAGTGGATCGTCTTCCCGCTCATCGTGCGCGGCATCGGCGTGCTGAGCTCGATCATCGGCACCTATCTCGTGCGTGTGACTCAGAACACCGCGCGCGGCGCGATGCAGGCCATCAACCGCGGCTTCTACTCCTCGGCGGCGTTCTCGCTGGTGCTGTTCGCCATCATGACGGCGCTGTACATGCGCACCAATGGGCAGATCGAGTGGCGCCCGCTGCTCTCGGTGGCGATCGGCGTCTTCCTCGCCATCATCATCGACAAGATCACGGAGTACTTCACCGACACGCACTTCCGGCCGGTGAAGGACATCGCCAAGGCCACGGGCGGCGGTCCGGCCACAACCATCCTGTCCGGCATGGCGCTGGGCAAGGAGAGCGCGGTGTGGTCGACGCTCGTCATTGCCGCGACGATCTTCGCTTCGATCCTGATCTGGGGTTCCGAGGCCAAGGACACTGGCACCTACATCCTGTATGGTGTCGCCATGACCGGTGTGGGCATGCTGACGCTGACCGGCAACAACGTCGCGATGGACTCGTTTGGCCCGATCAGCGACAACGCCAACGGCGTGGCTGAAATGGCCGACGTGACCGAGGGTGGCGCGCGGCAGATCCTGGCCGACCTCGATGCAGTGGGCAATACCACCAAGGCCATCACCAAGGGCGTGGCCATCGGCTCGGCGGTCATCGCCGCGGTCTCGCTGTTCGGCTCCTTCCTGACGGACGTCGGCAACGTTCAGCGCGCACTGAATCAGCCACTGCTCCAAGGCATCAACGTCGCCAATCCGCTGGTCTTCATCGGCCTGTTGATTGGTGGCACGGTGCCGTGGTTGTTCAGCTCGATCGCCATCAAGGCCGTCGAGCGCGCGGCCGGGCTGATCGTGAATGAGGTGCGCCGCCAGTTCCGCGATCCCGCCATCATGGCGTATGAGAAGGAACCCGACTACGCCCACGCCGTGGCGATCTCGACCTCGGCCGCGCAGCGCGAGTTGCTGACCTTGTCGATCATCTCGGTGACAGGTCCGATCATCGTCGGCCTGTTGCTGGGGGTCGAGGCGCTGGGCGGCTTCCTGGCGGGCATCATCCTGAGCGGCCAGCTGCTCGCCGTCTACATGGCGAATGCCGGTGGCGCGTGGGACAACGCCAAGAAGACGATCGAGGACGAGAAGCGCGACGCCAAGGCCAATACGGGCAAGGGCTCCGAGCGGCACAAGGCTGCCGTCGTCGGCGACACGGTCGGTGATCCCCTCAAGGACACGGCCGGCCCGGCGCTGAACCCGATGATCAAGGTGATCAACCTGGTCTCGGTCATCATCGCGCCGATCGTGGTCACAACCAAGCTCAACCTCGTCACGGGCGTCATCGTGGGTGCGCTGGTCGCCGCCTTCATCTGGGCGGTGTGGCAGAGCAAGCGCGAAGCCTCGATGGTCTAGGCCAACGCAGGCACTTCTGACGCGAACCTGAACGGGCGCGACGAGACAATCCTCGTCGCGCCCGTTTCGTTTTGGACCAATCTGGAGGATGCGGCGGGTGCGGGTAGAATCGCCCGCTCAACACCTTGACCGAACCCATTGTTGGCCAGGACGCCCCCAGCCAGGCGTCCGCCCCCGCCCCGCCGCGGACGCGCATCAACTGGAAACAGGCCAGCATGCTGGTGGCCATGCTGCTCTTCAGCGTGGTGGTGCTCCTGCTGACGCGGCACTTTCACCGCGAGCTGCGCTCGCTGGGACACGCGGGCCTGCTCGGTCTGTTCGCCGTGAGCCTGATCGGCAACGCGACGGTGATCATCCCGGTGCCCGCCTTTGTGATGGCCTGTGCGAGCGCATCAGTGTATGGCGCGCTCGTGTCGGGCGTGGTCTCCGGGCTCGGGGCTGGCCTCGGCGAACTGACGGGCTACTTTGCCGGGCTGGGCGGCAACGCCATCCTTCCTCAAACGGTCTGGGTTCGGCGGCTGGAGGGCTTCATCCGCAAACAGGGTTTTCTGACCGTCTTTGCCCTGGCGGCCATCCCGAACCCCGCCTTTGACCTGGGAGGCATGCTGGCCGGCATGTGTCGCATGTCGGTTTGGCACTTCCTCATCGCCTGCATCCTGGGCAAGACGCTGCGTTTCATCCTGGTCGGGCTCGGCTGCATCGGCTTCTGGAATCAGCTGGTCGGATAGACAAAACGCTCCCCACGGCAGGTCGTGCCACGGGAAGCGTCAGATCTCGTCGTCGGTGCGGGAGCTATCCCTTGAGCGTCGCCTTGACCGTAACCGAGGGCACGGACGCCAGGGCCTTGGAGACCGGGCAGTTCTGCTTGGCCGCGGCCACCAGCTCATTGAATTTCTCGACGGTGATGCCAGCCACCTCGGCCTCGGTCGTCAGCGCGATGGCGGTGATGGTCGGGCCGTCGCCAAGCGTCACCGCGGCATCCGTGTGGATGTGCGCCGGGGGCGTGCCGTTCTTGGTGAGAAGCGCCGACAGGAACATCGAGAAGCAGCCCGCATGCGCGGCGCCGATCAATTCCTCCGGGTTGGTGCCCTTGCCATCCGCAAACCGCGACGCCCAGGTGTAGGCGCCCTTGTACGCGCCGCTTCCGAGCGCCATCGTGCCCGCGCCCTCCTTGAGGGTTCCGTTCCAGACAGCATTGGCCTTTGCAATCGACATGGTTGAATCTCCTTTCTTGTGCGTGTGGATTGACATCCAGTGTAACGGCAAAGCGAAAGCGGGTTGACAGTCTGAGAGGTTGGTAACACAATACGACCAGCGCGGACAATGAGCCGCATGAGTAGCCAACGAACGTTACACATTCTTTTCAGGAGGTCACCTCACATGCCCGCAGCGAAGAAAGCCGTCGCGAAGAAGCCCGCAACCAAGAAGGCCGTCAAGGCTGTCAAGAAGGCGACCACCAGGGCCGCCAAGGGTGCAACCAAGGCGGCAAAGGGTGCCACCAAGGGCGCGAAGAAGCAGGCTAGGAAGGTCGTGACCGCGACCAAGCGGACGGTTAAGCGCACCTCGAAGGCCGTGGCGGCCGTAGTTGTGCCGGCCATCGCGCCACCCGCGCCTCCCCCGGTTGCCCCGCCCGCCGAGCCCGTGGGCTGACCAGCGCGCGAAGCGGCGCTGTCCCGGACCCCGCGCCAACCCTGGCCGGGGTCCGCGCATTTTTCGTCGGATATAATCGTGACGCTTTTCAACCGGCCGCTTGGCCGGAAATCACGGTGTAAGGATCCGTCCCCGAATGCGTCAACGCAATTCTGTCCATCTCCTCATCATCGCTGTGCTCGGCCTGGTATCGATCTACCTGGCCCTGCCGGTCAACAAACCCGCTGAGGTTCGCAGCCTGGCCTTCTGGCAGGACGGGCGCAGCCGGGACCTGCAGATCAAACAGGGCCTCGACCTGCGCGGCGGCCTGCAGGTGTTGCTCGTGGCGGACCTGCCCGCCGGACAGAGCCTGATCACGGGTACTCTGGCCTCGGCAGTCAGCATCATCGAGAGCCGCATCAACGCGCTCGGCACGAGCGAGCCGACCGTTCAGCAGGCCGGGAGTGATCGCATCCTCGTCGAGCTGCCGGGTGTGACCGATCGCCAGGCCGCCATCGACCTGGTGAAGAAGCAGGGCGTGCTCGAGTTCGTCGAGACCACGCGCGATGTTGTGCCGCCCGCGGGGACCGCCATCTCGACGACGTTCAGCGTGTTTCGGTCGCTGCGCTATCCAGCCACCTCCACGGCGGGACGCGCCATCAGCTCGACCGATGTCGTCAGCGGTGCCCTGGTCCTCCCGACCGCGTTCACAGGTGAGATTCTGATGAACAACAGCCACGTCACATCGAGTGGCGGGCGAATCGTGGTGGCCTTCAATGTGCGCCCTGCGGCGACAGCGTCGTTCGCCGAGTACACCGGCCGCAACGTCCAGCAGCCAATGTGTATCGTGCTCGATGGCGTGGTCCAGAGCTGCCCCATCATTCAGAGCCAGCTGAGCGAAGGCGGCATCATCCAGGGCTCGTACACCCAGGATGAGGCGAATGCGCTGGCCGTGATGCTGAACTACGGCTCCCTGCCGGTGCCGCTGAAGATCGAGAGCGTCAAGGATGTCGGCGCAACGTTGGGCACCGACTCGGTGCGCAAGAGCGTTGTGGCCGGCCTGATTGGCCTGGTGGTGTTGGTCGTCTTCCTGATCGCGTACTACCGGATCCCGGGCGTGGTCGTCAGCCTGGCCATCGTCTTCTTCGCCGTCTTTGCGCTGGCCATCTACGTGCTGTTGCCGGTCGTCTTGACCCTGCCGGGCATCGCCGGATTCATCCTATCGATCGCCACTGCGGTGGACGCGAACATCCTGGTGCTCGAACGCTTCAAGGAAGAGCTGCGGTCCGGGCGGACCATGCGCGGGGCGGTTGAGACCGCATTTGCCCGCGCGTGGACGTCGATCCGCGACTCGAACATCAGCACCCTGCTGACCTGTATCGTGCTGTTCCTGTTCGGCAACACCTTTGGCGCGAGTGCGGTAAAAGGCTTTGCCCTGACACTCGCGCTCGGCATTCTCGTCAGCATGTTCTGCGCGATGTTCGTCACCCGCGCCTTCATGCGCGCCGCCTTCACGAAGGAAATCGAAGACCCGGAGCGGCGCACTGCGTTGCTTGGAGCCTGAGCCATGTTCAACATCGTCAAGAACCGCAAGCTGTACTTTCTGATCTCGCTGGCGATCATCATCCCCGGCATGATCGCGATGCTCTACAACATCATCACGCTGCCCACGCATACGCCGTGGCGCCTGAGCGTGGACTTCAAGGAGGGCACGCGCCTGGTCCTGAAGTTCAACCAACCCGTGAGCGAGGATCAGCTCCGCGCCGCGCTGGCGGCCGAGGGCATGCAGAACCCGTCCGTCTCGCGCCTGGGCGCGGATGCGGACAACGCATGGCAGGTGCGCACGGACTTCCTAGAGGATGCCCGCGCCGAGGCCGTCCGGAACACCATCAGCACGAAGGTCGCGCCGCTCGACCTGGCGCAGAGCTCCGTTGAATCCGTGGGTGCCCGCGTGGCCAACGAAGTGACTTCTGCCGCGTTCTGGGCGGTGATTGCGGCCGCCATCGCGGTGCTGCTCTTCATCTGGTATGCCTTCCGACGCGCGCAGCATGCGCTGCGCTACAGCGTTTGCGCGATCATCGCAATGGTCCACGACATCCTGGTCGTTGGCGGCCTGACGGCTCTGGCGTGCATCTTCCTGGGCTGGGAGGTCGACGCGCTCTTCCTCACGGCGATGCTGACCGTGATCGGCTTCTCGGTGCAGGACACCATCGTGGTGTATGACCGCATTCGTGAGAACCTGATCCGTCATCGCGGTGAGCCCTTCGGGCAGATCGTGACCCGCAGCCTGGTTGAGACGCTGCACCGCTCTCTGGCCCTGTCGCTCGTCAACATCTTCGTGATGGTCGCCCTGATGCTGTTCGGCGGCGCCAGCATCAAGCAGTTTGTGGCTGTGCTGCTGTTTGGCCTGGTGTCGGGTGCCTATTCCTCGATCTTCAATGCCGTGCCGCTGGTCGTGGCGTGGGAGGAGCGCAGCCTGTTCGGCCGGCCGGACGACAGCGCGGTGGCGGTGCCTTCCAAGGCCTGACGTGAGTGCGTCTCTGCGGCGAATCCCGTTGCAGATTCGGCGCGCGCTGGAGTTGGCCCTGCGCCAGCCCGGCGCGCGCCCTTTTTTTTCGGGCGGCGTGCTGGTCGCCGTCAGTGGTGGGCTGGACTCGATCTGCCTGCTCGACGCCCTGCAAGCCCTCCCCCTGCCCCTGCCGCTAACGGTCGCCCACTTCGACCATGGGCTGCGCGGCGAGGCCTCACGCGCGGATGCCGGCTACGTGCGCGGTGTCGCGGATGCGCGCGGGCTGCCCTGCCTGGGTGGGCAGGCCGAAGCCCTTGCGGAGGCCGCCCGCGCAACAGGCGAGTCCATCGAAATGGCCGCCCGCACGGCGCGCTATGCCTTTCTGGCCAAGGCGGCCGTTGCCGTTGGCGCCGGCGTGATCGCTTTGGCCCACCATGCCGACGACCAGGCGGAGACCGTGCTGCTCAATTTATTACGTGGGACCGGCGTGCGTGGGCTGAGTGGAATGAGTGCGCTGTCGCCGCTCGCCGGCCGTGCTGACGTGCTGTTGTGGCGTCCGCTGCTCCGTGTACCACGTGCCGATCTCGAGGTCTACGCCAGCGAGCGCGGGCTGGAGTTCCGTCAGGATGCCAGCAACAGCGACGCGCACATGCTTCGCAACCGCATCCGCCATGATCTGCTACCCCGGCTCGAAAGCTACACGCCCGGCGCGCGGAAGGTGCTGGCCCGCATGGCGGAGAACCTGGCCGGAGAAGCCGAGGTCGTTGAGGCGGCGGGTGCGAGCGCCCTCGACGATCTGCGTCGCGCCGGAGGCAGCTTTGACCGGACCGCTTTCCAGACGCTTGGGGCTGGCCTCCAACGCGCGACGCTGCGAGCGGGGCTGCTTGCCCTGCGCGGGGACTTGACCGATGTGCGGGCCGGAGCGATCGAGGAGGCCGTCGATGCCCTGTGCGGCGAAGCAGCCAGCGCGGAGGTTGCGCTGGCTCCCGACTTTCGCTTGCAGGTGGCAGGTGGCAGTTTTGCGTTCTCGCGCATCCTGAGGGCGGATTGAGCGCCCTGCCCGGCATCCCCGATTTGGCGCGGATGTGCGCGTAGAATCGGCGCGATGGCGGAAGCAGGCGAAGCCCTGACCGAACGCGAGCTCGAGGTGGTACGCCTCGTGGCCACCGGCGCGACCAACAAGGAGATCGCGGCGGCGCTTTTTGTCAGCCCAAACACGGTCAAAGTCCACCTGCGCAATATTTTCATCAAGCTGGAGACCGAATCCCGCACCGCGGTCACCCTGCACGCGGTGCGCCATGGGTGGGTGACCGTCGCCCAGCCTCCCGGAGACCTGACGCCGATGCCGGCTGAGGCCGACCCGGCAACGCCCGCCGTGGTCGACGTCGATTCCGCACCGACCGTGCTCGCGGAGCCCGTCGTGCTGCGGCCGCCCACCGGCATCGCGCCGAATCCCCTCCCCCTGCCCCCGCTTGCCCGTCTGCGCCGCATCGCGCTGGTGGGCGGGCTGGCCGTGACACTGGTCGGCAGCCTGCTTGCCCTGCCTGCGCGCGACGCGGCGACGGCCAGCGTAGCCGGCGGACCGCTGACCCTGAAGCCCGGAGCGGGCACTGCCGGCAGCGCGCTGCGGGTGCCAGGTGAGACCACGCGCTGGTTCGAGCGCGAACGCCTGCCCGCGGGCCGCGAATATGCCGTTGCAGCCGGGGTTAACGATGGCGTGCTTGTCTTTGGTGGCGTGACAGCCGACGAGCCAACGGGCGAAGTGCTGCTCTACTCGCCGCGGACAAACGGCTGGACGACATTGACGGCGCAGAAGTCCACGCCTGTGGGATTGGCGGCGGCGGCGGCCATCAACGGCATCGTCTACGTGTCAGGTGGCATGCTGGCCGGTGACACCCCGACCGACCGCGTCGAGGCGTTCGAAACCGCAACCGGGGCGTGGACGCGCGTCGCGTCCTTGCCTGTGGCGCTGGCCGGGCATGCCTCCGTTGCGTTGAGCGGGACCCTGTATGTGCTGGGCGGTTACTCCGCGCAAGGCGCAAGCAGCGCTGTGTTTGCCTATCAGCCCGGGCAGGCGGCGTGGACGCGCGTGGCCGGACTGTCCAGCCCACGCGGGTTGCTGGCTGCGGCGAGCCTGGGTGGCAGTATTTATGCGTTGGGCGGGCAGAGCGACGGCGAGGACCGCTCCGACTGCGAGCGCTACGATCCCGCTTCTGACCGTTGGACGCCCTGCGCGCGGATGTCGGTGCGGCGCTCGGCGTTTGGCGCGGCAGCGGCAGGAGGCACGTTGTATGCCTTCGGCGGGGGCGGTTCGACTTATCTGGGCTTCTCCGAGCGTTATGACCCGGCCCGCGACACATGGACGCTGTTCGAGACGCCAAAGCTCGGCGACTGGCGCAATTTTGCGGTGGGCACCCTGCCCTCTGGCATCTATGTCATTGGCGGCCGCGCCGGTGCCGATCGGTTGCGCGACACCTTTGTGTATGAGGCGGGCGGCTCGCGGGTGTTCATCCCGGCGCTGACGCAGGACCGCGGCACGCCCTGACCCGCCCTCACCCCGCCAGACGCGCGCAGGCATCGAGCGCGACATCCAGCAGCACCTCGCGCACGGCATGGCGATTCCACCCACGCGGCGCCCATGCCTCCGCGGCCACATCATCACCGGCATACAACAGCTGGCCGAAGCGGATGCCGCGGAACTGCGCGACGGCGAAGAAGGCAGCCGCCTCCATCTCGACCGTGCGGCAGCCCTCCGCCTGGCGCGCGGCGATGCGGGCGCGGGTCTCCCGGTAGATCGCATCGGTCGTCCATGTCTTCACGCGGTCGTGCGGGATGCCGCGCTGCGCGAGCTCGGCGGCGATGGCCGCGCAGGCCTCGGGATGCGCGGACACCTCGCGCGCGGCCGGCAGGTAGTGAAACGAGACGCCCTCGTCGCGCACCGCGGCCGTCGGGAGCAGGACGTGCCCCACGGCCAGTGTCGAGTCGAGCACGCCGCAACCGCCGCAGGCGATGACATCGCGACAGCCGAGCGCGATGAGCTCCTCGAGGAAGCCGGCCGAGAGCGGCGCACCGAGCCCGGCATGCGAGAGCAGCACGGTCCGGCCGCCGATGGTCAGCTGATACACGGGGGACGCGCCCAGCTCCGAGCGAAGGTGCGTGACGACGGTTGCTTTTGTCCGCTGGACGACGCGCTCGATGGCATCCTGGAAGAAGCACATCACAGCGCGCTCGACCCCGGGCAAGGGCTGGATCAGACGGGAGGGCTCGATCACGGCCTCGCGGGTTGGGTCGAAGTCGGTGAGCGGGATGAGCGGGTGCGGCAGCATGGGGCGGAATTCTAGGCCGGGCCTACCGGCGTTTGGTACTGCGCGGGGGCATAAAATCACCTTGCGCGCCACAAGGCGCGCCTTTCGGCCAGCGGGCATGCCAAACGGCATGCGTGCTGCCTTCAACAAGACATATGCGCATCCAAAAAGCCGTCGTCATCGGCGCAGGCACCATGGGTGGGGGCATCGCCGCCCTCATCGCCGGCGCGGGCATTCCCGTTACGCTGTTGGACATCCCTGCCCCTGAGGGCGCGGATCGCAACGCCATCGTCAAGAGCCTGTGGGAGCGGCAGGTCAAGGCCAGCCCCGCCGCGCTGTTCACGCCCGATGTGGCCAAGCGCGTGACCATCGGCAACACCGAGGACAACTTCGATGCCGTCCGCGACGCCGACTGGATTGTCGAAGTGATCATCGAGCAGCTCGCGCCGAAGCAGGCGCTGATGGCGCGCATCGATGCGGCGCGCAAGCCCGGCTCGATCGTCTCCTCGAATACCTCCGGCATCCCCATCCACCAGATCGGCGAGGGCCGCAGCGCCGACTTCCGGGCGCACTTTCTGGGCACGCACTTCTTCAACCCGCCGCGGTATCTCAAGCTGCTCGAGATCATCCCGATACCGGACACTCTGCCCGAGGTCGTCGCGTTCATGCGCGAGTTTGGCTCGAACGGGCTGGGCAAGGGCGTGGTGGTGTGCAAGGACACGCCGGGTTTCATCGCCAACCGCATCGGCATGTATATCGGGCAGATCCGCATGATGACGGCGATCGACAAGGGCTACAGCGTCGAGGAAGTCGACACCTTGACCGGCCCGTTGATCGGCCTGCCCAAGACCGCGACCTTCCGGTTGGCCGATCTGGTCGGGCTGGATGTGCACGCGCATGTGGTGCGCAACCAGTACGAGGCGCTGGTCGACGACGAGGAGCGCGCGCGTTTTGTCGTGCCCGCGCCGATGGAGAAGCTGCTGGCCACCAAGTCGCTCGGCAACAAGAGCGGCGTCGGCTTCTACAAGACCGTCAAGAAGCCGGGCGGCGAGAAGGAGTTTTGGTCGTTGGACCTGACCAGTGGCGAGTATGTGCCGCCGGGCAAGCCGCGTCTGGCCGCGTTTGACTTCGCGCGCGGGGCCGAGGATGTGGGCGGCCGGTTGCGGGGCATCTTCGAGAAGGGCCGGGGCGAGCGCAGCGCCGATTTCATCATCGACACGACGTTGGCGATCTGCGCGTACGCCGGGCGGCGCGTGCCCGAGATCGCCGACCGCCTGAGCGCCATCGACGATGCCATGCGCTGGGGGTTCGCGGCGGAGGCGGGCCCGTTTGAGATGTGGGACGCGCTCGGCGTGCGCAAGGCGGCCGGGATGATGCGCGAACGCGGCATCGCCGTGCCGGCCTGGGTCGATGCGATGCTCGCCGCCGGGCACGAGTCGTTCTTCCAGCGCGATGGCGTGCGCGTCACCGCGGAGTGGGATCCCGCCGCGTCTGCCTATGCGAAATATGGCCGCCCCGCCCTGCGCATCGTGCTCAAGGAACTGACCGGCACGCCGCGCGAGCTGCGCCGCAATGGCTCGGCCAGCCTGATCGACCTCGGCGATGGCGCGCTGTGTCTCGAATTGCACAGCAAGGGCAACACGCTCGATGTTGGCACCGATGAGATGGCCCGGCATGCACTCGATACGTTGGACGGGGATGGCTATCGCGCCCTCGTGGTCGCCAACCAGGGCAAGGACTTCTGCCTGGGGGCCAACATCGCACTCTTCCTGCAGGCCTTTGGCGCAGGCGGCTTCGCCGCGATGGATGCCTCGGTCAAACAGCTGCAGGACCTGCTGATGGCGTTCCGCTTCTCGTCCAAGCCGGTCGTGACCGCACCTTTCCAGAGAACGCTGGGCGGTGGCGCGGAGCTGACCATGAGCGGCGCGCGCGCGGTTGCGGCCATGGAGACCTACATGGGGCTGGTCGAGGCCGGCGTGGGCGTGATCCCCGCCGGTGGCGGCTGCAAGGAGCTGGCGCGCCGCCTGGTCTCCCCGCACGCCGTCGAGGGCGCCGATCCCCTGCCCCACCTGGCCAAGGCGTTTGAGACGATCGCCTATGGCAAGGTGAGCGAGAGCGCGCTGATCGCGCGCGAGCGCGGCTTCCTGGCCGCGTCGGACCCGATCATCCTGAACGACATGGACCTGATCGGTCACGCCAAGCAGCAGGCACTGGCGCTCGCACTGTCGGGCTATCAGGCGCCGGACCGCAACGCGCGCAGCGTTTTCGCGTGCGGGCGCCGCGGCAAGGCGGCCCTGCAGTCGGCCATCGAACACCTGCGTTGGGGCAACTACATCTCCGCCCACGATGCGTTGATCGCCGGCAAGCTGGCGCACGTGCTGTGCGGCGGCGACCTGACGACGCCGCAGTGGGCACCGGAGCAGCTCTTCCTCGACCTCGAGCGCGAGGCCTTCTGCTCGCTGCTGGGTGAGACCAAGACCCAGGAGCGGATCGCCTACATGCTCAAGAACAACAAACCCCTGCGAAACTGAGCGCGCCGCTGGCGCAAGGAAGAACCAGACACCATGCAAGAAGCATTCATCGTCAGCGGCGTGCGCACCGCCGTCGCGCGCGCCCACAAGGGCGGGTTCCGCACCACGCGGCCGGATGACCTGGCCGCCGCCGTGATCCGCGAGGCAGTCGCCCGCGCGCCGGGGCTGGACCCCGCCGTGCTCGACGACGTCATCGTCGGGTGCGCGATGCCTGAGGGCGAGCAAGGCCTCAACTTCGGTCGTTTGGCCGTTCTGCTGGCCGGCTTCCCCAACACCGTGCCCGGGCAGACCGTCAACCGCTTCTGCTCCTCGGGCGTGCAGACCATCGCCCTGGCCGCCCAGCAGATCATGGCCGGGATGGGAGATGCAATCGTGGCCGGCGGAAGCGAGAGCATGACGGCGGTCTCGATGCAGGGCCACGCCTATTCGCCCAACTACGCCGCGATGCAGGTGCACCCCGAGCTGTACATGGGCATGGGGATCACGGCCGAGAACGTGGCCAAGAAGTACGGCGTGACGCGCGAGGATCAGGATGCCTTTGCGACCCGCTCGCACCAGCGCGCCGCGGCGGCCCAGGCGGCCGGCCGCTTCGATGCCGAGATCCTGCCGATCGAGACCGAGATCACGGACCTCGACGCAACGGGGAAACCCAAGACAGTCAGGGCCGTGGTCAAGCGCGATGAGTTTGTGCGCGCGGAGACGACGCCGGAGATCCTGGGCAAGCTCAAGCCGGTGTTTGCCGCGAATGGCACGGTGACGGCGGGCAATGCCTCGCCGCTGAGCGATGGCGCGGCGGCCGTGACGGTGCTGAGCGGCGAGCGCGTGAAGGCGCTGGGCCTCCAACCGCAGATGCGCTTCGTGTCGTTCGCCGTCGCCGGGGTGCCGCCCGAGATCATGGGGATTGGGCCGGTGGCGGCGATCCCAAAGGCGCTGAAGCGCGCCGGGCTGACGCTGGCCGACATCGACCTGTTCGAGCTGAACGAGGCCTTTGCCGCGCAGGCGCTGGCGGTGATCCGCGAGCTTGGTCTGGACCCGGAGAAGGTCAACGTCAACGGTGGTGCGATTGCGCTGGGCCACCCGCTGGGGGCGACGGGCGCCAAGCTCACCGTCCAGCTGATGAACGAGCTTGCCCGCCGCAAGGGGCGCTACGGCATGGTGACGATGTGCATCGGCGGCGGGATGGGCGCAGCGGCGGTGTTCGAGAACCTGCGGCGCTAGCG
>JAIBCK010000149.1 GCA_019694215.1 Thermoflexales bacterium
CGCAGTACTGACAGGTGTAGCCGTCGCGCAGCAGGATGGCCCGCCGTGAGAGCGGCATCGGCAGGTTGCGTGGCACGCGGATGTAGTGCAGCAGGCGGATCACCAGCGGCCCCGGCAGCGAGAAATGCGCGCTGCGCAGAATCAGATCACCCGCTTCGACCAGTTCCGCCTTGTTGGCCAGGAGCAAGTTGACGGCGCGTGGCATCGACACGATGCTGAGAGGCTCGTAGGTGGCATTTAGGACCAGCACGCGCCTCAGTTGGGGCGGCGTGCTCGGAAAGTGGGCGGGCGTCTCTGGGGCATCGTCTCCGGGAACGCAAGGATTATACGGCGCGCAAGGCTTTTGGCCCCGATACAATCGGCGCGTTCATGGATCCTTCAGATGCACATCCGACCTCGAGCTTCAGCGTTGCGCGTAGCCTGAAGCTGGGCAGCTTTCACATCGGCAGCGCTTTTGCCGACATCCTCGGCAGCTCGCTGTGGAACTACACCCTTGCCAATGCGCTCACGCCGCTGGGCGCATTCAGCGCCACGCCGATCGCGCTGCTGCTGGCGCTGCGTCAGCTCATCGCACCGCTGACGATGTGGGCGGGCCACCTCTCCGACACGCGCCCGGTGCTGGGCTATCGCCGTTTGCCGTATATCTGGATCGGACGGGCGCTGATGCTGCTGTCGCTGCCGCTGTTGCCGGTGGCCACCGTTCAGATCGTGGAGGGCCAGGCGCTCGTGGGCTGGGGCCTGGCGCTGCTTGCCTCACTGGCTTATGGCGTTGGGACGCAGGTCTCGGGCAGCCCCTTTGTCGCCCTGGTGCGCGAGAGCGCGCCGGCGAATCGGCAGGGCCAGGCCTATGCCATCGTGCAGACCGTGTTGGTAGGCGCCTTCGCCTTCAGCCCGCTCGTCTATGCCCGGCTGGCCGCCGTGCTCCTGCCCTCGCTGCGCCTGAGCGAGAGCGCACTTCGGCAAAGCACGCTTGATGTCTTCATCGCCGCCACTGGCATCGGCATGACCGTTGCCGCGGTGACTTGGATCTTCTCGGTGCTGGGCGAGGAACGCCGCGAGGCCCCGCGTGTCGCGGCGGCGGCCAAGATGCCGTCACAGTCGCCCTTCTTGCCGGCGCTGCGCGAGGCGCTTTCGGACCCGCGTGCGCGGGCCTTCTTTGGCCTGCTCGCGCTCGGGGCCATGAGCGGCTTTGCGCAGGACGGCATCTTCGAGCCCAGCCTGCGTCAGGTCTTCGAGCTGTCATTCTCGGCGGCGGCGACGGTGACCGGCGTGTGGGGCACCGGGCTTCTGCTTGGCATGGTTTGCGCCATCACCGCGACCCGGCGCTGGCCGGCCGCGCGCCAAACCCGTGTCACGGCGCTGGGCCTGTCGCTGGCCGCCTTCGGGCTGCTGATGCTGGCCACGGCCACGGCCACCGTGCAGATAGGACTGCTGTATCCGGGTGTCATCGTCTTCGGAATGGGCTTTGGCATCTATACCGCGGGCGGCTCACCGCTGCTGATGGTGATGACGCGCGAGGGCCGGGCCGGCCTGTATGTCGGGGTGTGGTCGCTAGCCCAGCTGCTCTTCCGCGGCATTGGCATCGCGCTGGGGGGCGTGCTGTATGACGTCTTCGCCCGCCTGCTCAACTCGCAGCCGGCCGGCTATGCGCTGGTGTATGCGCTTGAGGCGTTGGGTTTTCTCGGCGCGTTGATCTTGCTGCGGGCGGCCCGGATCGGCTCGTGGCCGTCGCTTCAGCCCGCGCCGAGCGCCTGATAGGTCAGGATCTTGAATTCGTTGTGCAGGTCGAAGACGCCGAACGGAAGGCGCTGCACGATCAGCACGGCGGCCATGGCCTCGACAGGATCGACGAAGAAGTAGGTGTTGAACGCGCCGTCCCAGCCGAACTCGCCGCGGTTGCCGGCGCGCCCGGAGGCGGCCACATCGACCAGCACGCGCGTCCCGAGGCTGTAGCCATACCCAGCGTGGCGCGGATCCTCGGGCGTCATGCCTTCCATGGTCAGGTGCGCGGCCATCTGGTTGCGCGCAAACAGCGCCACCGTGGCCGGGCTGAGGACACGTGCGCCATCCACGGCCCCGCCCAGGGCGAGCATGGTCGCGAAACGCGCGTAGTCGTTGAGCGTGGAGACCAACCCGCCGCCGCCCGAAAGGAGGACGGGCCGCTCAGCGGGTGGCTGGATTTCGGCCAGTCGGCGGATGCTGCGGGCAGGCGGATAGTCGCCGTACACGACCGCCAGCCGGCCGTGTCGCTCGATCGGAACCCAGAAGCCGGTGTCGTTCATGCCCAGTGGCTCGAACACGCGCTGCCTCAGGATGACATCCAACGGTTGTGCGGTGATGCGCTCCAGCAGTGCACCGAGCACATCGATGCTCAGGCCGTATCGCCAGCGCGTGCCGGGCTGGAAGGCGAAGGGCAGCGCGGGCAGTGCATCCAGCAGCGTCTCGTTGGTCACCGGTGTGCCGGCGGCTTTCATCCGCTCCTGCAGCGCGCGCAGGGCGCGGTCAAAGGCGTCGTTGCCCCAGCCGTAGCCCAGGCCCGATGTGTGCGTGAAGAGGTGGCGGAACGTGATGGGCCCCGCCAACGCTTCGAGCGCGGGTTCGTCGCCCGGCTCGGCGGCCTGCTCCGCGGCACAGACGCGCACCTCCCGAAAGGCCGGCGCAAAGCGGGCGATGGGCGTGTTGAGGTCGAAGGCGCCTTCCTCGTACAGCGTCATCGCCGCTGCCGCAACGATGGGCTTGGTCATCGAGGCGATCTGGACCAGCGTGTCGGCGCGCATCGGGTCGCCGGCCTCGGGGTCGCGCAGGCCGGCCGAGAAGTCAAAGCCCGTGACGCCGCGCCGGGTGAGGCGGGCCGCGACGCCCGGCACCTCGCCGCGCACAACGTAATTCTCCAGGTGTCGCGCCAGGCGCGCCAGCCGCTGCGGGGCAAAGCCGGCGGGATTCAGGCCGTCCATCACGCCCCCGCGTCGATGCGCGAAAGGAACTCGGGAAGCCCGGTCGCGACGCCACGCACGCGGAAGAGCCCGCCCGCGCCCGCCCCCTCACGGGCAGGGTCGCCATCGGTCAACGCAGTGGTGACATACATCGTGCCGTAGTCGGCGTCGCCGAAGGTCAGGCTGGAGACCTTGCGGGCGGGAAAGGAGATGGACTGAAGCACGTCGCCGGACTGGCTGTAGCGCACCAGACAGGAACCATCCCAGCGTGCCGACCAGACGCAGCCCTCGGCATCGACGGTCATGCCGTCTGGATGGCCGGCCCCGGCCGCCACACGGTCAAACATGCGCCGGTTCGACAGCGCTCCGGTCGCGATGTCGTAGTCGAAGAGATAGATCTCATTCGCGACCGAGTCGGTGTAGTACATCCCGCGCCGGTCCAGGGTGAAGCCCATGCCGTTGGACACGCCCACGCCGTCGAACAGCTCATGCAGCCGGCCATCCCGGTCGAGGCGATACAGGCGGCCGGAGCGGGTGGGGGTGGACATGGTTCCGCAGAAGACGCGGCCGACCGGATCGGCGATGACGTCGTTGAAGCGCGTGTCGCGCTCGGCCGGGATGTCCTCATGAATCGCGCGCAGCGCGCCACCGTGCCACACCGCGATCTGCCCGCGCGCCATGAACAGGAGCAGCGATCCATCGGCCTGGACGGTGAAGCCGCCCACCGGTTCACCGCTAAACACGCAGGCGTGTTTGCCCGTGGCCGGGTCGAAGCGATACAGCTTGCCGGCCGGGATGTCGGTCCAGTATAGCGCATGCTCAAATGGATGCCAGAGCGGATTCTCGCCAGTGTGGTTGCCATCGTGGGCGATCAGTTCAGGCGTCATGGGCGGCCTCCGAAAAAAGCAGAAGAGGCGCTTCTCAGCGCCTCTTCGCAGGGTTACATCCGCTTGCGGTACTCGTTCGTCCGGGTGTCCACTTCGATCCTGTCGCCGGTGGCGATGAAGGCGGGCACCAGAATCTCATAGCCCGACCCCTTGAGCGTGGCGGGCTTGGTCACTTTGCCCGAAGTGTCGCCGCGGACAGCGGGCTCGGTATACTGAACCTCGCACACAACGGTGGGTGGCAACTCAATCGAGATGGGCTTGCCATCGTAGAAGACGACCTCGGCGGTCATGCCCTCTTCGAGGAAGTTCAGGGCATTTCCCATGGCTTCCTTGCCAACCTCGATCTGGTTGTACTCCTCATCCATGAAGACATAGATGGGTTCGCTGTGATACGAGTAGTGGACCGCTTTGCGGTCCAGCACGGCGACTTCAAAACGGACATCGGCCTTGAAGACCTCTTCCTTGATGGCGCCGCTCAACAGGCTCTGGTACTTGATCTTGCAGACGCTGGCCCCGCGCCCCGACTTGCTGTA
>JAIBCK010000150.1 GCA_019694215.1 Thermoflexales bacterium
GCGGCGGAGCGCGCGCAGCTGCGGGCTGAGTTGGATGGCCTCGTCGCGCATCTGTACGGTCTGACGGAGGACGAGTTCGCGCATGTGCTGGCGTCGTTCCCGCTCGTGGCCGAGCCCGTCAAGGCCGCGGCGCTGCAAGCCTACCGGGATGTGGCGTCCGGCAAGGTGGGGTGAGGGGAGATCGAAGACGGACGGCTGGTGGCGTAAGTACAACGAAACAACACAAAGCATCCTGAGCGGAAGCGGACGGCCACAGGCCGACCGCTGAAGTCGAAGGACGCGCTCCTGGCTCGCAGTCCCCCGCATCCTTCGACTTCGCGACCCGGCCATCGGCCGTGTCGCGCCGCTCAGGATGCACAACCGTTGAAGGTATCAATCTGGCCGACCGCCGGCCGCGGCAGGCTCGCCCGGCCAGATGCCCGACACGAATCGCGGCGGGTGGCGAACATCCCCCCGCATCCTTCGACTTCGCGACCCGGCCATCGGCCGCGTCGCGCCGCTTAGGATGCACAACTGTTGAAAGTATCAATTTGGCCGACCGCGGACGGCGGCAGGGTCGCCCGGGCGCGGGGCGGGCGAAGCAATCGCCGCTACGCCCTCCTGGCCTTGACCCGGTGGCGATCGCTTCGCCCCTACAGGACGGGCACGCTCGTGCAACCGTGCCGCCCTCCGCCATCGAACGTCCGTCAGAACGCGGTTTGCGTAGGGGCGAAGCGTTCGCCACGGCACCACCGCATTCACGCACGTTGGGCGAACGCTTCGCCCGCCCCGATGCCCGACACGAATTGCGGTGCGCGGCGAAGATACCCCCGCATCCTTCGACTTCGCGACCCGGCCAGCGGCCGCGTCGCGCCGCTCAGGATGCACAACCGTTGAAGGTATCAATTTGGCCGACCGCGGACGGCGGCAGGGTCGCCCGGGCGCGGGGCGGGCGAAGCAATCGCCGCTACGCCCTCCCGGCCGCGGCCCGGTGGCGATCGCTTCGCCCCTACAGGACGGGCTCTCTTCCCGGCGTCAACGTCGTTCGCTGTTGAAACGACGGCCGACCGCCGCCACGCAGACCAAACCAACGCAGGACGGATGACGCATGAGGAGCGCCCCTACCCCTCCATCGCCTCCACGGTGCTGGCCAGGAAGCTCACCGCCTCGCCGTTGCGCTGCACGACCGCGCTGACGACCACCAGCTTGTGCGTGGTCAGCAGCTTGCGCGCGCGCTGATAGGTCTCCGGCTTCAACACCACATCGACCAGCCCGCTCTCGTCCTCCAGCGACAGGAACATCACCCCACCTGCGGTGCCGGGACGCTGACGCACCGCGATCAGGCCGCCGATGCGGACGCGCGTCCCTGCCCGCAGCGAGCGGGCCTGCGCGGCGGTCACGCAGCCCTGCCGCGTCAGCCGCGCGCGATGATGGCTGACGATCTGCGTGCTCGCCGACATCCCCGTCAGCTCGTACTCCCACAGCGTGGCCTGGGCGGCGGGCAGTGGCGCGACCGGCACCGGACTGGCCGGCAGGTCGAGCGGCAGCTCCGCCGAGTTGTCGCGCGTGTCGCCCAACGCCCAAAGCAGTGCGCGGCGCTCACCGAACGCGTCGCACGCCCCCGCGCGGATCAGGTCGGCGATCAGCGGGCGCGGCAACCCGGCCCGCACGTGCAGGTCGTCGAGCGAGGCGAAGGGCTGCCCGGCCTCGATCCGCGCGATGTATTCGGGCCCCAGCCCCTTCACCTCGGCCAGGCTCAGGCGGATCCCGCCGGCCTCGATGCGATACCGCCCGCGGCTGGCGTTCACGTCGGCGCCGTGGATTGGGATGCCGTGCCGCTTGGCCTCGCCAAGAATGACCTCGGCGGGGTAGAAGCCGATGGGCTGGTTGTTGAGCAGCGCGCAGTAGAAGGCCAGCGGCTGATAACGCTTCAACCACATCGTCTGGTAGGTGATCAGCGCAAAGCTGGCGGCGTGGCTCTTGTTGAAGCCAAACCCGGCAAAGCCCGCCACCTGCGCGAAGATCTCCGCGGCGACCTCGGGCGCGATCCCCTTGCGCAGCGCGCCGCGCAGAAAGCGCTCACGCAGCGCCTCGTCGACCTCGCCGCGCGAGAGTGCGCGGCGCAGGGTGTCGGCCTCGCCCGGCGTGAAATCGCTGGCCGCGACGGCGACGCGAATCGTCTGCTCCTGAAAGATCATCACCCCGAGCGTTTCGGCCAACGCCGGCTCGAGACAGGGATGCAGGTAGCGAACCGGCTCCTCGCCCGTCCGGCGACGCAGGTAGGGATGCACCGCGCCACCCTGGATCGGCCCCGGGCGCACGATGGCGACCTCGATCGTGATGTCCTCGAAACGACGAGGCTTGAGGCGGGGCAGCATTTGCATCTGCGCGCGCGACTCGATCTGGAAGGCGCCGATGGTGTCGCCGCGCTGCATCATCTCGTACAACGCAGGATCATCCAACCCAACCCGCGTGAGGTGATCCTGCGGCAGGCCGGCCAGGTCGAGGGCGTCGCTGACGAGGCCCAGCGTGCGCAGCGACAGCAGGTCGGTCTTGATCAACCCGGCATCCTCCATCGATTCCTTGTCCCACTGGATGACGGTGCGGCCCTCCATCGTGGCGGGCTCGACGGGCACGATGTCGGAGATCGGCCGCGCGGTCAGGGTCATGCCGCCGGGGTGCACGCTGAGGTGACGCGGCACGCCGTCGATCTGAACCATCAGCTCGCGCAGCAGCCGGTGCGGGTGATTGGGCGCCTGGGTGGCCGCATCGGGATCGTCGGCGGCCAGCAGCTCGGCGCTGCGCGTGGCGGAGCGCGATTGCAGGTCGCGCGCAACGGCGTCGATGGCGTCCTGCGGCATGCCCAGCGCCTTGCCCAGATCGCGCGCGGCGGCACGGGCCTGGAAGGTGACGTAATTGCACACCATCGCACAACGCTCTCGACCATACGTCTCGTAGACGTGCTGGATGACCTCCTCGCGCCGCGCGCCGTCAAAGTCGACGTCGATGTCGGGCATGATGAAGCGGTCATCCGAGAGAAAGCGTTCGAAGAGCAGGTTCTGCGCGATGGGATCGACGGCGGTGATGCCGAGCAGGTAGGCCACGATCGAGCCGGCCGCCGAGCCGCGTCCCTGGCAGCGGATGCCATGCCCCCGCGCAAAACGCACGATATCGGCCACGATGAGGAGGTAGCCGGCCAGCCCGGCACGGGCGATGACCACGCGCTCGCCGGCCAGACGCTGGCGGGCCACGTCCAGCCGGACGCGCGCCTCTCCCGAACCGTACAACGTAATCAACCCCTGCTCGCACTCGGCGGCGAGCCGCGCATTGTCGGCCTCCGGATCGCTGCTGCCATCCGGGTGCGGTGGCACGCGATCGGCGGAGAAGTCCAGCGAGACCGCGCAGCGCTCGGCGATCTCGACGCTGCGGGCCATGGCTGCCGGGAACGCAGCGAAGCGGCGGGCGGCTTCGGCGGCGTCGAACAGGTGCAGCGCGTCATTGGTCGGGAGCAGGCCCTGGCGGCGCGCCTCGCTCAACGGGAGGATGGCGTCGATGGCGATGAGCGCATCGAGCAGGCGCGCCCGCGCGCGGTCGTGATAGCGCGCCCCGCCCGCGGCCACGCAGGCCAGGCCGGCTTGCTCGGCCAGCGCGGCGACCTGGCGCATGTGCCGCGCACTCTCGCGTTCGAGTGGATTGTCGAGCTCGACGAAGAGTCCGTGCGGGCCGAAGCACTCGCGCAGCGCGCGCAGCCGGGCCAGCGCCTGTTGAGGATGCCCGGCCTGCAACGCGCTCAGGGCCGGCCCGCGCGCCCATGCGGTCAGCGCGATCACGCCCTCGGCCCGTGCCGCAAGGTTGGCGAGCGTGACGCGGCAGGGGCGCTTGCCCAGCCAGACGTCGCCCTCGGCGTCCAGTTGCTCGGGCGTGCCTCCCAGGCCCAGGGTGAGGGTCTGGCAGAGGTGGCGATAGCCCGTTTGATTTTCGGCCAGCAGGACGAGGTCGTAGCCCGCGCCATCGCCCTCGTCGACGGTCACGGTGGCGCCGAGGATGGCGCGCACGCCGGCCTTGCGGCAGGCCAGGCTGAAACGGACCGCGCCGGCCAGGCTGCCGACATCGGTGAGGGCGAGCCCGCGCAGGCCGAGTGCCCCGGCGCGTTCGGCCAGGGCTTCGGGCGAGGAGGATGCGGCCAGCAGCGAGAAGTAGGACTGGCAGCGCAGCTCGGCATACTCGGGCATGGGGGTGACGATACCGCGCTCCGCATGCGTCGGCCGTCGTCCGCCGTACGTCAT
>JAIBCK010000151.1 GCA_019694215.1 Thermoflexales bacterium
ACACGTGATGGCAATTTGCCCGCCCCCGCAATCCGGGTCAAGGGAACGCCGTACCCGTAGGGGCGCACGGATGTGCGCCCCCCGTAATGCACCCCGCCCAACCCGCGAACGCGCCGCATCCGCGCCCGGATCCAACGGCACGCACGGCCCGACACCGG
Organism: Thermoflexales bacterium; assembly: GCA_019694215.1. GTDB lineage: Bacteria > Chloroflexota > Anaerolineae > J036 > Brachytrichaceae > Brachythrix. The sequence continues at coordinate 159 of JAIBCK010000151.1, forward strand.
GGCGCATGTTCGCCGTCATCCCCTCGTCATCCCCCTGTCAAGGCGCCGCCGCGAATGGTGATACAACCGCAAACATCCCTTGAATCACACCGACACCGTGAGCTGGATTCAGGCGCGGTGCAAAAGGAGCCCTCCCATGAAGACTCGACCCATTCTCATCGCCGCCGGCCTGGCGGCCGTCCTCCTCGCAAGCTGTGCGCCTGCCGCAGCCCCCGCGCCCGCATTGGCGCCCTCCAGCCGCAGCGATGCCGCGCCAGCCAGCCCAACTTCAGCCGCCAGGCCCGCCAGCGGCGGCACCGATGCGGCCAAGGACGCGAGCCCGGTCACCGACCGCCTGGTCATCCGCAACGCCCGTCTCACGCTGGTCGTGAAGGACACGCAGGCCAGCCTGGATGACATCGGCCGCCTGACCGCCGAGAGCAAGGGCTTCATCCAGACCTCGAGCACAACCAAGGTCGGGTCCGGGCTGCGCGCCTCCGTCGTCCTCAAAATTCCGGCCGAGCGGCTGGACGGCGTGCTGGCCAACCTACGCAAGATGGCCGTCGACGTCACCGCCGACGAGGTCACCGGCCAGGACGTGACGGCCGAGTATGTCGACCTGCAGGCGCGGATCAAGAACCTCGAAGCGGCGGAGACGCAACTGCGCGCGTTGCTGGAGAAGGCGACCAAGACCGATGACGTGCTTGCCATCCACCGTGAGCTGACGAACTACCGCGGTCAGATCGAGCAGGCCAAGGGCCGCTCGGAGTTTCTCGTGGCCTCCGCGGCGATGTCTACGGTGAGCCTGACGCTCGTGCCGGACTCGATTGCACAACCGATTCAGCCCACCGGCTGGCGGCCCGAGGGCGACCTCAAGCGCGCGTTCGAGTCGTTGATCAACACGCTGCAGGGCCTGATCAGTGCGCTGATCTGGTTCGCCGTCGCCGTGCTGCCGGTGCTGCTGCTGATCGGAGTGCCGATCTACGTCATCGCCCGCATCCTGCGCGCGCGGGCGAAGGCCCGACCTGCCCGGGTAACCGCAAAGGCGGCGACACCGCCGACCCCGCCCACGCCGTAGGCGAGACACCAAAGCAACCCTGAGCGACAAGCCCGGAGCCCCAGCGCTCCGGGCTTATGCTGTGGGGATGAAAGCACTCCTGCAGGACATCGAGGCCTGGACGGCCGCCGGGCTGCCGATTGCCATAGCGACGGTAACCCGAACGTTTGGCAGTGCGCCGCGCGGCGCGGGGGCCAAGATGGCCGTCGCGCCCGACCATCGCATCTCGGGCTCGGTGAGCGGCGGTTGCATCGAGGGCGCGGTCTACGAGGCCGGCATGGAGGTGCTGGAAAGCGGCCGGGCCCGTGCGCTTCGCTTTGGCGTAAGCGACGATCAGGCCCTCGAGGTCGGCCTGGCCTGCGGCGGGACGATCGAGCTGCTGGTCGAGCCCCTCGCCGTGGACACGCTGGCCCGCTGGCGAAAGGCGCAGGCGACACGGCATCCGCTGGCCTGCGAGTTGGTGCTCGCCGGGCCGGAGGTCGGTGCGCGGCGCTGGCGCTGGGCGGGCGAGGCCGGTGCGGGCGATGTTCTGAACACCGCCCTGTCCAACGGTCGATGTCGCAATGCCACCCGCGAGGGGGTCGAGACCTTCATCGACGTCATCGCCCCACCCTACGCGTTGATCGTGATCGGGGCCGCGCACATGGCCATCCCGCTGGCTGTAATGGCTGGCACGCTGGGCTATGCCGTCACCGTCATCGATCCGCGCGCGGCGTTTGCGACGCGGGCGCGCTTCCCCGGCGTCGATCAGCTCATCGTCGACTGGCCGGCCCGCGCGCTCGACCCGGCGGCGATCACGTCGACCACGGCCATCGTCGCCGTCACGCACGACCCCAAGATCGACGACGAGGCGCTGATGCGCGCCGTGCACAGCCCGGCATTTTATGTTGGTGCGTTGGGCAACCCGACGACGCACGCCAACCGACTGGCGCGTCTGGCGGGGCGTGGCTTGACGGATGCCGAGCTGGCGCGCATCCATGGCGGCCCGGTCGGCCTCGACCTCGCCGCGCATGACCCGGGCGAAATTGCGGTGGCTATCCTTGCGCAGCTCGTGGCCGTGCGAAACGGCCGCGCGGTCTGATGCGCGCGCCCGTTACGGCGTGAACTTGAAGGCCAGCAGGCGCTTCGGCGTCAGCACATAGACCGTGTTGTTGACCGCGTCAATCGACAGGTCGATCATGCCGTTCATCTCATCGGCCGGCGCGCGATACTGGTGCTGAAACTCGCCCGTTTTGCCGAGCTGCCACACCGTGGCGTGTTCGGCATCCGCAACAAAGACGCTGCCACGGTTTTGATCCTGCGCGCTCACGGCAATGGCAACCGCGCGGCCGATGGGCTCGGGCGTGTTGGGCTGAAAGGTAGCCGGCGCGCTGGACACGTACTTCAGGACGTTGCCGTTGGCCTGCAGCGCAAAGACGGCACCGTCGATGGCAATGTCCACGGTGGAGGTGAGCGGGCCATACGGCTGGCGGAAGTAGCTGGTCGCGCCGTAGCCGCCATCGCCACCCCGGGTAAGGCGCCAGATCTGACCAACGCCCTTATCCAACACATACAGGTTGCCGTTCCACAGCTCGCCGGCGCCGAGTTGGCTGGTGGCGCTGAAGACGCCACTCGGCCAGCGCAGCACAAAGGTCTGGTTCTCGGCGGAGCGGTATTCGTAGGCGCTGTCGACGCCAAACAGCACGGCCCCCTCGGTGCGCCAGCGGTCGCCGATCGACGACGCCCAGGCCACATCGCGCAACACGGCCGGGGTGGCACCGGCGGGCAGGACGAGCTGCAGCGGATCGGCGGTCGGGCGCCCTGCGTTGCGCACGAGGTGCTCGGCGGTGCCAGCGACGCGGTCGATGACGTAGGCGCCCAGCGTCGAGGCGGAGATGCGGCGCTCCTCGGAGGCCGTGGCGAATTCGTAGACCAGGATCGGTTGGGCGCGGGTGATCCGCCGCATCGCATCCGAGCGCGCGACGAGGTCCTCGCGCATCTTGGCGAAGGCCTTGTCCTCGGGCGCGCGCTGGGCGTATTCGTCGATCTTGCGGAGGGCGGCGTCGATGCGGGTGAGCTGCGTGGCGGGATCCTGGCCCTCGGCCAAAGCCTGCGCAGAGAGCGTGCGGGCCGACTCGGCCAGTTGGGCGCGCTCGGCCTGCCCACTCAGGCTGAAGTAGAGCAGCGTGCCGATCAGCGCGACAGCGATGGGCAGCAGAATCGTGGCCGCGCGCAACCCCAGCATGGCGGCGCGCGAGCGCTCGGCGGCGTCGATGGCGCGCGGCGTCTCGGGCAGCATGCTGATCGCGACCTGGCCGAGCGTCTTGCGCGCGGCCCCGCCGACGCGGCCGGCCCCGGCCCCCAGTGTCGCGCCGGCGCTGCCAAACAGCCCGCGCAGACGCGCGCCGATCCTCGCGCCGAGGCCCGGCCCCTGCGCAGCGGCCCGGGCAGGGTTCCGCACAACGCTCGATGCTGAGACGGGCTCCGGTGTTTCGCGCGGCGGGCGCGCCGGCGTGGCGGGTTTCGGCGTCGGAGCCGGCTGCCTCGCCGCCACCGCCATCCCGGCGCCGTAGGCCACGGCATCGGTCTGCGTCAGCGCGACGCCGATGAGCTTTCCCCGCTTGACATTGGCATTGAGATAGCCTGCCACGAGGCGGGCCTCGCCCTTGGCCATGCAGCGAAAGATCAGGTGATCGTTGACATCCCGGCACGAGGCCGTGCCGGTCAGCACAAAGCTGTCGCCGCTCTGCCAGGGGAAGTTGGCGAACTCCGGCTCCTCGATGCGCGCCTGCCCGAGCGGGGCCTGCAGGCGCAGTGGCGTGATGCGCTCAAACCCGCCGCTGGCGGCGCGGGCAAAGCCCAGCGCGGGGCCCGCCTGGGCGACCACGACGCGGTGCGCGTCGGCCACGGCCACGGTCAGTGAGCCCTCCTGGCGCGTGACCGCGCCGCGGTTGATCGCCAGGGCGGCATCGCTGGCGCGCGCGACGGCGTCGCGCAGCGCGGCGGTTTGGCTCCCGGTGGCGCGCCAGTACGCCTCACAGGCGGCCTGGCCGATCTCCCCCAGCGCCTCTGG
>JAIBCK010000002.1 GCA_019694215.1 Thermoflexales bacterium
CTTCCGATAAGTAAACATTATCGGAAGTATAGCATCATTCGAGGATGCACAATAGGCCCATGGGCACAGAAACGATTTCCACCAAGCTTGCCGCGTATGGCGAGCTCATGGCCGCACTCGACGTCATTCGGGCTGACCAGCAACGCGCCCGGGACTCGGTGCTGACGCCGGAGATTCGTGCGCGCCTGGCGGAGATCGAGCTGGAGTTCGCGCCCCAGATCGACGCCGCTACGGCGCGCATCGACGCGCTGCTGGCCGAGATCAAGACTGAGGTGCTGACAGCCGGAGAGACCGCCCGCGGTGGCGGCTACACGGCGGTTTGGTCACGCGGCCGCGCCAGCTGGAACGACAAGGCCCTCCTGAACTACGCTGTCGAACATCCGGAGATTCTGGGCTTCCGGGCAACCGGCGATCCCACGGTCAGCTTGCGTAAGGCAAAGGCAAGCGACTGACGCCTGCCTGGCCGCGGGACAGTCATGCGTCATCCGTCATGCGTTGGGGGCGTCTGCAGGGCGGCGAGTCGTGCGCGGCCATGCAGAACAAATGTTCCACTATCTTCCTTCGTCCCTTCGTTCTTCTGTGAACCTATCGCTGTGAACCTGCCGCTGTCTACGGTCGGCCGTCCGCCGTCAGCGATGTCGCAGTATCATCCCCCAATGGCACACGAACTCGACAACTACAAAGCGATGCTGACCATGCTCTTTGGTCAGGTGGATGAAACCCTCAAGGGCATTTCGCCCGCAGCGATGCTGTATGTCCCCTTTGTCGGCGATGCTGCGAGTGGAGAGACCGCGTCGGCGGGCTGGTTCCTCGCCCATGGCGTCTCGTCAACGGTCTATCTGTTGCGCCTGGCGCAGTTTGCCGCGGGTCAGATCCCGTATGACGCGGTCAGCGGGGATCAGGGTGAGGACGAATTCACACCCGCCAATCAGGACCCCGAGCGCATGCGTGAGCGCTCGCGCAACGCGCTGGCCACCTCGCTCGCGGTCATGGACGCCCTGGGGCATGCCAATCTCGACGGTGAGGTCCCCCACCCCACGCGCGCCGGCCGCACCCTGCGGGCACGCTATTGCATCACGCACGCCATCGACCACCTCAGCCAGCACATCGGCCACGCTCAGGTCACCCGCCAGATCGCCGAGCGCATGGGCGGCCGGCCTATCGCGTAATGCGTCCTGCCGCGCTTTGACCCGGGAAAACAGCGAGGGCCGCTCAACTGAGCGGCCCTCATCATTTCAAGCGCTTCCCGGCTATTTGCCCGAGACCGTCGGAAAGCCCTTCGATCGCCAGGACAGCAGGCCTCCCGCCATGCTCGTCACGCTGGGATAGCCCGACTTGAGCAGGATGTCGCGCGCCTGCCCGCTCCGGTTGCCGGAACGACAAACGATCACCACTTCCCTGTCACGCGGGATCTCCGCCAAACGCTGTTCGAGCTGACCGAGCGGGATGAGCTTCGTGTTGCTGACATGGAACTCCTCCCACTCCGATGGCTCGCGCACATCCAACACGAAGGCACCCGTGGATTGCTTCTTCTGGGCCTCCTCCGGCGTGATCTCGCGGGGCAGCGGCGCAAGCGACATGGGGCCAGCCGCCACGGGCACGGCCGGCACGGCCGTCGACGGCGCGCTGGCGCCACCGCAGCCACTCAGCAACAGCACCCCGCCAAGCGCGCCCGCAATGACGGCAGCCAGGGGTCGATTGGATTTCATATCCCTATCGTCTTCGCAAAGCGTCGAACGTTACACGCGCCTATGGCGCCTTTCCGCCGGCACCGCTGGCGATCAGCTGCGGCAGGATTCCCGCGTCGGTTGGCACCAGCGTGATCGCGCCCTTGCTTTCGAGCAGGCGCTGCACTTCGAGCGCCTCGAACAGCGTCTTCGCCACCTCGGGGTTCTCCGAGATCTTCTGCAGCGTCGCGCCGACGATCTGCGGGCGCGTGGCCGCGGCCTTGCCGAACTCGATTGCCGCCTGACGTTCGGCGGTGCTGGTGATGATGTTGACCTGGTTGATGCCGTTCTGGCGGATTGCCGCCGTGACCTGACGCAGGCGGTTCACGACCTTGGCCTCGATCCCGCGCTTCATGGCCTCGTCGCGGAACTGCACCTTGCGCACATACACACTGCCCAGGCGATAGCCCCAGTCGGCCGAGTGGGCCGTCACCTCGTTTCGCACGAGTTGGCTCATGCGATGGCGTTCCTCGAGCAGCTGTGCCAGTGGCATGTTGCTGAGCGTGCGCACCGAGGCGTTGCTCACGTTCGCTGCGAGCGAACCGCGCGGGTCGCTGTTCTTGAAGAGGAAGGCAACCGGGTCACTCACGAACATCTCGTACCACAGGCCAATGCCCATCGGCGCGCCCTCTTCGCTGTTGACCGCGCTATTGCGCAGATACTGCTGATCCAGGCGCAGGTCGACGACGCGCATGCTGCCGAGCCAGTTCACCACGAAGGCGGCCGGCCCAAGCTTGGCGGGGAGCAGGTGCAGGCCAGGTTCGTCGATCACCCCGATGACCTTGCCGAACAGGACATAGACAAAAGCGCGGCGCTCGGGGACGACGACATACAGCCCGAGGATGCGCATGATGCCCTTGGCAATCCCCCACCCCAGCGACATCACGACAAAAATCAAGATTGCGGTCGGGATGGCCGCAAGGAATCCGAACTGGCTGAACAGGCGTTCAAGGAGCTGGCTCACGGCTTCACCTCCATCACGGCGCGCTGAGCGTTGGCGTACAGACCGAGCCGGACGTAACGCAGATAGCTGTCCAGCGCATCCGGACCGCTCTCCTTGAGCAGCGAGAGCTGCTTGGAGAGGGCCAGCAGCGGTTCAGTCTCCGCCTGGGCCTTGAGGGTTTCGATCTCAACGGCGCGCTTGGACTGTACGATCTTCTGATCGGCGCTGGCCTGGGCCACCGAAATATCTGAACTCACCTGGTTGTACGCGGTGTTGATCGCCGCGAGCGCGTTCTCGACTTCGTTGGGCGGGTCGATGGCGGTAATCAGCGAGGCATCCAGCACCACGCCGTAGCGCGCCGCTGAGGACGCGCATTCGCGATCCATGTGCTCGTTGATGTCGCGCAGGTTCTTGCGCAGGTCGTTGATCGAGATGCCCGCCGTCGTCGTGGCATCCACCGGCTGCGACGACTCGGAGGCCGGCCGTTCGGGTGCTTCGTAGTTGGCGATGCGCTCGCGCAGGATCGAGTGGAAGTAGCCCATGATATGCACGAGCGGGTTCTTGATGCCAAACAGAAAGGCATACAGGTTCGCCTCACTGACGCGGTAGCGGATCTGGCCGCGCAGTTCGGTGTTCAGCTGGTCCTTCGTCACGGCTTCGAGCACCTGTCCGCCCTGATTGAGCTGCGGATTCTCGGCGTCATAGGCCAGGCTGACGGTCTGGATGGCGACCTGGATCTTGTAGACCTTCTCCCACGGCCACTTGATGTACGGGCCGCCGGGCGGGATCACCTGGACCTGCGGATAGATGTAGCGTTCCCGCTCCTCCGGCCGCAAAGCCTGCGAGATCGGGTTGTCCAGGGTGGTCAGTTTCCCGATGCGGAGGGCTTTTCCAAAACTTGTCTTCACCGCGCGCTCGTTCTGATTGACGGTGAAGAGGCTCGGCAGCATCGTGCGGATCACCCACAGGGCGATGCCGAGCAAGATGCCGACTGCAATGCCTGCTGACATATCGTTCCTCCTCTTGATTTGCGCCACCGCCCACGCGGGCAACGGCGCGTCTCCCTACAATACACCAAGCTTCTTCGCAAGGCGCTGGACGGTGTTCATCCCGCGCAGGGTGCCCGGCGTGCCGATCGTGCGCTCGAGCACTGCGTTGCTAAAGCGCGAGTCGCTCTGTTTGACGGCGCACAACCAGTACACTTCGCGCCCAACGGCCATCAGCGCGTCGATGTCGGAGTTCCGCGCCGCGAGCGCCTTTTGCTGCGCAGCTGTCAGCGTGTGCGCCACAAACGACACATTGAAGGCCCCCGCTGCCGCGATGGCCGCGGCTGGCCAGGGCGTGCACGTCGCGACCGCCGCGACCTCGGCCTCGCTGCGGACAAAGGTGGCCACGTCATAGCCAAGCCGCGCCTTCAGCCCGTCCGCGATGCGGCCCTCGAGCGTCACCGGTGCCAGGCGGGATTGAAAGATCACGTTCCCGCTGGCGATGAAAGTCTCGACCTGCTCCAGCCCGAACGATTCGAAGTGTGCGGCGAGATCAGCCATGCTGACGAAGCGGCCGCCGACATTGATCGCCCGGAGAAAAGCGACGTAGCGCGGCATGCGGCTAGCGCCCCACCCTTGGCACGGGCTCATGCCGCACCAGCGCGTGGCTGATCGCGTTGTGGCGCTCGATCACGCGCGGCAGGTCCACGGTTGTGAGATGGCCGCCCTCGATCACCACCCGTCCGTTGATCATGGAGAAGTCGACGCCGCGCGGCGCGCAGAACAGGATCGCTGCCAGCGGGTCATGCAGTGCGCCGGCGTACTCCACGCGGTTGAGATCGATGGCGATCAGGTCGGCGGCAAAGCCAGGAGCCAGCTGCGCAATGTCCGACCGCCCCAGGACCGAGGCACCTCCCCGTGTGGCCAACCACAGAGACTCGTAGGCCGACAGCGCGCTTCGCTTGTGGCCGGCCGAGACGCTGTCATACATCGCGAAGGTCTCGTCCATCACGCGCTGAAGCAGCATGGCCTGGCGCGCTTCCAGCAGCATGTGGTTGCCATCGTTGCTGGCGCTGCCATCCACGCCCAGCCCAACCTTGACCCCGGCGTTGAGCATCAGGCGGATCGGCGCAATTCCCGAGGCCAGCCGCATGTTGCTGCTGGGGCAGTGCGCGACACCGCAGCCGCACGCGCCCATCCGGGTGAGGTCATCACCACGAAAGTGGACGCCGTGGGCATACCACACGTCTTCGCCCACCCACTCTACCGATTCGGCGTAGTCCAACGGACGCTTGCCAAACATGCCCAGGCAGAAGGCGTCCTCGTCGCGGGTCTCGGCGAGATGGGTGTGCAGCATCACGCCCTTGGCGCGGGCCAGGCGCGCGCTCTCGCGCATCAGGTCGGACGTGACGGAAAACGGCGAGCACGGCGCAAGCGCCACGCGGGTCATGGCATAGCGTGAAGCATCGTGAAAGGTCTCGATCGCCCGCACGCTGTCCGTGAGGATCGCCCCCTCCTCCTCCGCCGCCCGATCCGGCGGCAGCCCGCCCTTGGACTCGCCCAGGCTCATCGAACCGCGCGTGGCGTGAAAGCGCAAGCCGATCGTCCGCGCGGCCTCGATCTCGTCGTCGATGCGGCAGTCGTTCGGATAGATATACAGGTGATCACTTGCCGTTGTGCAGCCGCTCAGCATCAGCTCGGCGATTCCGGTCAGCGCGCTGGTGTAGACGGCGTCACCGGTTAGGCCCAGCCAGATGGGATACAGCGTCTTGAGCCAGTTGAACAGCCCGTTGTCCTGCGCAATGCAACGCGTCAGGGTCTGATACAGGTGATGGTGGGTGTTGACCAGCCCGGGCAGCACGATGTGCCCCTTCAGCCGATGGGTGGCCACAGGCGCACCAGCCCCCAGCGCCGCGATGGCCGCCGAAGCGGCACTGGCCTTCCCCACCCAGATGATCTCGGACCCGCGCACGAGCAGCGCGGCATCCCGCAAGGGGGCGGCCGGCTGCTCGCGGCTGCCGGTCATCGGGACGAGCGTGTCGATGTCGGTGAGGAGGGTGAGGGGCGCGGCGGGGGTTTGGCGGGTCGCGGTTGACATGTTTGCAATTATGACGGAAAATCGGGTTCCTAACCCGTGACGGTTCACCCCATTCCCCTCAGCAACCAAATTATGACAACTATTCCCCGCGTTGCCCTCTACCTCCAAGATCGCCACAGCTTGCAGGATGGCATGAAGTACGCCCAGTATGCCGAGTCAAAGGGCTTCGAGGCCGTGTGGCAGGCCGAGAGCCGGCTCGTTCGCGACGCCATCGTCCCCATGGCGGCCTTTGCAGCGACGACCAAGCGGATCAAGGTCGGATCCGGCGTCATCAACAACTGGACGCGCAACATCGGCCTTCTCGCGGCGACCTTTCTCACCCTCGACGACCTTGCGCCCAACCGGATCATTTGCGGCATCGGCGCCTGGTGGGATCCGCTGGCCCGCAACGTTGGCATCGAGCGGCGCAAGCCTCTGCTCGCCATGCGTGAAACGGTCGAGGTGATGCGCCGGCTGCTGCGGTTGGAGAATGTCACCTACCAGGGTGAGTTTCACAAGGTCACTGGCATCGAACTCGATGTCGTGCATGGCCGCCGCGAGCCTCGCAACGTGCCGATCTTCATTGGCGCAACCGGTGACAACATGATGATGCTGACCGGCGAGATCGCCGACGGCGCGGTGTTGAACTATTGCGTTTCGCCGGATTACAACGACCGGGCCATGGAGCTGCTCGATCAGGGCGCCAAGAAGTCCGGGCGCCGGGCCGAGGACCTCGATCGGCCTCAGCTCATCGTGTGCTCGGTGAACGAGGATCGCCAGAAGGCGATCAATGACGCAAAGTGGCTGCTGACCCAGTATGTCGCACAGCAGCCGCACATCGCGAAAGCCAGCGGCGTCAGCGACGACGTCATCCAGAGGGTGCAATCAACGTTGGGCTGGCCGGCGACCAAGGAACAGGTCGCCGAGGCGATGAAGTACATCCCAGATGACTTCGTCCTCAAGATCAGCGCGACCGGCACGCCGGCCGAGGCGCGCGCCAAGGTGGCCGAGTATGTCAAGCGCGGCTGCACCTGCCCCATCCTGTATCCAATGGGCGACCCGTACACCATGATCGACACATTCGCGGTCGCCTGAACGATAACCACAACCATCATGAGCATCCCCGTATCCCAAATCCAAAGCCGTGTCAACGCGCAACGCGAAGACATCATCCAGTTCCTCAAGGACATCTGCGCCATCCCGTCGATGGACTCCAAGATCGGCCCGGTTGGCGAGCGCATCCAGGCCGAGATGCGCAAACTGAAGTTCGATGAGGTCCGCTTTGACAAGGCTGGCAACACCATCGGCCGCATCGGCAACGGCAAGAAAGTGATCGTGTTCGACTCCCACATCGACACCGTTGGCGTTGGCGATCCCTCCGCCTGGAAGTGGGACCCGTTCAAGGGCAAGGTCGAGGACGGCGTCTTCTATGCACGCGGCGCGTGCGATGAAAAGGGCAGCACGCCCGGCATGATCTATGGCATGGCCCTCGCCCGCGACCTCGGTCTGCTGGACGGCTGGACGGCCTATTACTTCGGAAACATGGAGGAGTGGTGCGACGGCATCGCGCCGAACACCTTCGTCGAAGTGGACCCCAAGATCAAGCCCGACTTCGTCGTGATCGGTGAGCCCACCCGCATGCTGGTGTATCGCGGCCACAAGGGGCGCGTCGAGATCAAGGTCGTGTCCAAGGGCAAGAGCGCCCACGCGGCCAGCAATCATCTCGGCGACAACGCCATTTACAAGCTGCTGCCACTCATCGCCGGCATCCGCGACCTCGAGCCGCATCTGGGCGATCACCCCTTCCTCGGGCATGGCAAAGTCACAGTCAGCGACATGGTCGTGAAGACGCCGAGCATCAACGCCGTGCCGGACGAGGCCATCGTCTACATCGACCGCCGCCTGACCTTCGGTGAGGACAAGAATGCGGCGATCGAACAGATCCGCGCGCTGATCCCGCCCGAGCACCGCAACGCCGTCACCGTCGAGGAGATGTTCTACGACGACCCGACCTATACCGGCTTTGTCTTCCCGGTCGACAAGTACTTCCCGGCCTGGGCGTATGAGGAGAGCCACCCGCTCGTCAAGGCCGCGCTGGCCACCCGCGCCGCCATCGGCCTGGGCAATGACCCCGCCGGCAAGTGGAACTTCAGCACCAACGGCATCTACTGGGCCGGCAAGGCCAAGATCCCGTCCATCGGTTTCGGGCCCGGCGATGAAGTCACCGCGCACACCACCGAGGACTCGGTCAACCTGGGCGATGTCGTCAAGGCGACCGAGTTCTACGCCGCGCTGACCGCGGCACTGGACACCAAGTAACGTATTCAGGCGCGCGCCGACATTCCGCGCGCAACAAAAGGAGTAACAACCACCATGCAAACCAACCTCCGGGGCCGGGACTTCATCGGCGATCTGGACTTCAGCCGGGAAGAGGTCGAGACCGTTCTCGACGTCGCCTGGGATCTCAAGCGCAAGCGCGCGCTGCACGAGCCGCACGCGCTGCTGCGCGACAAGGTCCTGGCGATGCTCTTCTTCTTCACCAGCACCCGCACCCGCGGTTCGTTCGAGGCCGGCATGGCGCAGCTCGGCGGACACGCCGCGTTCATCGATTCCGAGACCACGCAGATTTCGCACGGCGACACCGCCAAGGAAATCGGCGAGATCTTCGGGCGCTACTTCGATGGGATCGCCATCCGCCAGTGCGACTGGAAGTTTGGCAACCAGTACATCAACGACGTCGCCAAGGCCAGCCGCGTGCCGATCCTGAACATGCAGTGCGACGTCTATCACCCCTTCCAGTGTCTGGCCGACCTGATGACCATCATGGAGAAGAAGGGGCGCAACCTCAAGCGCAAGAAGATGGTGGTGTCGTGGGCCTACGCCGCGTCCTACAGCAAGCCCATCTCGGTGCCGCAGTCGCTCGTCCTGCAAATGACCCGCTTCGACTGCGACGTCGTGCTGGCCCATCCGCCGGAGTTCAAGCTGATGCCCGAGGTGATGGAGCAGGCCCGCGCCAACGCGAAGCGCTATGGCGTCGGCTTCGAAGTCACGGACAACATGGACGAGGCGTTCAAGGACGCCGACATCGTCTATCCGAAGTCGTGGGGCCCGCTGGTCACCGACACGAGCAAGGAGGGCGGCAAGGCCCTCATCGAGAAGTATCGCTCGTGGATCACCGATCAGCGCCGCATGAACCTCGCCAAGGATGACTGCATCTACATGCACTGTCTGCCCGCCGACCGCAACCTGGAAGTGACTGACGAGGTCATCGACGGGCGGAATTCGGTGGTCTATGACGAGGCCGAGAATCGCCTGCACGCGCAGAAGGCCGTGATGGCCCTCACGATGTCCTAGGACCTGTTGCGGGCGGGGGTTTGCCACGGCGAGCCCCCGCCCGTCTGTTGTGTGAGGACGTGATTCGCTGACGCCCCCACCCCCTCAGACCGGAACACACTCCATGACGAGCACCCCCAAGCTGGCCGTTCTTGCGGTCGGCGGCAACGCCCTTATTCTCGATGAAAAGCACAAGACGGTGCAGGATCAGTACGCCGCCGTCGTCGAGTGCATGGATCATGTCGTCGCGCTGATGCGCGATGGCTGGAACGTCGTCGTCACCCACGGCAATGGCCCGCAGGTCGGTTTCATCCTGCGGCGCTCGGAGCTCTCGCGCCACGAGCTGCACGAGGTGCCGCTCGACTCGTGCGGCGCGGACACGCAGGGCGCGATTGGCTATCTCTTTCAGAAGGCGCTGGTGAATGCCTTCAAGAAGGCAGGCATGGACCGCCAGGCCGTCACCGTCGTCACCCAGGTCGAGGTCGACGCCAATGACCCCGCCTTCAAGAAGCCCACCAAGCCCATCGGCTCGTTCATGCCTGAGGCCGATGCGCGCGTGAAGATGGAGAAAGAGGGTTGGACGATGGTCGAGGACGCCGGCCGTGGTTGGCGCCGCGTCGTTGCGTCCCCCCTGCCCAAGCGCATCGTCGAGCGCGATGCGATTCTGACCCTGATCGACCACGGCTTCACCGTCATCGCGGTCGGCGGCGGCGGCATCCCGGTCGTGCAGAACGCGGCAGGTGAGCTGAACGGCGTGGAGGCCGTCATCGACAAGGACTTTGGCGGCGCCCTGCTCGCGGCCAGCCTGCCGGTCGATCTCTTCATCATTGCGACCGCGGTTGAGAAGGCGGCCATCAACTTCCGCAAGCCCAACGAACGCTGGTTGGATGTCATCACCGTCGATGAGGCGCGCAAGTTCCAAAGCGAAGGCCACTTTGCTGCCGGAAGCATGGGCCCGAAGATCGAAGCCGCCATTTCGTTTGTCTCGCGCACGGGCAAGCCGGCCGTCATCACCAACCTCGAAAGCTTGAACCAGGCCGTGGCCGGCAAGAGCGGCACGCGCGTGGTGGCCAATCCCAAATGACAGCACGTCCCCTTCACATCACAAACGCCACGTTGGTGACCTGGGGTGCCGAGCCGCGCCTCCTGTCCGACCATGCCCTGCGCGTGGTCGATGGCCGGATCGCGGAGATCGGCCCGGCCCGGGCGATGAAGGACGCCCACCCCGGGGACGAGGTCGTGGACGCGCGGGGGCAGCTCCTGATGCCTGGCAACATCTGCGCGCACACGCACTTCTACGGCGCGTTCGCGCGCGGCATGGCGATCCCCGGTGACGCGCCCAAGGACTTCCCCGACATTCTGGTCCGGCTGTGGTGGAAACTGGACAGGGCCCTGTCGATGGATGATGTGCGCTCCAGCGCGGAGATCTTCATGGTCGATGCGATTCGGAATGGCACAACGACGTTGATCGACCACCACGCTTCGCCCAACGCTCTCGAGGGCTCGCTGGATGTCATCGCCGACGTCGTCGATCAGGCCGGCCTGCGCGCCTGTCTGTGCTACGAGGTGACGGACCGGGACGGCGAAGCGAAGATGCGGGCCGGCATCGCGGAGAACGTGCGCTTCTTGAAGCGCGCGCCTGGCCTGGCCGGTGGCCGTCTCGCCGCGGCCTTTGGCCTGCACGCCAGCCTGAGCCTGTCCGAAGCATCGCTGGAAGCCTGCCGCGCGGCCGCGCCAGCTGACACGGCCTTCCACGTCCACGTCGCCGAGCACGAGTCCGACGAGTACGACAGCCTCAAGCGCTCCGGTCTACGCGTCGTCGATCGGCTGCACAAGCATGGCCTGCTTGGCCGGCGCTCGATCGCTGCGCACTGCGTGCATGTCGACCTGGCCGAGGCCGCGCTCCTGAAGGAGACTGGCACAACGGTCACACATCAGGCGCGCTCAAACATGAACAACGCCGTCGGCGCGGCCGACATCGAAGGCCTGAGCCGGCTTGGGGTGCGGGTGTGCCTCGGGACGGATGGCTTCTCGCACGCGATGTGGGATGAATGGAAGGCGGCCTATCTCCTCCACAAGGCCCAGCACCGCGACCCACGCCGCGCCAATGGCTCGCTCATCGCCCAGATGGGCGTCGCCAACAATGCCGCGTTGGCCGAACAGTTCTTCCCCGGCGCGCGCCTGGGCGAGCTGACCGTGGGCGGGCAGGCCGATCTGATCCTGGTCGACTACCACGCCCCCACCCCGCTCAGCGCCGGCAACCTGCCGTGGCACATCCTGTTCGGGTTTGGTGCGCAGATGGTGACGATGACCATGGTGGCCGGGCGCATCCTGATGCGCGACCGCCAGCTGGTCGGTCTCGACGAAGCCGCCATCGCCGCCCGCGCACGCGCGCTGGCGGCTCGCACCTGGGAGCGCTACTGGGGCTAGGGCGCGCCATTCACGGGTTTCGAGGCCTCCCCGCCCTTGTCGGCAGGGAGGCCCTTTCGTTTACATAACTGAATGAGACCGCCAATGAAGCGCCAATGCGCCGGATATAGACTCCGCACGTTTGTCTCGTTGAACGACCTGCCCGAATGTCTCGGTCGTTCGTACGCCGGGACAGTGCCATCAATCTGACACGGTCCGGCAAGGAGTGACCATGTTCCCCCTGGATTTGCTGCTAGTGAACCCCTTCGTGCTGGGGCTGTTGATTCTGCTTGCGCTGGGGGTCGGATTCGTCCTGTTGGGGCTTCGAAGAATTCCCAACAACAAGGTGGGCATCGTGGAAAAGCGCTTCAGCGGTCGCGGAAGCGTCAAGTCCGGATTCATCGCGCTGAACGGTGAGGCCGGCTTCCAGCCCGCAGTCCTGCGCGGTGGATGGCACTTCCGAATGCCGTTCCAGTACGTCGTGCATACGGCGCCGCTGGTCACCATCCCGCAGGGCAAGATCGGCTATGTCTTCGCCCGTGATGGTGGCGTGCTGGATGCCACCCAGGCGCTGGCGTCGAACGCCTCAGCCAAGGACTTCACCGACGTGGTGGGCTTCCTGCGCAATGGCGGCCAGCGTGGCCCGCAGCGCCAGATCCTTCGCGAAGGCACCTATGCGATCAACCTGGCCCAGTTCGTGATCATCACGGAACAGCGCGTGCACTACCTGCCGCTCAGCCGCGAGGAGCAGGCGATCATCGCCGGGATGGCCAAGGAGATCGCTGAGCGTGAGGGCTTCACGCCCGTCGTCATCCGCGACTCCGACGACCTGGTCGGCATCGTGACCGTGCACGACGGCCCGTCCCTGCCCCAGGGCGAGATCATCGCCCCGACGGTGGGCGAGGACGCCAGCAAGCTCGAGACCTATCACAACAACTTCCAGGACGCCGACAAGTTCCTGGCGGCCGGCGGGCAACGCGGCCGGCAGCTACAGGTCATCGTGGAGGGCACGTACTACCTGAACCGCCTCTTCGCCACCGTAGAGACGGTGAGGAAGACCATCGTTGAGGTGGGCTCGGTCGGCGTGCTGGTGTTCTACACCGGCAGCGAGGGCAAAGACCTCAGCGGCACGGAGTACAAGCACGGCGAGATGGTCAAGCGCGGCGAGCGCGGCGTGTGGAACGAGCCCCTGCTGCCCGGCAAGTACGCGCTGAACACGTACGCGGCAAGGCTGATCAGTGTCCCGACGACGAACTTCATCCTCAAGTGGACGCGTGGCGACATCGGCTCGCATCGGCTGGACGAGAACCTGAGTGAGGTGAGCCTGATCACCAAGGATGCCTTCGAGCCGCAGCTGCCGCTCAGCGTGGTCGTGCACATCGACTACAAGAAGGCGCCGATGGTCATCCAGCGCTTCGGCGACGTCAAGCGGCTGGTGGAGCAGACGCTCGACCCGATGGTCGCGGCCTACTTCAAGAACGTGGGTCAGACGCGCACGCTGATCCAGCTGATCCAGGACCGCAGCCAGATCCAGCGCCAGGCCAGCGAGGAGATGAAGGAGAAGTTCGCCCGTTACAACCTCGAGCTCGAGGAAGTGCTGATCGGCACGCCATCCGCGCCCAAGGGTGACACGACGATCGAGACGATCCTCACCCAGCTCCGCCAGCGCCAGATCGCCAACGAGCAGGTCGAGACCTACGAGCGCCAGGAGAAGTCGGCCGTGCAGGAACGGGTGCTGCGCGAGGCGCAGGCCCGGGCCGCCCAGCAGACCAAGATCACGGAGAGCGAACTGAACATCATGGTCCAGGGCAACCAGGGTAAGGCTGACTATCAGCGCGCGGTGCAACAGGCTGCGCAGATCCGCACGCTGGCCGAGGCCGAGGCCGAGAAGGCCGCCCGCGTGGGTATTGGCCAGGCGTTGGCCATCGAGGAGCAGGTGCGCGCGTATGGTGGGCCGCAGTTCCAGGTCACGCAGCTGGTGATGAACCGCTTCGCCGAGGCCATCGAAGCCGCCAAGGTCGACGTCGTGCCGCGCATCTCGATCAATGGCAGTGGCGCGAGCGGCGGCACGGGCGGCAGCCTGATGGAAGGCCTGCTGGCCATGCTGCTGAGCGAGCGCATGGGTCAGGTGCTCAACGTCAACGCGTCCGGCACCCGGTCGGCCGAGGCCGAAGCCCTGCGGCAGGACATCTTCGCCAAGCTTGCGAAGGGGCTCGAAGAGACCAAGGGCTAGGCGATCAGACGAACTTGATCCCCTGGCAGGACCGTGCCGGGCTGATCCGAGCGATCAGCCCGGCACGTTTGTTTTCGGGGGCGACCGGCCCGATGCTGCTTGCGCGCTATGGCACGGGGGCCGAGGTCAGTGCCGGCCCGGCCGGCGGAACGACGCCGCCATTGAAGTAGGCGTGCGTGGCGCGCGTGAGTGCGCCGATGAGCGCGGAGCTCTCTGGCCAGGCGAGAGGCGCGCCGGATTTCGTCAGCGCGATGACCAGCACATAGTCGGCGTCGCGCGTCATGACGATCCCGGCGTCGGCGTGTGTGTTGGCATCCCAGTTCTGGCGGTGTGCCAGCGCCGCGTTGCCGACGTTGGCATCCATCAAGCCGACGGCTGTGTTACGTGACAGCACGGTCATGATCTGCTCGCACTCGGCCCCGGTCAGCGCGCCACGCGCCAGCACCATGAAGGCGCCCTTCCCCGCCTTGCAGGCGTTGAGTGCCTCCAGGAGCGCGGCAATCTCCGCAGGTGTGGATTGGGCGTTTACGTCCAGGGCACGCGTCCCTGCCCGCAGATTCGCCGGTGTGATGACGTTGACGGGCTCATTGCGCTGGTCGAAGGGTTGCGCCAGGAAGGTGCTGAGGGCGCCAAACTTGCGCAGAAAGCCGTTCAGGTTGCTGAGGCCGGCACCGGCATCCCCCTTGCCCGCGACGCGCAGCAGCTCATTGGCCGAAAGCGAACTGCCATCGATCAGGGCCGCGCGGACGGCATCGCTGCTGAGGGTGTCGGGTCCGGATCGGGCGGCCTCGACCGCGGCCACGACGCGCAACCAGCCGGGTGCCGATACGGCCATATCGCCGTTGATGGAAAGCTCCTCGCCGGTGCGCAGGTTCTTGACGAAGACGCCCATCTCGCCACCCTGGTCGGTGAAGGCGCGGCCCTGCTGGCGGAGCACGGCTTCCAGCGATTTGAGCGAAGCGCCCCCCGCGCCGATCACGTCAATGGGCAGGTCGACATTGCGCGCCTGTGAGCGACCGAGGGCGGCGATCACAGCATCCCGCGCATCGACCACGCTGAGTGCGCGACCGGGCTGCGGTGGCGGCGCGGCCAATGTGTCTGTCGTGACCGCGCTCACCCCCGGCTCCCGGTCCAGGCGTGCGGCGACGCCGAGCAGAAAGGCGGTCAGCTTGTTCTCCGAGTAGACGATGGGGGCCGGGATGCGCTCGGCGAGCTGTTTGCGCAGGACGTGGTCGGGAAAGGCGCTGAGGGTCTGCTTTCGGCGCAGGATCTGGTCGATTTGGATGCGCGCGACGGCGGGGTTGAGGCGCACGTCCACGGCCGCAGGATCCAGCAGGACGGTCTCGCCGGCATAGTTCAGGGCGACCGGAGGACTGAGCGCTGCAGCCGTTTGGCTGATGGCTTGTTCGGCGGTCAGGCCGGAGACGTCGATGTCTGCGATCGTGGTGCGGGCCGGGAGCCGATTGCGATCCACCACGAAAGAGATTGCATTGCCCACGAGGATGAGGATGGCGGCCAGCCCCAGAAGGGTCAAAACGAGTTCCGCGCCCTGACGCGCGGTGAGGCGTTTCATCGCAGCGAGTATAGCCGGTCGACACCCGGTTGGTATACTGCCTTCAAAACGGCACCGTTGCCATAGGAGATTCAACATGAACGTATTGGAGGCCATGCAGGCCATGACCGGCCGGTTTGATCCGGCCAAGGCGCGCGGCGTCAACGCCGTGGTTCAGATCAACGCAAATGGGGACGGCGGCGGCAAGTACGCCATCACCATCAAGGACGGCGCAGCAACGCTTCAGGAGAGCGCCGCTGAGAAGCCCAATGTCACCGTTGATGTCGCGGCCCAGGATTGGCTGGCGATCCTCGGCGGTGAGATGGACCCGACGGTCGCATTCATGAGCGGGAAACTGCGCATTTCGGGCGACCTCGGCCTGATGATGCGCTTCCAGCAGATCTTCATGTAGTCGTCGCAGGACATGAAAGGACTCATCCTCAGCGGCGGCAAGGGCACCCGCCTGTATCCGCTTACCTTCACCAGTGCCAAGCAGCTGATCCCGGTCGCGAACACCCCGGTGCTCGTTCGGGTGATCCAAACCATCCGCGATGCCGACATCACGGATATCGGAATCGTGATCGGCGACACGGGCGAGGAGATCAAAGCGGCGGTGGGCGACGGCAGCCGCTGGGGCGTGAGTGTCACCTACATCAAGCAGGATGCGCCGCTCGGGCTCGCGCACGCGGTCAAGATCAGCCAGGGCTTTCTCGGCGATGACAAGTTCGTCATGTTTCTCGGCGACAACGTCATCCAGGGCGGCATCCACGGGCTGATCCGTCAGTTTGACACGTCCGGCTACAACAGCCAGATCGTGCTGACCCGCGTGCGTGAGCCGCAACACTACGGCGTCGCCGTGTTGCGAACGGACGGATCGATCGAGCGTTTGATCGAAAAGCCCAAGCAGCCGCCGAGTGACCTGGCGTTGGTCGGCATCTACATGTTCGACAAGAGCGTGTTCCAGGCCGTGAACGCCATCACGCCGTCCTGGCGCGGTGAGCTTGAGATCACCGATGCGATCCAGTGGCTGGTGACCGCCGGCAAGAGCGTGTTCCCGTACATCCACAAGGGCTGGTGGGTGGACACGGGCAAGCCCATCGACATGCTCGAGGCCAACAGCCTGGTGCTGGATGAGCTCAAACCGGTGCGCGAAGGTGCAAGCGTGGATGAGGCCTCGGTCGTCGACAGCCGCGTGACGCTGCAACCTGGCGCACAGATCATCAACAGCATCGTGCGTGGCCCAACCATCATCGGGGAAAACACCCGCGTGGTGAACAGCTATGTCGGCCCTTTCAGCAGCATTCACCATCACTGCGTGATCGAGAACGCCGAGATCGAGCGCAGCATCGTGCTGGAGAACAGCATCATCAAGGATGTGCCCGCGCGCATCCAGGACAGCCTGATCGGACGCCGCGCCACCATCAGCAAGGCGACCGGCCGGCCGGCCTCGTATCGCCTGACGCTGGGCGACTACAGCGCCGTGGGCCTCGTCTAGCAGCGGCCCGTTCCATCGATCATGCAGAATGCCCCCCGCGTCACCGCCTTTGCGGCCGCGAATCTTCCGACGGTCGAGACGCACATGCGCGAGATCGTCGCCGCCGTCGGCCCGGGGCTGTTGCGCACCATGCTGCTGTATCACCTCGGCTGGTCGAGCACAACGGGGGAACCCGAGCGCGCCGCGGCCGGCAAGCGCATCCGCCCCATCCTGGTGATGGCGGCTGGACTGGCAGGGGGTGATGTGTCCCCCTCGGCGGGCGCGCACTGGGCTGCCGCGGCCGTCGAGCTGCTGCACAACTTCTCGCTGATCCATGATGACATCGAGGACCGCGACCTGTTGCGGCATGGACGGGCGACGCTGTGGTCGGTGTGGGGTGTGCCGCTCGCAATCAACGCCGGTGACGCCATGTTCGCGATGGCGCATCAGGCGCTTCTCCGCACAGCCGAACACGGCGCAAAGGCGGAGCACAGCCTCGCGGCGTTGAATGTGTTCGATACCATGTGCGTGGCGCTCACACGGGGCCAGCATCAAGACATCGGCTTTGAGCAACGCACGGAAATCAGCTCTGCCGAGTATCTGGAGATGATCGGCGGCAAGACGGCGGCCCTCACCGAAGCCTGTTGCGCGCTTGGCGCAATATTCGGAGGAAGCTCCGCCGAACAGCGGATCGCGCTTGCCAGTTTTGGGCGCGATCTGGGGCTCGCCTTTCAGATTCAGGACGACGTGCTCGGCGTGTGGGGCGACCCGGCCCGTACCGGGAAGGCGGACAGCGACCTCGCCCACGCCAAGAAGACCTATCCCGTGCTCATCGCCGCTGAACGCGACGCAGAGTTCAAACGCCGGTACTTCTCCGCCATCGAGGCAAAGCGCGACGAGGATTGGCTGCGGGACCGTATGGAAGCCTGCGGTGCGCGTGAAGCGAGCGAGGCGGCCGCGTCGGCGACCTACCAGCGCGGTCTGGCGGCGCTGACTGCCGCGCAGGCCGCGGCACCCGCCCTGTCGCTGCTCGGCGAGCTGGCCCGCGCCCTGTTTGGCCGCGACGCCTAACGCAGGACGCTAAAGAGCGGATCGGTGAGCACAGCCGCCCTGTGATCGGGATCCGTTTCCAGGGCGAGATATGCGCGGAGGGCCTCACGGGCGCGCGGCACTTCGCCCCCGGCCAGATGGGCGCGACACAGCATCAGGATCGGCGCTGGATCGGATGGCGCGAGTGCCCTGGCCCGCCCGAATGCGTCGGTGGCCGCCTCCGGATTGCCCGCATCGAGGTAGGCCTGCCCGAGCACCATCAGCACGTCGGGACGCTCCCCCTCCCGATTCAGCCGGTCGTACGCCGCGCTGATACGTTGACTGTTCGACGCGGAAGGACCAACGTTGGATCCCCACTCTGCTGTCAACCCCGCTGGCGCGTCAAAGCGGGGGGCCTCCTGAATGCCTGGCGCCGCGATGGGCGGCGCATGACTGAAGGTCTTTTCAATCGGGCGCGAGTAGGAGATGGCCGGCGCCGGGGCTGCCGGTGGTGGCATGGGCGCGCTGCGGAGCTGGCCCAGCGCCGGCGCGCCATACGGTGAAAGGCTGGCTGCCGCAGGCGGTGCCGGTGCGGCACCGCGCTTTCGAAGATCGAGGTAGCACAACGTAAAGAACGTCGTTACCAGCGGACGCTCGATCCAGAAGACGAGGGCCTGCAGAATGGCGCCGAGCGCGTGCAGGATCACGAAGGGCAGGCTCTGACCGGCCGCGTCAGTGGCCTGGGACGCCCCGACGGCGCCAAGCGTGCCGCTGGCCATGAGGACGCTGGGAAGCGCGTTGAGAAGGGCCAGCACAGCAAGCAATTGCAGGGATCGTCCGAGCATCGTCAACGTGGCGCGCCGGGTCAGGGCGTTGCTGCGCTCGAGCCCTGAAAAGCCGGAGCGTGCCTCGGCAACCACGGCCGGATACAGCAGGCTCCAACGCAACCCGATGAAGAGCAGCAGCGCCCACCCGACGATGCCGAGCGGTACCAGGCACACTCCAACGATGAACAGCGCGCCAACTGGCGCGCGCTGGCCGACCATGAGCAGCAGGAGCAGTGGTGCCAGCGCAAGCACCCATCCGAGAGCCATGGCTGCGACGCGCAGGGCGTGGGCGGCCCAGAGACTGATGGCCATCGGGCGCACATTGCGCCATGCGATGCGCGTCGTCGTCTTTCGCCCCTCGGCGCGCTCCATGGCCTCGTAGGTCAGGGCCGCATCCATCCACGGCCACAGCATCCCCAGCGCCAGCACCAGGATTCCTGCGCAAAGCGTGACGAACAAACCAGCCAGGCCACCCGGCGCGACGCGGAGCCGGCTCGCGCTGCCGAGCTGGTTGACCAGCATGGGAAAGGAGACGATCGCGTTGGTGGCGGTGAACAGCGCAACGGGCAGGCTAAGCGGTGCCGCGGTGCGCAGGAAGGCGATGAAGTTGGCACCGACCAGCGAGATCGTGCGCGCCAGTATTGGTTTGGGATTTGCCGTTGGATTCAGAACGGTGATCGAGGATGTCACGCGGTCAGTATAATGCTTGCCTTGCGGCCTGCTCCGGCCGAAGTTCGTTTCGAGATGGCCCAAAGCACGTCAAAATCCCCCCAGGCTCCCTCGCCGCGCCCACCGGCGCGGTGGTTTGTCTTGCTGACCGCTGTGATGATCGTCGTGGCCGGCGCACTCGCGCTCTTCGTCGCGCCTCGCGCCCAGGAGCAGGCGGGTGGCGACGCCCAGCGCATTTTCTACTTTCACGTGTCATCGGCCTGGCTGGGCTTTGGTGCCATGGCCGCCTCGGCCTACTTTGGCTGGCGCTACCTGCGCTCACGTCAGATGCGATGGGACTGGCTTGCCCTGGCAAACGCCGAGATTTCGGTGGTCTTTCTAGGGATGGTGCTGCTGAGCGGCATGGCCTGGGGCCGTCCGACCTGGAATGTTTGGTGGACGTGGCAGGAGCCCAAACTGGTTGTGAGTGCGTTGCAGTTCCTGCTTTACGTGGCCCTGCTGGTACTCCGCTCGGCAATCGATGAGCCCGAGCGCCGAGCCCGTCTGTCGGCCGTGTTCGGTCTGCTGACGATCATCCTGGTGCCCTTCAACCTGCTGATCAGCCGGGTCATCGCGGATGGCGTTCACCCGGTCGTCTTCGGGCCGAGTGTCAGCGCCGAGGCGCAGGGCAAAGTTGGCGTGGCCACCACGATGGTCCCGATCCTGCTCTTTGCGCTGGTCGCCTTCTCGTTGCTGTGGGTGGTGTTTGTGCAGGCGCGGGTGGCCCTGCAGGCGCGAATGGACGCCCTGGCGGCGCGGCGGGCCGCCCTGCTCGACCTGCCCGAAGGAGGCCGGTGATGTTTGACAAGAATGCCGCCTATCTGCTGGGCGCCTACGTCGTTTTTGGGATTGGTATCGTGGGTTATGCAGTTTCGTTGGTCATGCGTGTTCGCGCGGCGCGGCGTGATGAGGCCAGGCTCGAAGCGCTGGAGGCCGAGTTGGCCGAGGAAGCGCGCGCGAAGTCAGGAGGGTCAAAGGGATGAGCGCTGTGGCACAAACGCGCGGCGGGCGCTGGAACACCGTCGTGCAGAGCCTGTTCTTCGTGGGAGGCTTCGCGGTCTTTGTCGTCGGGCTGTTTGGCGCGGTTGGCGCGCTCGCCGACGTGATCTACGGGCTGAAGGACATCATCCGGGTGCTCGGTGGCGTTTTGATGATCGTGTTTGGACTGTTTACGTTGCGCATCATCAACATCCCGATGCTGTATGCGGACACGCGGCGGGGTCTGAGTGCGGCGGGGCGGCGGGTCGGCGCGGCGCAGTCCTTCCTGACCGGGCTGTCGTTTGCGGCTGGCTGGACGCCATGCATCGGCCCCTTCCTCGGCGCCATCCTGACGCTGTCAGCCGAAACCGCCGGCCTGCAGCGGGCGCTGCTTCTGCTCGCCTACACGGTCGGGCTGGGGCTGCCGTTTGTCCTTGTGGCCCTGCTGGCGGATCGAATGACCCCCCTGCTCCGCTTTCTGCGCGCGCACACCCGGGCTGTCGAGATCGTAAGCGGGTTGCTGTTAATCGTTGTAGGCGCCCTGATCGTGTTCGGGCTGATGGCGGATGTGACGCGGCGCTTCGCGGGAGTCGAGTCGGCGCTCGAGAGCGATCTGGCCGTGGCGACCGGTTTCACGGGCCTGAGCGCCCCCAGCCCGCTGATTGCGCTGGTGGCCGGCTTCCTGTCCTTCGCCTCCCCCTGTGTGCTGCCGCTCGTCCCCGCCTACATCGGCTACATCTCGGGCTGGGCGGTCAACTCGGCCGCGAAGGGCGAAGGCTGACTTCGTGGGACGCTGGCTCAAGCTCGGGCTCGACATTCTGATTGGCGCGGTCATCCCCATCTACCTGCTCGAAAACATGAGCGAGCGGTGGGGCACGGTCCCCACCTACGTCGTCGCGGCGCTGATTCCGGTTGCCTACGTGCTGGTCGATACCTTGTTCATCACGCGGCGCTTCAACGTCATCACCAGCTTCGCCGCGGCGGGTGCCCTCCTGCGCGGCGGGCTGGCCTTCTGGTTTGTGGATGGCCTGCGCTTCGCAGTCAAAGACACGCTGGGCTTTGTACTGAACCTGACCCTCTTTGGCGGCAGCCTGCTGCTCGGAAAGCCGATCATGCGCTTCTTCCTGGCGCAGGCGCTGGCACCGGACAACGCGGAGAAGCGCGCTGCGTTGGACGCGGCCCTTGCCGAAGGCGGCGTCGCGCGGGCGATACGCAATGCCACTGGTCTGCTGGCCGGCGAGGCCGCGCTGACGGGCGTCGTCAATTTCGCGCTCAACCTGCAAATCGTCACGGCCGCCTTTGGCGATGCGATTTTCAACAAACAGGTCGCCCAGGTCAACGCCATCACGCGGATCGCGTTCACGGTGACGAGCTTCCTGGCCTTTGGGCTGGGATTCTTTCTGATCTATCGCACGCTCTATGCGATCCTGCCAGAAGAACCAGGCAAGGCCAAGGAGGAGAGCGACTTGCTCACCTTGATCGTGGCATGGTACCGGGCACGCCGTGGCGAGCCCTCGCCCGGGATGGATCAGGCCGAGCGCACGGCGTAGAGAAAGCCGATGTGATCGTGGGCGGGGTTGCGGCGTAGCACGACGCCGAACCCGCGCTGCCGCAGCAGGTTGGCCAACCAGGCGCCGGAGTAGTGCGTCACACCGTCGTGATATTCCATCGCGATCGTACCGATTCGGTCCAACGTTCCGTCCTCGGCTGCGCGCTGCAGGATGTCATACTCGGCCCCCTCGCAGTCCAGTTTGAGGAAATCGCAGCGGGTTGCGCCCAGTGATTCGAGCGCCTCACCCAGAGGACGTTGCTCGATGTGTTCGCCCAGGTCCCCGCCCTCGCGAACGGTGCTGTGCTGGACGGCGACGCCGGTCTCCAGGCTGAGACGGACTTCGCCGCGCGACGCGCCAATCGCCATGCGGTGTGCCTCAACGTTGTTCAGGCCGTTTTCCGCGATGTTGCGCTGCAGCAGCCCGAAGGACTCGCCAAACGGCTCGAAGGCCAGCACGCGGGCGCGCGGAAAGCGGCGGGCGACCGAAATGGCGAAGTCGCCCAGACCCGCCCCAATGTCGACCACAGTATCGCCGTCCTTCAACGTCGCGCCGGCCCGCTCGTAGTCACGATCGAGACACGTCTCTTTGATCACCCATGCGTCCATCGCGCTGCGCGCGCTGAAGCGGGCGCCATTGCGCAGGTGGGCGACGAAGGGGCTGCGTCGGGCCGCCGCGAGGGCGATCTGGAGCGGGTTAGAGAAGCCAAGGAGCGCGACGGGGATCGAACGCGCGTAGTAGGTCAGGCGGCGAAGCAGGGTCATGGTGGGCAGGGACGAATGTTAGCAGGGCGGCGGCGCGGGTCTGCGCCTCACACGCCCCAGTCGCGCGGATACAGGAAATCGGCCCCGACGGTACGGGTACTGATCTTGGCGATGAGGGGATAGCGGCGCTTGAACTGGTTGCGCGCGACCATCCCCGCCACGCGCTTGACCAGCGCGGCGTCAAGGCCAAGGGCGATGGCCTCTTCTGGGCTGTAGCGCAGGTCGACGAGCACGCGCAGGATGCGATCGACGGCGTCGTAGGTCAGCCCCATCTCGCCTTCGTCGGTCTGACCCTCCCACAGGTCTGCGGAAGGGGCCTTGTCCAGGATCGGCTTCGGCACGTCCATCGCTGCCGCCAGCTGGCGGATCTGGGCTTTGTAGAGATCGCCCAACGGATTGAGTGCACATGCCTGGTCGCCGAAGAGCGTCGTGTAGCCGAGCATGAGCTCCGTCTTGTTTCCGGTGCCCACGACGAGGCCATTGAAGGCGGCGCTGCGATCAAAGAGCACGACCATGCGGCAGCGCGCCATCGCATTTCCCGCTCGGAGCGGTGTGACCTGGCTGCTTTGGCCAAGCAAACTGTCGACCATCCCACTGATGTCGACGGTCTGGGCGCGCACGCCCAGCTGATCGATCACCAACTGCGCATGCGCAAGGCTGCCCGCTGATGATGTGCGATACGGCATGCGCACGGCAAGCACGTTCTCTGGGCCGAGCGCTTCCGCAGCGAGGAAACAGGACAGCGCCGAGTCGATGCCGCCCGAAAGCCCGAGAACGGCGCGAGACAGCCCGACCTTGCGGATCTCGTCGCGCAGAAAGCCGACCAGCATGCGACGCGCCAGGGCGACATCGAGGATGGGAAGGCCGGGTGAAATCGATTGGGACACCGCGCGCGATCTTACCTGATCCGTCACCTGCCGGTGCTGCGGTCATCTGTATCCCGATGCGAACCAGGTCCCGGACATTCACATCCGTTAGAGCGTCCGAGCCTATACTCGCACGCATGTTTCACGACACAGAGATCATCGACTTTCACTCGCACTTTGGGCAGATCATGCCCGAGTGGCTCAAGAACCATGCTCCGCCCTATCACGCCCTCAGCGAGAAGCGGCAGCAGATCGCGCGCGGCTTCGCCATGCAGTACAACGCACAGTGGCGGGATGCCTGGGATATGCCGGTCCCGGAGCGCGGGCAGCAGACCCCGGAGGAGCTGGCGCACCGCTGGGCGCGCGAGCTGGACGAAAACGGCATCAGCAAGATCGTCTGGGTGACCGGCATGGGCAACGACACGCTGGGCAAGGTCTGCGCGATGTATCCCGACAAATTCATCGGCATGGCGCATCATGACCCGTTTGCCCCGAACGCCGCCGACGAGATGGAGCGCTGCATCAAGACCTACGGGTTCCGCGCCTTCAAGACGATTGGTCCGTGGCTGAGCCGGCCGATCAATGACCCGGCGCTTTACCCGCTTTGGGAGGTGTGCGCGGCCTACGAGACGCCGGTGCTGATCCATTTTGGGATCCTGGGCAGCGGTGGCGGGATCGCCAACCACATCAACATGAATCCGATGATGATTCACGATGTGGCCAAGATGTTCCCGGATGTGACGTTTGTCGTCCCGCACTTCGGCTGTGGCTACATCACCGACACGCTGATGCTGTGCTGGGCGTGCGGCAATGTCTGCATCGACACCTCGGGGAGCAACCAGTGGGTGCGCTGGGTGCAGGGCCAGGAGACCACGCAGACGCTGTTCCGCAAGTATCTCGAGACCATCGGGCCGAGCCGCATCCTGTTTGGGACGGACTCGAGCTGGTTCCCGCGCGGTTTCTCGATGCGCTATCTGCAGGACCAGTGGCGCGACCTCGTGGACCTGAACGTGCCCCGCAGCACCCTCGAGGCGATCTTTGGGGGCAATGCGCGCCGCCTGCTCAAGCTTGGCTAGCGCCAGACCACGGGCAGGGTTACAATCATTCGAGCCGTCGCGTTCGCGCGGCCCCGGGGAGAGGGGACCATTGCGTTATGCGCAGCGTGAGCGCGGTTGCCAAAAGGAGCAAATATGAAATCCACGAAGCTTACATTTCTGGGCCTGGCAAGCGCGCTGATCCTCGCCGCCTGCACAGGCGGTGCGGCGGCGCCGACCGCCGCCCCCGTTGCCCCGGCAGCGACGACCGCAGCCGCCAAGCCGACCGAACCCGCGAAGCCCGCGCCTGCGGCCGGCGAGACCATCACGATCGAATACTGGCAGTACAACTTCCAGGTCCGCATCGACGCGATGAACGACCTCATCAAGCAGTTCGAGGCGGCCAACCCCGGGATCAAGGTCGTTCACAACAGTGAGATCCCGAATGCCGACTTCCAGACCAAGATTGCTGCGGCCGCGGCCGCGGGCGCTGGTCCCGATGTCGTGACGCTGTTCAATGGCTGGGTGCCTGCCTGGGTCGACGCGGGCTACGTCATCCCGCTGCCCGAGAAGGACTTCCCGCCGGCGGAGATCGAGAAGAACTTCACCTCGCTGGTGCAGGGGACGAAGTTCCAGGGCAAGTACTGGGCCATCCCGACCGCCGTGCGCTCGCTGGCTCTGTTCTGGAACAAGGACATGTTCAAGGCCGCCGGCCTCGATCCCGAGAAGCCACCTGCGACGCTGGACGAGTTTGTCGACTACGCCAAGAAGCTGACCAAGACCGAAGGCGGCAAGATCACCCAGCAGGGCTTTGCGGTCGAGATGAACGGCCAGGCCCACCAGTGGTTCCGCGAGGTGCTTACGCGGCAGTTCGGCGAGACCCCGTTCTCGGCCGACAACAAGACCATCAACTACGGCAGCGCCAAGGCCTGCGAGGCCTTCACGTGGCTGACCAAGTTCGAGACCGACTACAAGACCGGCAGCAATGACCTGTTCGACGGCGCCACGACGGCGTTTACGAATGGCAAGCTGGCCATGCACATCGATGGCTCGTTCCGCCTCGGCGCGCTGAACTCGGCCAAGGGCCTGAACTTCGGCGTGGCCGTGCTGCCGACGCGCAACGACATCAAGTCGAACTTCGGCTCGTTCTGGACGCACGGCATCACCAAGAAGGCCGCCGCGGACCCGAAGAAGCTCGAAGCCTCGATCAAGTTCCTGAAGTTCATCACCACGCCAGCCGCTGGCACGCTGTGGGTGAAGTACACGGGCGAGCTGCCCGCGCAGCTGTCCGCCGCCGCCGACCCCGCGCTGGCCGCCGACCCGAAGCTGGGCGCGTTCGCCAAGCAGATGCCGTACAGCATCGCGACCTTCTTCGTCGACGAGGCCAAGCAGCGCCAGGCGCTGATCGATGCCTTTGACGCCGTCCGCCTCAACAAGGTGGATCCGTGCAAGGCCCTCGCAGACGCCGCCAAGAAGGACCAGGCGCTCTACGACGACTTCTGGGCGAAGCACAAGTAACTGACTTTCGTCCGTTGGCCGGCAGGGTGGTGCAATACTCCGCCCTGCCGGTTTCATTCCCCGCAAACGCCATGACCCTGAAAAACCGTCGCATCCTGTGGGCGTATCTCTTCCTGCTGATCCCGCTGACCTTCTTCATCGTCGTCAGGACGGGACCGACCCTGTTCGCGTTTGACATCAGCCTGAGGAATTACAACCCGATGGCGGCGGACAAGCCCTACAACGACTTTGCCAACTTCGCGCGGCTGTTCAAGGATCTGGCGGATCCGGATCACGTCACCCGAAAGGCGTTCGAGAACACGTTCAAGTACGTGCTGATCGGCATGCCTTTGCAGCTGTCCATCGGGCTGCTGTTTGCGATGCTGTTGAACACGATCCGCCGCCTGCGCACGCTCTACCGCGTGATCTACTTCATCCCCTTTGTCACGAGCGCCGTTGCGGTGGCGTGGGTGTGGCGTTCGCTCTACATGCCCGACTTCGGGCTGTTCAACCTGATTCTCGAATTGTTCGGGGTGCCCTCCCAGCGCTTCCTGCTCGATCCCGCGCAGTCGCTGCCGAGTGTCACGGCCGTCGTGGTGTGGCAGGGCCTCGGGTATGTCATCATCATCTTTCTCGCGGGGCTGCAGGGCATCCCTGAAACGTTCTACGAAGCGGCCCGCGTCGACGGCGCCAACCGCTGGAAGATCTTCACCAAGGTCACCCTGCCCCTGCTCAACCCCACCCTGGTGTATTTGCTGGTGCTGCAAACCATCGCCTTCCTGCGCATGTTTGCCGAGGTCGTGAACCTGAGCCGGCAGGGCGACGGCGGCCCGGTGAATTCGACGACGACGGTGGTATTGCGCGTCTTCCGGGAGAGCTTTGGGAGCAGCTTGAACATGGGCTATGGCGCGGCGATCACCGTAATGCTCTTTGTCATCATCATGACCATTTCGTTGGTGCAGATGCGGCTGACGCAGCGCCAGGTGGAGTACTAGGATGGACCTTACCTACTCCCCTCCCCGCCGCCGCGGCCTGCCAACCCCACAGATCGTGGCCTATGCGATCCTGACGCTGGGCGCACTTGCCATGGTGACGCCGTTTATCTGGATGGTGGCGACCTCGTTCAAGAGCCCGGGCGAGATTCTGCAACCGCGCTTCCTGCCCGAAGATCCGACCGGCGACAACTACACGCAGGTACTCACTCGCACGCTGTTTCCGCAGTGGTATCTCAACAGCCTGGTGGCCGCGGCCATCAGCACGGCGAGTGTGGGCTTCTTTGACAGCCTGACCGGCTATGTCTTCTCGAAGTTCGAGTTTCCCGGCAAACGGATTGCCTTCATCCTCGTTCTGGCGACGTTGATGGTGCCGACCGAGATGCTGGTCATCCCCTGGTATGTCATGGCCCAGCAAACCAGCCTTGTGGACACGACGCTGGGCATCGTCTTCCCCGGCCTGATCACCGCGACGGGCGTTTTCCTGATGCGCCAGGCCTTCAAGAGCGTGCCCGACGAGCTGCTGGATGCCGCGCGCATCGACGGCATGAATGAGTTCGGCATCTTCTCAACGGTGGCCTGGCCGCTCGTCATGCCCTCCGTGGCGGCGATCTGCATCTTCAATTTCCTGGGCAACTGGAATGCGTACATCTGGCCTCTCATCGTGACGAGCAAGCGCGCGACCATGACGCTGCCGATCGGGCTGGCCTTCTTCAGCAGCGAGGCGGGCAGCGCATGGAACCTGATCATGGCCGGCGCGACGCTGTCGACCGTCCCGTTGCTCACTGTCTTTGTCTTTCTGCAGCGTCAGATCATCCAGGGTGTGGCGTTGACGGGTATGAAATCGTAGCCACATGGGAACCTTTCCGCATCCGCTGTATCGACGGCTCGTCCTCGAGCCAACCTATGCCGGCGCGTCGCGCCATCTGTTTGAGCCCATGTTGGCCGCGAACCGCGCCCACGTGCGCATGTTGGCACGTCAGGGCCTGATCGAGCCCGCCTGCCGGGACCGCATCCTCGAGGCGCTCAAGACCATCGAGGACATGGGCATCGAGGCGTTTCCGTATCGCCCGCCCACCGAGGACCTGTTCTTCGCCATCGAGGGGAAGGTCATCGAGCTGGCCGGACCGGACTGCGGTGGCAACCTGCAGCTGGCCCGCAGCCGCAACGACCTGGGGGCGGCACTCGGCCGCATGGCGCTGCGTGAACTGCAGGGTCGGCTAATCGTCGCCCAGAAGGCCCTGCGCCGCGTGATCCTGAGCCAGGCGCGCGCCCACCTCGGGACGCTGATGCCCGGGCACACGCATACGCAACCGGCGCAGCCGACGACCTTTGCCCACTATCTGATGGCGGTTGCATCGGCGCTCGCACGCGACACTGCGCGCATGGAGCAGGCCCGCAAGGTGACCAACCGCAGCCCGCTGGGCGCGGCAGCCTTCACGACCACGGGCTTTCCGATCGACCGCGAGTCAGTGGCGAAGGAATTGGGCTTTGAAGGATTGATGGTCAACGCCCACGACGCCATCGGCGCCGCCGACCACTACCTGCAGACCGCGAGCGCGCTCCAGATCATGGCCAGCACGCTCAGCCGCTTCTGCCACGACCTGCTGATCATGGCAACCCGCGAGGTCGGCGCGCTCACCGTCGACGACAGCTTCATCCAGATCAGCTCGATCATGCCGCAGAAGCGCAATCCGGTTGTATTGGAGCATCTGCGGGCGCGGCTGGCGCAGCTGTATGGCGGCGCGCAGACCGTCTTCGTCCAGGCGCACAACGTGTTCTACGGTGATACGCAGGACATCGAAGATGAGATGCACGATCCCTTCTTTGCGTTGTGCGAGACCGCCCTCGATTGCTTGGACCTGCTGACGGAAACCGTCTCCACCCTGAACATCAACACCCAGGTGCTGGCTGCGCGGGCTGCGGCGGGCTTCACAACCGCGACCGAGCTGGCGGATGCGCTGGTGCGCGAGCGCGGCTATCCCTTCCGGAGCGCCCACGGCATCACGAGCCGCGTGGTGCGAACCGCTCTGGCGGCGGGGCTCGAACCTGCGGACGTCACCGCAGACATGATCAATGCCGCCATCGATGCGCAAGGCCTGCCCCGGCCGACACCACCCATCGACGCCGACTTTGCCCGGCGCGCGCTCGATCCGGCCCTGTTCGTTGCATCGCGCAACGTGATGGGTGGCGTCGGCCGTCAAGCGGCTGAGGCGATGTTGACCGCGCTCGAGACGGAATTGGCGGCGTCGTAGCGCAGCCTCCCACCGGTGTCCCGGAACGAGACCCGGTGCGTGGATAGAATCAGCCATCATGCCAGCCACACCCCACATTGAAAAGCACTTCACCAGCAGCGAAACCGTGCGCGACATCGTCATCGGGATGTCCGACGGATTGACGGTTCCCTTTGCGCTGGCGGCCGGACTTTCCGGCGCGGCTTCGGCGACCACGATCGTCGTCACCGCCGGCCTGGCCGAAATCGCGGCGGGATCCATCGCGATGGGCCTCGGTGGCTACATGGCGGCGCGTGGGGATGCCGAGCACTACGCGGCGGAGCGGGAGCGCGAGGTCCGCGAAACGAAAGAGCTGGCGGAACGCGAGCGCGCCGAAGTGAGCGGCATCTTCCAGAGCTACGGCCTGAGCGAAGCGCAGGCGGCGCCCATCGTCAGTGCGCTCGCGCAGAACCCTGACAAATACGTCGACTTCATGATGCGCTACGAGCTTGGTCTGGAGGCCCCCGACAAGTCGCGCGAGCTGAAGAGCCCGCTCACGATTGGCCTGTCGTATATCGCGGGTGGACTGATTCCCCTCGCGCCCTACATGCTGATCGCCAACATGTCGACGGCGCTCGTGGTTTCGGTCGTCTTCACGCTAATCGCCCTGTTTGTCTTCGGAGCGGTCAAAGGTCGCTTTACCGGTGCTCCGCCGCTTCGAAGCGGGCTGCAGACGCTCCTCATCGGCGGCATTGCCGCTGGCGTAGCGTTTGGCGTTGCGAAGTTGCTTGGCTGACGGCTGTCAGGCGGGCAGCGGCCCGGTGTAGACGAACTCAAACAGGATGCGGTCCGGGGACTCGAACATGACCTGGTAGTAGGTCTGGCCCGGGCCGCGCGCGAACTCAGGGCGGTGGCGCGGCGTTTCAAACAGGGCCGCGACCTTGTGTTCGCGCAGCCAGCCGACCAGGGCGTCGACATCGGCGATGCTCTCCGCGCCCAGTGCAACGTGGTTGAGCCCCGGGGCGTCGTAGTCATTGGCCGTTTTGTGCGGGGCCTCACCAAACCAAATGCTGATGTCCCCCGCGCCGGCCACGCCCAACATGCCGTGATCGTCGTAGATGTTGATCCAGCCCAGGGTCGCGAAGAGCTGGCGATAGAAGGCGATGTTCTCGGTGCGAATGCCGAAGACGAGATGTCCGAGGTTTGCTTTCATGGTTGTACTCCTGTGGGCGCAGCTTGACGCCCAATTGGCGCATCAAACGTAGGCGGCCAGCCGCGCCAGCTTGGCCGCCATTTCCGTCCACCCCAGGGGCGACAGCCCGAAGAAGGCCTGCATCTGCTCGTCACTGCGCCCACCCTCACGAAGCATGCGCAGGGCGCATGTCCAACGCATCATCTCGAACGTCAGCGCGCGGATCCCGGCGGCCGGTGCCACCCGACCGGTGAGCAGATACTCCAGATTGCGGCCGGTGCAGTCGAACAGCGCCTCGCGCGAGCCGTAGCGTGCGATGTGCTGGTCGAGCTCCGTCAGACATCCCGCGCTGATCGGCAGCTCGCGCTCCTTGAACTGGAGGTGGGGTTTGTCATAGCGAATGCGGATGCGCGGCGCCGGCCCGTCACGCAGGATGTCGGCCACGTCCAACGCAAGACACTCCGCCTTCTTGATGCCTGTCTCGATGACGAGTTGGATCGCGGTCAGGGGGCGGAATTCGGCCTTCTCCCCGTCAGCCAGCACGCGGGCGGCCGCGAGCACGGCGTCGACCTGTGCGTCTGTCAGGGACTCAGGCAGCGGGTCGACAAAGGGGCGGTACGCCACGCCCTCGGCCGGGTCCACGGCGAGATAGCCGTTGTCGCGCAGCCAACGAAAGAACACTTTGAGGGAGGTGAGTCGTCGTTCGATCGACTTCGGGCTGCCGGCGCGGGGCGAACGCTCCTGCTCGGCGAGAAAGCGTTTGATGCGTTCGGCGTTCACCGTGGCCAGGCTGACCCGACCCTCCCGCCCGGTCTGCAAATCCCGGGCGAAGATGCGGGTGTCACCGATGAACGCCTTGCGGGTGTTCTCGCTGAGCGGACGACGCGCCAGGCTCCGCTCGAAGGCATCGATCGCTTCGTCGAGGGTGGCTCGGCCCAAACCTGTCATGCGAAGCAGTGTAGCACAAATGTTCGATTCTGTGAATGGTGCGGATTTTGGGCCACCGGCTTCGCTGCTCGCGTGGTTTAATGACCGGATGCCATCGTTCCCAACACGACGACAGTGGGTGGTTGTCGTCCTGGTCAACATCGTCATCTCCGCAATCACCACGATTCTGGTGGCGCGGGTGCTGACACGTCCCATGGATGTCGCTCCGCTGCCCATCTCGACGCCGATCGCAGCAGCGACTGCGACGCCGCGTGCCGCCGTCGTCCCCACCGCGACACCGGCCGTGGCACCGCCGGTCGCGCCGACGCCGACGCCGCAGACGGCGGGGTCAACGCCGACGCGCCCCGCCCCGACCCCCACCTCACCGCCTGCGGCGGAGCGGGCCAACGTGCTGATCAGCAACGTGAACTTCCCCGGGCAGCGCCAGCGTGAATCGGTGGTGATTGCCAACGCAGGCGACCTCATCGATCTCAGAGGCTGGACGCTGTCTTCACCGCGTGGTGTGGTGTACACCTTCCCGGCCGTGACACTCTTCCGCGACACATTCATCAACATCTACACGACGACGGGGGCGGATGTGAATTCCGATCTGTTCATGAATCGAACCGAGGCCGCATGGCTGGTTGGCGACGTGGTCACCCTCTCCCGGAATGGGCAGCCGGTTGCGACCTACACGGTCAAGTAAGCGATGCTGACAAGCGCCGACTTCCGACGCCTGAGCGCGGCAGGTCCGGGCACGCGCATCGATGTGCTCAGCCCCGGGGCCGCGAGCGCGGAGCGACTGGCCCGCAGCCTCGTGGCCATGGCCAATGCGCAGGGTGGCGTCGTGCTCGTGCCCCTGCGCAGTGGCAAGGCGCGCGTTGATGCCGATGAGATTCGCGCGCAGGCCATGGAGGCTTTGCTGCTTGCCCAGCCCCGGCTGATCGTCCCACTTCCCTATCTCATCCGCGCCGGCGCGGAGGCGGAACCCGATGCGGTGGCAGTTGAAGTGCCGGAGGGCCTGCCCAACGTCTACAACCTGGACGGACGGTATCTTGCGCGCGACGGCTCGCGAAATCTCGCCCTGAACGCGCGGGCACTGCGCGAGCTGCTTCTGGTGCGCGGAGAGGGCTCCGGCGAAACGACTGTGCCGACGGGGAGCAGCAAGGATGACCTGGACTGGGCGCGCGTGGAGACCTACGCAAGCGGTGCCGGAATGCCTGACGCCAGCGTCGAGGAGCTCCTGCTGCGGCGCGGCTGTGTCGTGCGCCAGGGACGCAAGCTGCGTCCAACGGTCGCCGGCCTACTCCTTTTTGGCCGACAACCGCAGCGCTGGGTGCGCGGTGCCGAGGTGCTCGCAGCGCGCTTCTCGGGCACGCAGATGGACGATGCCTTCACCCGGCAGACGATCTCGGGCACCCTCCCCGATCAGATCCGCAAGGCAGAGTTCTTTGTGGCCGA
Organism: Thermoflexales bacterium; assembly: GCA_019694215.1. Taxonomy (GTDB): domain Bacteria; phylum Chloroflexota; class Anaerolineae; order J036; family Brachytrichaceae; genus Brachythrix. Next base: position 32,773 of record JAIBCK010000002.1, read on the forward strand.
GAACACCGCGTTGCGCTCGCGGATCAAGGCGTGGCAACGCAGTGATGAGGGCGCGTACCCGGCGGGTGTCCTGCGTGAGGCGGTCGTGAACGCCATTGCGCATCGCGACTATCGCCTGACCGGCGCGCAGGTCCACGTCCTGGTCTTTGCCGATCGCGTCGAGGTGAAGAGCCCGGGCAGACTGCCCGGGCATGTCACGCTGAAGAATCTCATCCGCGAGCGCTATTCGCGGAACGAGGCCATTGTGCAGGTACTCGCCGACATGGGTTTCATCGAGCGCCTGGGCTATGGCATCGACCGCATGGTGCGCGCGATGAAGGAGCGCAATCAGGCTGCGCCAACCTTCAGTGAGGGCGAGGCCACATTCGAAGTCACGCTGTTTGCGCGCGTGCCCGATGGTGCCGCGGTTGCCGCACAGGCCGCTCCGCAGAGCGCGCGCATCGAGAAGCTGCTCGGCTTTGTTCGCAAGTCCGGTCGCATTACGAATCGCGAGTATCAGGAGCTCTGCCCGGATGTCAGCGCCGAGTCGCTGCGACGCGACTTCGTCGAGCTGGTCGAGCGCGGCGTGCTGATGCGCGTGGGCGACAAGCGCGGGACGTACTACATCCTCAAGCAGGGGTTGTAGATAGAATTCCCACGGCATGGCCCCTGCCCCTCTCGCTGACGCGACCCCCATCCGCCGCCAGTATCTGGAACTCAAGGCGAAGCACCCGGACTGCATCCTGTTCTTCCGGCTTGGTGACTTCTATGAAACGTTTGACGCCGACGCCGAGCTCATCGCGCGAGAGCTGGGGGTGACCTTGACCTCTCGGCCGGTGGGCAAGGACGTCCGCGTTCCGCTCGCCGGGGTGCCGCATCATGCCGTCGAGGGCTATCTCGCCAGGCTGATCGAGCGGGGCTATCGCGTGGCGATGGCTGATCAGATCGGCGATGAGGCGGTCAACGGGCTCGTGCCGCGGGAGATCCGCCGCGTGGTGACGCCCGGTACCGTTGTCGAGCCTCGCATGCTCGAAGCCGGGCAGGCGAACTATCTCGCCGCGCTGGTCGGTGCGGGATCGGGCGGTCCGATGGGCCTGGCGTATTGCGACATCACCACGGGTGAGTTCATGGCCACGCAGCTCGACAGCGAGATTGAGGTCGAGCGCGAGTTGGCCCGGGTGAGACCGCGTGAGCTGCTGGTGCCTGAAGAAAGCGCGTTTGGCGCCGCGGAAGCCGCAACGCGCGTCGGACCGCGGCCCAACGCCACCCCCTACCCCGCCTATCGTTTTGAGATCGGCAATGCGCGCCAGGCTGTGCTCGGCCACTACAAGGTCGGCAGCCTGCATGGCTTCGGTTTGGACGAGCAGCCGCAGGCCTTGCGCGCGGTGGGCGGGATCCTGGCCTACCTCCGCGAGATGCAGCCCGCCGCGCTGCGCCAGCTCGGGGAGTTGCGCAGCTACAGCACCGCGCGGTTCATGGCCCTCGATGCGGTCACGCGCCGCAACCTCGAGGTGAGTGAGAGCCTGCGTGGCCGGGGCAAACAGGGCTCCCTGCTGGGGGTGCTTGACCGCACCGAGACGCCGATGGGGGCCCGTCTGCTACGCGCATGGCTCGCACAACCCTTGCTTGACCGGGCAGAAATCGAACAACGCCTGACGCGTGTCGATGCGTTTTATGGCGATGCGCTCTTGCGCGAGAAGAGCCGTGACGGCCTGCGGGGCTTGCCGGATCTCGAGCGCCTGGCGACGCGAATCGTCGGCGATCTGGCTACGCCCAAGGAGCTGCTCAATCTGCGGGATGGGTTGCGGCGCTATGCCGAACTGCCCGCCGCGGCGCTCGCCTGTGTGGCCGACGAGAGCGCGGGCGATGGGCTGGCGGGGCGTCTCGAAGCGACAGTGGGATTGATCACCGCTGCGATCCGAGCGACGGATGCCGAGGGCGAGAGCGAGGTCGAGGGCTTCATCCGCCCGGGATATTCGGCCGAGCTGGACGGCATCGCCCAGGATGCGCGCGTGGCCAAGGCCTGGGTGGCCAACCTTGAACGCGTAGAGCGCGAGCGCACGGGGATCAAATCGCTCAAGGTGGGCTACAACAAGGTCTTTGGCTACTACCTCGAGATCACGCACGCGAATCGCGACGCCGCCCCTGCCGACTACATCCGCAAACAGACGCTGACCAATGCCGAACGCTATATCACACCGCAGCTCAAGGAGTACGAGACGCTAATCCTGAACGCGGATGGTCGGATCGCGGAGTTGGAGCGTGGGTTGCTTGTCGATTTGCGGCAAAAACTTTCTGCCTATGCGAAAGACATCATGCTGGCAGCGGGGCTGGCTGCGCGGGTGGATGTGGCCATGGCGCTCGCCGATGTGGCGGCCCGCAACGGATACACGCGCCCGACCCTGACTGACGAGGATGTCATCGAGATCGTCGATGGTCGACACCCGGTGATCGAACAGCTACTGGCCGAGATCCCCTTCACGCCCAACGATTGCCGCATGGATGCGGACGCACGGATTCTCGTCATCACCGGGCCGAACATGAGCGGGAAATCATCGTATATGCGGCAAATCGCGCTGATCTGCCTGCTCGCCCAGATCGGCGCCTACGTCCCTGCCCGCGCGGCCCGACTGCGCGTCGTTGACCGCATCTTCACCCGGATCGGCGCCCAGGATGAGCTGACGGCAGGCCAGAGCACCTTCATGGTGGAGATGGTGGAAACGGCCGCCATCCTGCGACACTGCACGCCGCGAAGCCTGGTGGTGCTGGATGAAATCGGCCGCGGCACGAGCACCTACGACGGCCTCGCCATCGCGTGGAGTGTGATCGAGTTCCTGCACAACCATCCTGATCGACGCGCCTTCACGCTCTTTGCCACGCACTATCACGAACTCATCAAGCTGGCCGATCGGCTCCCGCATGTGCGCAACCTGAACGTCGCCGTCAGCGATGAGGCCGGCGAGGTCGTCTTCCTGCACAAGGTGGTTGATGGTGGAGCCGACCGCTCGTACGGCATCCACGTCGCGCAGCTGGCCGGCATCCCAAGCGGCGTTCTGCACCGCGCGCAGGACATCCTGCGCGATCTCGAGGAGGGCAAGGGCCGCGGACGTGCGCTCGACGCAACGCGCCGAGCAGCGTCTCAGACCCCCTCGCTGTTCGCGCCAGACTCCCCCGCCCTCGCCCGGCTGCGCGAGCTCGACCCCAATGCCCTCAGCCCGATCGAAGCGCTAACGGCCCTGTTTGAACTGAAGAAGTTGATCTAGGAGGTCACCATGTCCTTGAGCCCCGAAATCGAACGCCGGCTCGATGTCGAACGTAACCTGTGGTTGGCAACTGCGCGCGCCGATGGCACACCGCACCTCATCCCGGTCTGGTTCATCTGGCGCGACGGCGTCGCCTGGATCTGCACCGGACCGGAGAGCGTCAAAGCGCGCAACCTGCGAACCCAACCCAAAGTCATGTTTGCCCTCGAGGATGGAGACAAGCCCGCGCTGGCTGCGGCGGTCGCAACGCGCACGACGCAGCCCTTCCCGGCCGAGATCGTCGCAGCCTTCAAGCAGAAGTACAACTGGGACATTCTCACGGACGCCGACTACGGCGACTTGTATGCGCTTCAGGTCACCCGCTGGCTGAGCTGGAAGCCAAGCGGCTCGGCGTAGCCATGCGCGCCTCCCTCGCCTACGGTCGGGGCAGCCTCGACGTCGATCTGCCTGAGGATGCCCGAATACTCACGGGCAAGCAAGCGCGCGGGCTCGCCCACCCTGCCCGCGCCATCGCCGACGCCCTCGCGGCCCCGCTGGCGGGTCCGCCGTTGGCCGAGCGGGTGCGCCCCGGCGACACCGTCGCCATCGTTCACACGGATATCACCCGGGCAACACCCAACGCACTGATCCTACCCATTCTTCTGTCGGCCCTTGAAGCGGCCGGCGTGCGGCCCCGGGACATCACCCTGATCAACGCGCTGGGCACGCACCGCCGTCAAACCGACGCTGAACTGCGTACGCTGCTCGGGGATGCCGTTGTCGCGGGCTATCGCTGCATCCAGCATGACGCCTGGGATGATGCCAACCTGGTTGACTTCGGTACGACCGGACGGGGAAACCCGGTGCGCATCAATCGTGCCTATGCGAAATCCGATGTCCGCATCCTGACGGGCTTCATCGAGCCACACTTCTTCGCCGGGTTCAGCGGCGGGCCGAAGGGCGTGCTGCCCTCCATCGCCGCCTTCGAATCTGTGCTGTCGAATCACGGCTTTGACCTCATCGCCCATCCCGGCTCGACCTGGGGCGTGACCGAGGGCAACCCGATCTGGGAGGAAATGCGCGAGATGGCGCTGCGCACAGCGCCCACGTTCCTGCTGAACGTCACGATGAACGACGCGCGGGAGCTGACCGGCGTCTTCGCCGGCGACCTGCTCCCCGCGCACGCCGCAGGCTGCCGCTTCGTCGCGGAGCATGCGCTGGTGCCTGTTGCTGATCCGTTTGACATCGTCATCACGACCAACAGCGGTTACCCGCTCGATCAAAATCTGTATCAGACCGTCAAGGGGATGAGCGCCGCCGCGCGTGTGGTGCGCAAGGGCGGCGCGATCATCCTGGCCGCCGGTTGCGAAGATGGCCTGCCCAACCATGGCCAATATGCCAGCCTGCTGCGGCAGGGCGAGACGCCGCGCGGCGTGCTGGACATGCTCGCGCAGCCCGGCTTCCACGCGCACGACCAGTGGCAGGCGCAGACGCAGGCTCAGATCCAGTTGCGCGCCGATGTCTACGTTCATACCGACGGCCTGAGCGACGCCGACGTGCGCGCCGCCCTGCTCACGCCAGCGCGATTGCCGCAGGCGTTGCCCGGGCTGATCGCGCGCTACGGCCCGCGCGTGTGTGCGCTGCCCAATGGCCCGCTGGTGATCCCGACCCTCATGCCAGCCTAGCCGCTGAACGGCGGCCAGCAACAGCTACTTCAGCGCCATCGGCGGGCGCGGCCAGGGGCGCGCTTCCTCAAAGGCCGCCGCTGCCCGCAGAACACGCGCATCCGCCCAACGGGGGCCAATCACCTGCAACCCAACCGGCATGCCATCGGCGGCGACGCCACACGGCACGGTCGCCGCCGGGTGGCCGGTCATGTTGAAGGGGAAGGTGAACGGCGTGTAGCGAAACTCCGCGGTCGGCTTGCCCGCAATTTCGAGCGGGATGGGCGCATCGGCCCGCCAGGCAGTCGTCGGCATGGTGGGCGTCAGCAGCAGGTCGTAGCGGTCGAAGAAGCGCTGGACGGTGTCGTAAAGGCGCGACCGCTCGATGTGCGCGGCCGCGAGATCACGCGCCGGCGCATCCTGGTAGGTGTCCAGCATCCCTACCAGCCCGGGGTCCATCTCGCCCGCCCGGTGCGGAAGATACGCCGCCAGCGAAGCGCGCAACCCGCACGCCCACAGCAGCTTGAAGGCCGAAGCCGGGTTTGCGAAGCCGGGATCGGCCTCAACGACCTCGGCACCGAGCTCGTCTGCGAAAACGCGGGCAGCGCGCTCGCACAGCGCACGAATCTCATCTGTGACGGGTGCATAGCCGAGCGTCGGCGACCAGGCGATGCGCAAGCCGCGCACCCCACCGGCGCAGGCCTCCAGATACGAAATACCCTCGGATGGCAGGCAGGTCGCGTCGCGCGGGTCAGGGCCGGCCATCCCATCCAGGAGCAGGGCCGCATCGCGGACGCTGAACGCCAGCGGCCCGATGTGGGAGAGCATCCCGACCGCGCTGGGCGGATAAACGGCCACACGCCCGACCGAAGGCTTCAAACCGAAAATGCCACAGAACGAGGCCGGGATGCGCACCGAGCCACCTCCATCGGTGCCAACGCCCAACGGTCCGCAGCCAACCGCCACGGCTGCGGCCGCGCCGCCAGACGACCCGCCCGGCGTGCACGCGAGGTTCCACGGGTTGCGCGTCACGCCGGTGAGCGGGCTGTCGGTCGCGCCCTTCCAGCCAAGCTCGGGTGTCGTCGTCTTGCCGAAGAGAATCGCGCCCGCTTCGAGGAGACGATCCACGGTTGGCGCGTTCTCTGATGGGATGAAGTCGGCATACAGCCGGGAGCCGCGCATGGTGCGCACCCCGCGTGTGAGCAGGAGGTCCTTGATCGTGACCGGCACGCCGTGCAGCGGCCCGAGCGCTTCCCCGCGCATCACGGCGGACTCGGCTGTGCGGGCGGCCAAACGGGCGTCCTCCACCATCATCGTGCAGAATGCATTGAGGCTGGGTTCGTGGCGCGCCACGCTGTCGAGCACGGCGTCGAGGACTTCGACGGGCGATACCGCACGGGCGCGGATCATGCGGGCGAGCGTGACGGCTGGCAGGAGGGCAAGTTCTTGCATTCCCCTATGCTACCGGCTGGAGGTGGATACAATCCGCCGCCATGTCGACGAACAAGAAGATCTATTACGGCTGGTTTGTCGTCGTCGCTGCCATCGCGCTCGCGCTGCTGGCTGCCGGCGTGCGTTCCATCCCCGGCATCATGCTGACGCCGATCATGCAGGACACGGGCTGGGAACGGGCATCCATCTCTGGTGCCGTTTCCGTCGGCCTGATCGTTTTTGGGTTGAGCTCGCCGCTCGCGGGTGCCCTCATCGCGCGATTTGGGCCCCGCCTCGTCGCCACCGCCGGCACCGTATTGATCGCACTGTCGACGGCACTCAGCGCCTCGATGCAGAGCGTGCTCGGCATGTATCTGTTCTGGGGCGCGTTGAGCGGCCTCGCGACGGGTCTCGGGGGTGCCGTGATCGGCGCCACGGTGACGAACCGCTGGTTCCACACCCACCGGGGGCTGGTGAGCGGCATCTTCGGCGCCGCGACGTCCGCCGGGCAGCTGATCTTCATTCCGGCGTTGACGCAGGCCACCAATGTCAGTGGCTGGCGGACGACCACGCTCGGGGTCTCCGCGCTCGCGCTGCTGCTCGTCATCCCGGTCTGGCTTATCCTGCGCGACAACCCGTCGGACAAGGGATTGCTGCCGTATGGCGCACCGGAAGGGTTGCCGTCCAAGGCGGCCAGCCCCGGGGCGACCAACGGTGTGATGTCCCTCGCGCTGCGCTCGCCGACCTTCTGGCTGCTGGCCGGCACCTTCTTCGTGTGCGGGTTCTCGAGCAACGGCATCGTGGGCACGCACTTCATGGCCTATGCGGCGGATTGCGGCATTGCGGCCCTGACAGCGGCCGGCATGCTGTCCATCATGGGTGTGATGAACTTTGCAGGCACGCTGGCCTCGGGTTGGCTCACGGATAAAGTTGATCCGCGAAAGTTGTTGCTGGCGTACTATGTCTTTCGTGGCGTGTCGCTTGTCCTTCTGCCGCTCTTCACCGAGACCACCGGGTTGACCCTACTCATGATCCTGTTTGGCCTGGACTACATCGCCACGGTGCCGCCCACCCAGGTGCTGGTGGCCGACAACTTTGGACGGCAGAACGTCGGGCTCGTCTACGGCTGGGTGTTTTGCGCGCATCAGCTTGGCGCGGCGATCTCCGCGTTCCTCGGCGGCGCGATTCGCGATTCGCTGGGCAGCTATGGCTTCGCCTTCGTCATGACCGGCATCGTTGCCATGGTTGCCGGTGTGGTTGCCCTGCGCATCTCGCGGCGCGACGCGGCGCCGGCCGTGGCTTGATGACGCCCGGGTAGCCTGCGCCCGTCGTCGCGCTCAGGCCAGCTTGCCGTGCGCGAGGATGGCATTGGCGGCGCGCCAGCCCGTCTCGATGGCACCGTGCACGGTGCCGACATGGCCGTTCGTGCTGCACGCTTCGCCCGCAAAATAAAGCGGCGGAAGCGCTTCTGCCAGCGCCTCACGGGCACCTGCCCCACCCACGGGCGTGTAGCTGTAGCCACCCAGGATGTACGGCTCGGCCGTCCAGTCGGTGACCACGCCCTCGATAAAGGCACCGCGCGCGTGGTTGCCGAACCAGCCGCACACATCATCGAGCGCATCCTCGATCACCCGCGATTCGCCCAACGCACGTACTCGCAGCGTCTCCGGTCCACCCATCAGGCCAACGAGCGCCGTGCTCTCCGCGGCCCGCCACCACCCCGGCACGCGGGAGTCCGCGCCAAGGTAGCTGAAGCTGGGCCATACCGGCTCGCGAAACCACAGCGCGACCTTGGCAGCCTGGCCCATCCGCAGCCGTGAGATGCCATCGAGCTTGCGCGCGGGAAGGACGGGGTCAAAGGCAATCAGCCCACGTTGCAGGATGGAGAGGGGCACGCTCAAGACCACCTCGCCCGCGCGCCAGGTGCGTCCATCGACTGCGGTGACCGTCGCGCCACCGGACGTCCAACGCACATGTGCGACCGGCGTGTTGAGCGCGATCTTCAGGCCGCGTGCGAGCACGTCGATCACCTGGCTGTAGCCGCCAGGAAAGCGGGCGTTGTCCCAGCCCGCGGTGTTCAGCGCCCGCTCGCGGGCGAGCTCGCGCGCGCTCAAGTCATCGGGATCCGCCGCCTCGATGCGCGCGAGGCGCTGTAGGGCGAAGTCGACGGCTGGCCCACCCTCGGGATGAAGACGATGAAAAGCCGCGCGCAGGCTGACGTCGGGGCCCGCGTAGCGCTCCATCTCATCGACAATCTCCTCGATGCGCGGGGCTGCGGGCCAGTCGACGGCTTCCAGTCGCCTGCCACGCGCGAAGCGCCGCGGCCTCTCCGCTGTGACCTCGAAGGGAAGCGTCTTCAGCCCCGCACTGCGGATGATCTGCCATGTCGTCGCATTGTTGCCGTGGACGTACTCGGCTCCGAGCTCGACCGCGCCGCGGCGAAAGTCCGTGCGAACTCGGCCGCCAATACGGCCGGAGGCCTCGAGCACGACGACGTCGTGACCCGAGGCCTCCAGTCGCTGCGCCGCGGCGAGACCTGCCGCACCCGCGCCGATGACAACTACGCCGGCGTCCATTTCGCGAGAAGCGCCGACAGGTCTGGCATGCCCTGGCTCGCGCTCATCGGCTGGGCGAACTCGTCGAACACGGTTTGCAGACCGCGCGCTGCCGTCCCCGCATCGATGCCCGTCGCAGAAGAAAGCTCATCGGCGAAGCCAAACTGCTTGATCGTCTTGCGATCGACGCGCTGACCCTGGCCGAGGCTGCCGAGGATCTGGCCGATGTCCAACCCACCAGGCGCGGCCGAGCCTGCAGAAGCGCCAGTCGGCATACGCTGTTGCGCACCGCCCGCCAGCAGCTTGCTCACCGCAAAGGCCACGATGGCCTGCGCGATCACGGGCGAGATGCCCAACTTGGCCGCGAGCTTCTGAACGATCGGGGCAAGGAAGGCGTTGGCCATGATGTTGCCCCCCATGTTCCCCATGCCTCCACCTGCGCCACCACCAACCACTGCGCCCAAAATGGTGCTGAGGGGATCCGAGCCGGCCTGGGAATTTGCACCGCCCCCGCCCAGAATCGAACCGAGGATATTGCCCATCCCACCGCCCTGGGGTGCGCCCTGCTGGCCGCCACCCATTGCACCGCCGATGATCGAGCCGAGGATGTCGCCCATCCCACCGCCCTGGGGTGCGCCCTGCTGGCCGCCACCCATTGCACCGCCGATGATCGAGCCGAGGATGTCGCCCATCCCGCCGCCCTGGGGCGCCGCCTGCTGGGTCTGGCCGCCCATCGCGCCACCCAGGATCGAGCCGAGGATGTCACCCGCGCCGCCGCCCTGTGGCGCCGCCTGCTGGGTCTGGCCGCCCATCGCGCCGCCGAGGATCGAGCCGAGGATGTCGCCCATCCCGCCAGACTGACTCTGGCCGCCCTGCGAAAGCCCACCAAGGATGTCGTTGACCGACACACCCTGCGCCTGCGCCTGCTGTTGAACTTTTGGATTGCCGCCCAGAATTGCGCCGAGCAGGCCATCGAGCGGGTCGCCGGCCTGGCCTCCAGTCTGCGTCTGAGGTGCCACCGTTTGTTGCGGCATCGCCTGCTGTCCGGCTGCACCGCTCAGGACAGCCCCCAGAATACCGTCAAAGAGTCCCATTGTTTTCCTCCATGTGTCAAGCGCGCCATTGGTTGATCGCTTGCTGGCGTTGCGGCACGCATCGAAGATTGTAGCGCGGGTTGTGTTTGAATCGCAGTTGAAAACGAAAAGTCATGCGCTCGCAGCCCGCTCGCGCACAAGCTCGTCTATCAGCGCGGCCGGGGACGGAACGGTCCGAATCAGCGCACGCTGCGTCGGAGGCGTGAAGCCCTCGCGGACGGCGTGATCGAGGAAGGCCAGCAGCGCGTCAAAGTAGCCGCGCGTGTTGACCAGCCACAGCCGTTGGCCGCTGAGTCCAAGGCCGCTCAGCGTGGCGGCCTCGAAGAGCTCATCGAGCGTGCCGTAGCCGCCGGGCAATGCAACAACGGCTCGCGACAGGTTGAGAAGCATCGTTTTGCGTGTCGGGAAATCCGGCACACGCCGGAGGTCGCGGAGCTCAGGGAAAGGCGTCTCGCGGCCCATCAGCGAATCCGGGAGGACGCCGATCACTTGGCCACCCTCCTCCAGCGCCGCATAGGCAAGCTTGCCCATAAGGCCCAGGTTTGAGCCACCGAAGACGATGCCAAAGCCCGCCCGCGCCAAGCCGCGCCCGACCTCGTCGGCAGCCTGCGCATATTCTGGCGAGCCCCCTGCGTGGCCGCCGCAAAAAACCGCTACGCGATAAGGTGAAAGTGTCATGAGGGGCGACTATACCGTTTTGAGCGTCAGGGTCCCGTCAGGCGGCTGGCGCGCCGATTGAAGTAGGATGCCCCCGACGATGCACGGTTCCATCTCCGCACGCGCCCTGCGCCTCCTGCTCGTCGGGCTGATCACCCTGACGCTGACTGCCTGCCCCGCCCCCGGCGGTGGCCCCGCCCCGGTCCGCCTGCTCACGTTCCCTGGCACACCGGAGCTCACCTTCGTCCAGGCGATCCAGGGCGCACAACGTCGTGTTCTCGTCACAGTCTACTTGCTGACGGATCTTCGAATCGTCGATGCGCTCGCGGCCGCCCGGGCAAAGGGGCTCGAAGTGCGTGTGCTGCTGGAGGGCAATCCCTATGGCGCAACGGTCGCGGCGCAGGCCACACTGACGCGCTTGCAGGAGGCTGGCATCGCGGTAAAGGCCGGAAACCCGGCCTTCCGCTACACCCATCAGAAGAGCCTGATCACCGATGACAGCGCCTACATCCTGACGAACAACCTTACCCGTGCCGCCGTGCAGGCAAATCGCGAGTTCGGAATCGTGATCGAGGGCACCGCGGAAGTGTCAGAGATCGTGGGCGCCTTCGAGGCGGATTGGGCGCGCACGCCGTTTGCGCCAGCCAACCCGCGCCTGATCTGGAGCCCGCTGAATTCGCGGTCGCGCCTGACCGGCATGATCGATGCCGCGCGGACCTCGCTCGAGATCTACGCTGAGGTCGTGCAGGATGATGCCATCGTGGCCGCGCTTGGAAGGGCCGCACAACGGGGCATAAGCACCCGCGTCCTGATTGCCCCGGCCGACGCCGGCAGCACCGCCGAGGGCAACGGCGACGTGGGAGTGCTCCTCGGCGCGGGAGTGCAGGTGCGGGTGCTGCGAAACCCATACGCCCACGCCAAGGTCATCATCGTCGACGCCAGCTCGGCCTTCGTCGGCTCGCAGAACCTGACCTTCACCTCGATCGAGCGCAATCGCGAGCTGGGCATCACAATTGGCGATCCCGGCGCCCTCCGCAGCCTGCGCGCAACCTTTGAGGCGGATTGGGCCAGCGTGTCGGCGCCCTAGCGCCGGACGGTACCGGCGCGCACTGCCGCCAACAGCGCCTCGGGCTGCCGCTGATAGCGCGCCCACGGCACGCGCCCTTCAACGATGCCCTGCAGTGTGGATGTCAGCGCGGCGTTCACCGGTGTGGGAACTCCAAGGGCCGCACCCCGCGTCGCGACCGCGCCATTCAGCCAGGCCACCTCGCTTCGCCCGCGTCCCGAGGCAAGATCGTAGTAGAACGATGGGCGCTTGTTGCCGCGGCCGCGCGAGAAGCGACCGCGGAGCAGTGGGCGAAGGAGCGCTGCCGGCACGCAACGGACCAGCGTCGCAAGGGTGGCGGCCGGATTGGAGGGAAGATTGACTATTGCCGTTTTGCTTGCCCGCAGCACGGCGATTGCCTCGCGCAGCATGTCGAGCTCAACGTCGAACAGGCGACGGTCGGCGAACAGGGCCGCCGCAGACAGGTCGAGGATGGCTCCGCTCGCATTGCCGATGAGGTTCAGAAGCATTTTCGAGCCCTTGAGCGCGTCCGCATCGTCATACACCTGCCCCAACCCCGATGTCGTCAGCGTGCGGATGAGGCCCGCCGCAGCCGGAGCGTCGGGGGCGCAGGCCGCCCAGCACAGATCGCCACCCTCCCGTTCCACCTGCAGCGCGCCATCGTCCGAGAGCGAAAGCGGCGTGGTCGTGGTTGCAGCCACGACACACTCCCGCCCAAACACCTCGGCCAACGTGGCCTCGCTGCCCAGGCCATTCTGGAAGGCTGCGATGAACGGCACCCGCCCCGGCACGGTCAGCGCGGCCAGCTCTCGCGCCACGATCGGAACATCATACGATTTCATGCACAACGCAATCAAATCGGGCACGTTCACGGCGAGACCGGTGGCAAGATCGTGTGCCACGTCAAGCGCGGTGTGGGTGCGTGCGCCCGAGGGTGCGCGCACGCGCAGCCCGCGATGCCGCAGGACGGAGGCGGCCACCGGCCGCGCGACGAGCGTCACCTCCCACCCGCAATCGAGAAAGCGCATCGACACCCACTGCCCGACCGGACCGGCACCAACGACCATTGCCCTCACGGGTTGACCTCCACGGCCGCCACCCAGGTTCCATCGGGCAGGCGAACACCAAGGCCTTCCTGGCTCGGGTAACGATAACGGCCGATCGCCACCCTCAGCCCGCCGCCTGACTGCGCGAGCCCGGGAATCGGCGCCCACAGCCGCAAGACATCTCCGCTGCGCAACGCGGCCGGGGGCAGTGCGCCGAGATCGACGCTGCCAAGCGGGGCGCCATCCGCCGCAACCACACGGACAAACCAATGCGCGTCCGGCGCCGTCGCCGGCGGTGTGGCCGGCACGGCGACCAGCGCCGTGATCGCCCCACCCTCTCGCCGCACGGCGCGCAACTCGAGGCCGTCCTCCCACGTGCCGAGAACCGTCGCGGGCAGGTCCATCGCCGGGGCCGCCACCGCTGCGGGGCCGCGCGTCGGACCGAGCCCGGCCAGCGCCGGGGCGGGCCCCTCGGCAATCACCCATGTCGCGCAGCCCATGGGCCGCAACGCCACCTCACCTGCCGGGAAGAGGCGGGGATGGAGGTCCTCCAACAGCGCGGAGTAGGTTGCCGCGCCCTCATCGATCGAGGCCTCCGCGTGCTGCACGCCTACTGCGATGCCGCCTTGGCCGCACTCGCGGAGCAGCGCGCGCGCCTGACGGGCAATCTCAAGCACTGGCAGGAGCGGGCGGTAGCCGGCAGCCGGTTGAAGCGCGCGCGCGGCGGCTGCCTCGTTCACGCGCAGCAGCCCGGACGAGAAGAAGATCAGGAGAAGCGCGACCACGGCGACGATTGCGATGCGCGCGCGCCGTACGCCCACGCGTTCCGCCAGCCAGGCCAGCCCGACGCCCATCAGTGCGAAGGCGAAGGGCTGCGCGGCCTGCACATAGTGGGGTTGGACGGCGGAACCAGCCCGCACTTGTGTGACCACGAGGCTCGCCCAGAAGACGGCCAGGATGAGCGCCATCTGCGCAAGCGCGTCGTCGCGCCAGGCACGCCCGCGCCTCGAAACGATGCGCAACAGCCCCAGCCCAAACAAAAGCACGGCCCCGAGCCCGAGCTGCGGCAGCAGCGGCACGGCGGCGGGCAGCCCGGCCACCTCGGGCAGCAGCCGACCCTCCATCTGCCACAGGGCGAAGTCGACGGGCGCCAGCGAGAATGTCCCGGCCGCGGTCCCTGCACCCGCCAGCGCACGCAGGTTGGTATATCCCGTTTGGCCGTCGAGTGCGCCATAGGCGACTGACACGAGAAGGACCGGCAGTGCCCCGAGCGCAAACCGGCCAAGGCCGAGACGACGGAGCGCCACCACAGCCAGCACAGCGTAGGCCGGAAGGAGGTAGAGCGCACTGAGATGGGTCGCCAGGGAGAGGGCCACCCCGAGGCTGGCCAGCACCCAGCCCACGGAGCGCCGCTCAGCCAACAGGAGAACAATGCCCAGAACGATCAGCACACCCCATGCGTTGATTGGGGCCACCCAGACCTTGCGCGCGAAATACACCACCCAGGGGCCCAACGCATACAACAATGCCGCGCCAAGCGCTGCCGGTCGCGGGAGCAGGCGTTGGAGCGCCCAGGCCAGCACACCTGCGGCCAGCGCGTCCAGTGCGGCGCGAAATCCGGCGATGACGAGTACGTCGTGCGAGAGGGCAGCGGGGATTGCCATCAGCCACAGCGCGAGGCCCGGGTGTGTGGCGACGCTGCCGCTGTGCGGAGCCAACCAGTACCAGGCGCCCCCGGCGATGTCGAGGGCGAAGCGCACGGCGACGGCCTCATCGTAGCGGTAGTCGATCAGGTCCAGCCGGGCCAAACGCGGCAAAAGCGCCACGAGCCCGATCAGTACCGCAGGGAAAAACGCGCGGGCCCTGGCACTCACCGACATTGCCCGACTGTAGCACGGGCGGCGTGACCGTCAGGGCAGCACAACAAAGGGCACGCCGGGCACGTCGACGTTTCGGCCATCGGCGAGGGTCACACGCGCGGCCGCAACGTGCGCGCCCGGCTGGAGCGCCCAGACCCCCTCGAGCGCACTGGCGCCCTGCGCCACCGATGCGCCATCCACCGAGAATGCAATCGCAACGACGGGCAGGTCGGTGGCCGCGATCGCAAGCAACATCCGTTGTGCGCTCGCCGGCAGGTCACTGGCCATTCGATACTGCGCGCCGGCGAGTGGGCGTGCGAGCCGCAGCGCACCCGCGTCCCCACCGATGGCGGCGTCGTCGAGCGGCCAGCCGTGCTCACGCGCCCAGGGAACGGCCAGTTCCGGCAGCCGATACCGCAGCTGGCCATTGACGCGCACGATCCAGGTGTCGCGCGTCTGCGGCTCGGTGCCCGGTACGAACCACTCGCGCCGATGGCCTTGACACTCGGGCGTCGGAAGCAGGCCCGACAACGTGCAAATCTCCACCTGACGAAGCGCCGTCGGCCGCTCAAAGCCGCGCACGGCCAGGTTGCGCGACCCGACCTCCATCACGTCGTGCCAGAGCGGCGCGGCACCCGTCACGCCGCTGATGCGCGTCATGGGCTCACCGCTGGCGTTGCCCACCCATGCCCCGACCACGAGGTCGGGGGTGTAGCCCACCGCCCAGTTGTCTCGCCAGTCCGTGGTCGTGCCGGTTTTCACAGCAGCCGGACGCGCCAGGCGTAGCGCGCTGTTTTCACCAAAGGCGGGCGCACGCGCCGCGTTGTCTGAGAGGATGTCGCTGATCAGCCAGGCCGTCAGGGGTGACATGGCCGCACTGGCGCCCGGCGCTGTCGATCGCCGATAGAGCAAAGCGCCGCCGGTATCCGAGACAGCGAGGACGATGGCAGGCTCGACCGGCACACCCTCCCGCGCGAAGGCGGCGAAGGCGGTCGTCAGGTCCAACAAGCGTACTTCACCACCTCCCAGCGTAAGCGACAGGCCATAGCCATCCTCGCTGCCCAGGGTCCGCAAACCGAGACGGCGCCCGAAATCCAGCATCGTCGTCAGACCCACCTGCTGCAGCGTCGCGACTGCGGCAACGTTGTTGGATGTCGCCAACGCATCCCGCACGCTGATCGGCCCCCCGAACTGACGGTTGTAGTTTTCCGGCAGGTAGGGCAAGCCCTCCCGGGTGGGAAAGGCGCGCGGCACATCCAGCAACGGGGTCGCTGCTGTGAAGCCGGCCACGGTCTCGAAGGCCGCCGCATAGGTCACGGGCTTGATCGCGCTTCCGGGCTGACGCAAGGCAATGGTCGCATTCACGGCGCCGCTGATCGAGCGGTCGAAGTAGTCGGGGCTCCCGACCATGGCCAGGATGTCACCGTTGTGCGGATCGAGCACGATCACAGCTGCGTTGTTGGCGTTGTAGCCATACGGGCGCTGCTGCTCCTCGGGCTCGGCGCGCAACTGGGCCAGGCGCTCGCGGGTGAGCTGCTCCGCAGCCCGGTTAAGCTCGCTGTCAATGGTGAGCGTTATCACAAGACCGCCACGGGCCACCGCCTCCACGCCGAAGCGCTCTTCCGCCCAGGACCGCGCATACGCCACCGCATGGGGGGCTTGCATGCCCTGCTGCAGGCCTCCGAAACTCAGCCGCGTCGCGCGGGCGATGTCTGCCTGGTCGGGCGCAACCCGGGCGTGTTTAACCATCAAGTCAAGCACGACGGATTGTCGCGCGCGCGCCGCCTCGGGGTGGTTGAGCGGATCGTAGGCCACGGGGTTCTGCAGCAGCCCGGCCAGCATGGATGCCTCGCTCACGTCAAGATCGCGGGCGGACTTGCCAAAATACACGCGTGACGCCGCCTCGGCACCATAGGCGAGGTTCCCGAAATAGACTTCATTCAGATAAAACGTCAGAACCTCATCCTTCGAATAGCGCGCACCCATGAGCAACGCGAGCAAGCCCTCGCGCACCTTTCGCAGCAGGCTGCGCGAGGTGCGTTCATCCTCGTCCATGAAGGCCAGCCGCGCCAGTTGCTGGGTGATGGTGCTGCCGCCCGAGACGGTCTCGCCGCTTTGGATGTTCAGCCAGACGGCGCGGACGATTCCGCGCACATCGACACCGGGGTTGGTGTAGAAACTTTCGTCCTCGACAGCGACGACGGCGTCACGCAGGCTTGGTGCGATCGCGGCGAGGGGCACGCGCTCGCGTAGGCCACCGCTTTGCTTGCTGGGATCGATTACTTCATACAACAGCTGACCCTGGCGATCGACAAAGCGGGTGCTGCCCACATGCACGCGTGCCGGCAGTGACTCCACCGAAGGCAGGCTGAGGACGAGCGCACACAGGGCCAACGCGCACGCCAGGGCCCCCCACCCGGCAATCCGCAGGAGGGTTCGTCCGAGCCGACGGGGCTTTGCGCGACGCGCTGTCACGACCCTATCCTAGCGCGGCTTCGCGTGTGTGAGATGACGCAGCCCGGGCGCTGAACCTGCGGCCGGCCAACGACCAGGGGGCCTCAATTCGCCTCGCGCCAGCGGCGAGCCAGGCGACGGGTCTGATCGAAGCGGTACCAGGCCATCAGCGCGCTGAGGTGCAGCCCGTGCAGGCCATCGCGCCAACCCTTCAATGTGACAAAGCGCCGCCAGAACTCTCGCAGGGGCTGCATGAAATACGTCCACGGTCTCGGGCGCACGCCCTGCTTGAAAAGGATGCCCGCGTCATACTCCGAGTAGCGCTTCTGCTTGGTGTGGAATTGAGCCACATCCTCGTAGTTGAAGTGCGTGAGGGGCGCGCGCAGACGACCCATCTCGCCTTTGAAGCGGGCAACCTCATGCACCTCGCGGACCGGATCGAAGTCGGCTGCGCCAACGCGAAAGAAGCGGGCCTGAAAATCGGGATACCAGCCCGCGCCCAGGGTCAACTTGCCGAAGAGATAGTTGTGTCGCGGCACTGCCCAGACATCGTGGCTCGGATCCGTTGCGACTTCGCGCAGCTCAGAGGCAAGCTCCGGTGAGCAGCGCTCATCGGCATCGAGGAAGAACACCCAGTCCGCAGGCGGGAGCATCGCCCCGGCATGGGCGAGCGCAAAGTTGCGCTGCTGTGCGTAGTTCTCGAAGGGATTCGCCACCATGGCGGCGCCGGCCGCGCTCGCCAGGGCCTGCGTGTCATCGGTGGAGATGGAATCCACGACCACGCGATCATCTGCCCAACGCAACGAATCAAGGCATTCCGAAATGTGCCGGGCCTCGTTGAAGGTCAGCACGATCGCGGCGATGCGGGGGGGCTGGGCGGCGGCCATGGTCCTGATTCTACGAAGGAGATGCTACGGCACCCAGGCAGGCAGAAGGGCATCCCGGACTGCCAGGTGGGCGCTCGTCCCATCAGGCGCAATCAGCCAGATTTCCGGCGCCGGGTTGATCTCGCGCAGGCTGGTTCGCATGAAGGCGATCCAGCGTCCGTCCGGTGACCAGGTCAGGGCGCCATGGCTGTGGTCGTAATCGGCCGTCAGGGCACGGGCTGTGCCGGCAGGCAGATCGGCCACCCAGACCTGCGGCCCAAAGAAGCCGACTGCATCCTGCATGGCCACATCGGAGCTGACGCGGCGGCCAAACGCGATGCGATCCCCCAGCGGCGACCACGTGGGGCTGCCATCGTCGGTGCGCGTCAACGTCTGGGCCGGGGTGATGACCCCGCTGGCGAGATCAAAGCGCAGCAGCTGCTGAAAGCGTTCCTCCCCCACACTGACGAGATCTGCGAAGACAAAGGCGTTGCCATCAGGCGCCCAGACCGGCGGATCACCGAGCATGCTGGGCAGTTCGAGCGCGCTACCTGCGCGCAGGTCGACCAGAGACTGGACGCCCAGCAGGTTGTCGTAAAACGTCAGACGTTCCCCGGTCGGTGACCAGCGCGGCAGCGCGGCAAGAACCTGCGTATCCGTGTAGAGCGCCGAGGCCGTGTTGGTTGGCAGATCAAAGATCCAGGCGCGCGATGGTCCAGGGGTGACGCCGAACGTGCCCTTCTCCAACTTGCGGCGCTCAAAGGCGATGCGTTGACCATCGGCCGACCATGAGGCAGTCCCGCACAACTGTTCTTCACAAGCCACGATCCGGCGCCGGTTGCCCCCACTCGTGTCAATGAGCCACAGGTCCCGGCTGCCGCTGATGTCCCGTGTCGCCGCGTAGACAATCCAGGCGCCGTCCGGGCTCACCGCGAAGTCGTACACGCCAAAGGGCTCGGACGTCAGCGCGCGCGGGCGCAGCGTGCCAGCGGCATCCAGTTCCGCCAGCACCAGGTTGGCCACGCCGCTTGCGGGCCATAGATACGCGAGACGCGCCTGGCGCGTTGTGAAGGGGATGACCGTCCGCTCAGTCATGACGCGGCCGCGCACGCTCACGGCGCCGGGGGCCAGGGTCACGGTGTAGGTCGCGGCCGGCAGCAGCGGCGCACCCGGCGCAAACGACGCCGTCGCGCCCGCCCACGACCAGGTCCCGGAGATGGCGGGCGTGATGGCCAGCCGCGCCTCGACGTCGGCCCTGCGCATGGGCTCAGAAAACTGAAGCAGAAGCGTTGGGCGGAGCGCCACTGCGCGCTCGCCGGGATCCGGCTTCGAGCTCAGCAGGCGCGCGCCGACCTGATCCCCCCGCGCCAACAGCACCCCAATCGCGCAGGCGATCAATGCCAGTACCAGCCCGACCGCGCGATCGAGACGGTCAAGTCGCGGCATGCCCCTGCCCCAGCGCCTTGCGCGCCATGCGGCTCAGCGACGCATCATCCAACGCGGCCACTTCAGCCAGCGGCACCCAGCGCAGTGCGCTCTCCGGCTCAGGCGTGAGTGCACCCTGCCCGACCACCTCAAACAAATAGCGGATGTCGTGGTGGCGGTGCGCGGGCACATCCCCGCGGGCCGGGATGGCATGCACGTCGATGTCGAAGGGCGCGTCGCCGGACAGTGCCGGAAGGAGCTTGGCGGCGGTCAGCCCGGTTTCCTCACTGGCTTCGCGCATGGCGGCCTCACAGAGTGATGGGTCGGATGGCTCGCAGTGTCCGCCCGGCTGGAGCCAACGCTTCAACTTGGTATGCCAGATCAACAGCGTCGCCGTCCGCGCAGAATCAACGACAAACGCCGACGCCGTGATGTGGCCGGCGGCGCGCTCGCGCGTGAAGGGGTCGTCGGGGCCGGCCAGCAGCGCGTCAACTTCGGCCACGCTCGCGGCTTCCTGCGCATCCGCCGGGCGATGCGCGCGAAGCGCCCGATGCAGGCGCACGCGCGCGGGTTCGATCTCCATGCGGACGATAATACACGGCCCATGTCCCAGACCCGTTCCAGGCGGCCGCGCTTCGCGGCTTTTCAACATCGCGACTATCGGCTGCTCTGGTTGGGGCAATTGGTCTCGCAAACGGGCACCCAGATGCAGCTCACGACGGTGAACTGGCACATCTTCACGCTCCTGCGCGGACAGACCTTCGTCGTTGACGTCTTCGGCTCGCCGGCCACCTTTGATGCCCCCGCGTTTGCGCTGGGCGCGCTGGGACTCGTGCGCATCGTGCCGATCATCGTCTTCGCGCTGCTGGGCGGCATCGTCGCCGATACGCGCGACCGGCGCAAAGTGATGATGATTACGCAGACCGTGGCCGGGCTTGCTGCGGCGCTTCTTGCGATCGCGACCCTGGCCGGCTTCGAGGCGCTGTGGGTGATCTATATCCTCACCGCGGTGAACGCGTCGGCCATGGCGTTTGACAGCCCGTCGCGTCAGGCGCTCGTCCCACGACTGGTGCCGCGCGAGGACCTGACCAACGCTTTGAGCTTGAACACCACGCTGATGCAGGTCACGTCGATCATCGGACCGAGCCTGGCCGGCGTCCTGATCGCGAGCGTGGATCCGGGGTTGATCTACGCCTTCAACGCGCTGTCCTTTGGCGCCGTCGTGCTGGCCCTGCTGCTGATGGAACACCGCACCCCGCCAGCAGCCAGCGTGTCGACGATCACGCTCTCGGCCATGCTCGATGGCGCGCGCTTCGTCTTCCGCGAGCGCATCATCCTGAGCTCGATGCTGCTCGACTTCTTCGCCACGTTCTTTGCGTCGGCGCGCACCATGCTTCCGGTGATCGCCGCCGACATCCTGCACACCGACGCGCACGGCTACGGGCTGCTCTCCGCGGCGCAGTCGGTCGGGTCCGTCATCGCGGGGCTGGTTGCATCGCTGCGTCACGACATTCCCCGCCAGGGCCGCGTGCTGCTGATCAGCGTGATAGTCTATGGCCTCGCCACGGCGCTGTTTGGGCTGTCAACAAACTTCGCGCTGTCGTATTTCCTGTTCGCAATCACGGGCGCAGCCGACACGGTCTCGACGGTCATCCGCGGCACCATGCGCCAGCTGCTCACGCCCGATCACCTGCGCGGCCGCATGGTCGGCATCAACATGATGTTCTTTATGGGTGGGCCACAACTTGGCGAGGCAGAGGCAGGGCTCGTGGCCTCGCGCTGGGGCATCGTCGCGAGCGTCGTGAGCGGCGGGTTGCTCTGCCTGGCGTGCAGCACGCTCGTCGCCTGGCGCTACCCAACCCTGCGCCAGTACGACGGCCCGCACAGCGTTCCGGCACCGGCCGCCTCGCACTAGCGCGCTGCGGCGCGCCGCGTCGCGATGATTTCCGCCATGATGGCGACGGCGATCTCCTCGGGCGTCTCGGCACCAATCTCCAGCCCGATCGGCGCGTGCACGCGAACGAGATCGGCATCGGACACGCCCGCCGTCTTCAAGGCCTCGACGGTGGTCAGCCAGCGCCGCTTGCTCCCGATCACGCCGATGTAGGCGACCGGCGAGGCCAGCAGTTTGGGCAGAACGGGCACATCCAGCGGATAGCCGCGCGTCACCAACGCAACGTAGGTGTTGGCGGTGAGCGTGAGGCCAGCCAGCATCTCCGTCGCATCCCCGGGCCGATACTCGTGCGCGCCAGGGGCGAGCGCCGGATCGCACAACGGTGCGCGATCATCCGAGAGAATCACCCGGAAGCCCGCATACGCGCCGAGCGTCACCAGCGCGCGTCCGACATGGCCGGCCCCGATCACCACCAGTACGTGTGGGCTGAGCAGCGGTTCGATCAGGATGTCGACCGTGCCACCGCACACGCCCGGATCGCCTTCGTCCGGATCGGCCAGCCGGTAGCTGCCCGTGCGGGGCTGCCCGTCCAAAATCGCTTCACGGGCAAGGGCGAGCACGCGGCCTTCCATCGCCCCACCCCCAACCGACCCACCCAGCAATGCGCCGGACGCATCGACGAGCATCTTTGAGCCGGGGCGACGCGGGACCGACCCCGTCGATCGGATCACCGTGCAGACGGCACACGGTGTGCCGGCCCGCGCAAGCGAGAGGGCGCGCTCCATCAAGTCCAATGACACAGTGTCGTGATTATAGAAGCGGCAGCCCACGTGACCGATGCGCGCTTTACAATGGCTGGATGGAATATCGAAGATTGGGCAGCACCGGCCTCAAGGTCAGCGAGTTGTGCCTCGGCACGATGACGTTCAAGTGGACGTCCAGCGAGCGAGACTCACACGCCACGCTCTCCGCATTCGCCGACGCGGGCGGCACCTTCATCGACACAGCCGATGTCTACACCCGCTGGGCGCCGGGCAACCCGGGCGGCACGGCCGAGGCGCTGATCGGCGACTGGCTGCGTGGCCGCGCGCGCGATCAGTTTGTCATCGCGACCAAGTGCCGCGGGGCGATGGGCAGCGGCCCCAACGATCAGGGCGCCTCGCGCCTGCACATCGTCAGTGCGCTCGAGGCCAGCCTGCGCCGCTTGGGCACCGACTATGTCGACCTGTATCAGATCCACTCGGCCGACTACGACACCCCGCCAGAGGAGACGCTCCGCGCGCTCGACGACCTGGTGAGCGCGGGCAAGGTCCGCTATGTTGGATGCAGCAACTATCCGGCCTGGTGGCTGATGAAGTCGCTGTGGGCGAGTGAGCGCGGTCGCCTGATCCGTTTCGAGTGCCTGCAGCCGCATTACAACCTGATGAACCGCGCGGAGTTCGAGCGCGAGCTCGCGCACGTGGTCGCCGATCAGAAGCTGGGCGTGATCCCGTACAGCCCGTTGGCCGGCGGCTTTCTGACCGGGAAATACGCGGCCGGCGCGTCGATCGAGGGCACGCGCGGCGCCTCCAGCGCGCGGGTAAAGGGCTGGATCGATCACCCCCGCGGCCAAAGCGTACTTGCGGCACTGGGCGCAATTGCCACGCGCAACGGAAAGAACATTGCCGCGACCGCGCTGGCCTGGCAGCTCAGCAACCCGCTCATCACCGCGCCCATCATCGGCGCGAATACCGTGGAACAATTGAACACCCTGCTCGGCGCCGTTGGCTACCGGTTGAACGCCAGTGACATGGCCGCTCTCAACGACGCGTCAAAGTGGGAATAGGAGTACAGCATGTGGTTCTTTCGATCCCCCACCGTCGTCTTTGGCGAAGACGCCCTGCTTCACATCCGTGAGCTGCGCGGCAAGCGCGCCATGGTGATTACGGACAAGAACATCAACAAGGCAGGAATGGTGGCGCCGGTCTTGTTCCAGCTCGAGCACGCCGGCATCCAGGCGCAGATCTTCGATGAGATCGAGCCCGAGCCCAGCCTGGAGACCGTCGAGCGCTGCACCGATCTTGCCCTCGAGTTCAACCCGGACTGGTTTGTCGCGGTCGGCGGCGGCAGCGTCATGGACGCGGCCAAGGCGGTCTGGATCCTGTATGAGAACCCCGAGGTCGACGTTGATGAGATCAATCCGTTGGACCCCATCGTGTTGCGCGAGAAGGCGCGCATGGTCTGCGTGCCGACGACGGCCGGGACCGGCAGCGAGGCCACCTGGGCGGTGGTACTGACCGATCTGCGCATGGGCGTGCCGCGCAAGCTCACGACCGGCCATCCGCTCGCGACGCCCGACTATGCAATCGTCGATCCCGGCATGTCCTCCGGCATGCCCCCGTCACTCACCGCCGACACCGGGCTGGACGCGCTGACGCAGGGCATCGAGGGCTTTCTCGCGACCTGGCGAAATGACTTCAGCGATGGCCCCTGCCTCACGGCCGTCAAGCTCTGTTTCGACTATCTGGAGCGCGCCTACCTCGAAGCGCATCGCGAAAAGGCTCAGGACATCGAAGCGCGCGAGGCCATGGCCAACGCCGCCACCCTGTCGGGCATCGGCTATGTCAATTCCATGGTCGGCCTCGTGCACTCGCTCGCCCATGCCAGCGGCGCCATCCTGAAGATCCCGCATGGGCGCGCCTGCGGCCTCTTCCTGCCCTACGTGATTGACTTCTACGTCTCTCCGATCGAGGGCGGCGCAGACGCCCCTCAGACGCGCTTTGTCGAGCTCATGAACTCGCTCGGCGAGCACTACGAATCGGAACAGGCCGCCGCTGCGCGGCTTTCTGAACTCGTGCGGTCTCTTCTCGACAAGGTCGACGCGCCCCTCACGTTGCAGGAGGCTGGCGTTTCGCACGAGGACTTCGAGCAGGTGCTGAGCGAGTTGGTCGCCGCGGCCTCGACGGACACGGTGCTTTTCACTTCGCCGCGGCAGCCCAGTGAGGCCGAACTCAAGCGGCTGCTGCAGTCGGCTTACGGCGCATAGTTCATGATCAAACGCATCGCGTGCATCAGTGTCCACACTTCGCCGCTGGCCACGCTGGGTGGCAAGGACACGGGCGGGATGAACGTCTACGTGCGCGAAGTGGCGCGCGAATGCGCCCGCCGCGGCATCGCCATCGATGTCTTCACGCGCAGCGCGAGCACGTCCAACCTGCGCATCGATCCGCGCATCGCGCCCAACGCACGGGTGATACACGTGCCGGCCGGGCCGGAGGCGCCGATCCCAAAAGGGGAGCTGCGATCGATTCTGCCCGCATTCACAGAGTGGATTTGTGCGTTTGGCAAGGACGAGGAGGTCGGCTACGACATCATCCACGCCCACTACTGGCTGTCCGGCCTGGTCGCCGAGGAATTGGGCAAGTGCTGGGGCGTGCCGTTCGTTCAGACCTTTCACACGCTTGCCGAGCTCAAGAACCAGATCGCGCAACGGCCCGAGGACCTCGAAAGCGATGAGCGCACCGCCGGCGAGTGCCACGTCTGCTCCGTGGCCGGCCGGATCACCGCCGCGACCTCGGTCGAGTGGGATCAACTCGTGCACATCTACGGCGCCGGATCATCGATCATCCGCACCATCCCGCCCGGCGTCGACACGGCGCGCTTCAACCCGATCGAGCCAACGTATGCGCGACGCGTGATCGGCGTGGGCAAGTCGCACCGAGTCATCGTCTTTGCGGGAAGGATCGAGCCGCTCAAGGGCATCGACACCCTGCTGCGCGCCATTGCCATCCTGCGCACGCGTTATCCGGAGTATTCGCCGTGCAATTTGTGCGTCCCGATCGTCGGCGGCGATCCCAGCGAGGCCGGCGCGCGCGCCAACGCCGAAATGGGTCGGCTACTATCGTTGCGCGACGAGCTGGACCTGGGTGACCTGATCACCTTCGTCGGCGCACAGGATCAGGACAGCCTGCACTTCTACTTCTCGGCCGCCGATTGCCTGGTCATGCCCTCGCACTACGAGTCGTTTGGCATGGTCGCGCTCGAAGCCATGGCCTGCGGCACCCCCGTGATCTGTTCGGACGTCGGCGGTCTCAGCCAGCTGGTCCGGCACGGCGAGACCGGACTTCGCGTTCCGCCGCGTGATCCCGAAGCCCTCGCCGACGCGATCAACTACCTGCTCAGCGACGAGCCGCGTCGACGGCGCATGGGCCACAGCGCGGCCTGTCTCGCCGAAGACTACGATTGGGCGCGGATTGTTGATAAACTTACCGAGGTCTATGAGGAGCTGGTGTAACTAATGCCGAAGCAGATTAGCTACGTTTCGATCTGGTCAAACGACCTGGCCGCAAATCGGCACGTCTTCGCGACGGTGCTCGGGATTCCGATCGCATACGAGGATGAAGAAGTCGTGGTTTTCCAGACCGATGGCGCTCAGCTCGTCCTCCAGCGTGCCGTCGATGCCGATGCCAACCTGGCAGGCAGCGTCGCGATCGGATTCTCCTCAGACAACCTGGCCAGGCTCACCCAGCGACTGCGCGAGGATGGACAACGCCTCGACGTCGAGCTCGAGACGTTTGACAATCAGCAGCGCGTCACCGCGATGCGCCTGCCCACCGGCCAGCTGGTCGAGTTCGTCGGCGACTGAGGCGATGGTGACCCGACCCCGCGCCGCCCTCGCGCTGGCGTTGGCCCTGCTTCAGGCCCTCACCCTGGCATGCAGCGCCGCCACGTCGCAGCTGGGCATCCTTCCCGAGAGCGTGGCAGCCACGCCCAACGCACCGTATGCCATCGCCACCGCGACCCGCCCGCCCGCGACGATGTCCACAGCCGGGCTGGTGCGCGCCCGTGGCGCGCTTGCCATCGGCGTCCGCTTTGACGCCCCGCCCCTCGCCTCGGTCAACGCAAAAGGCGAGCTGGAGGGTCTGGACATCGATCTGGCGCGCGAGTTCGCCCGCCGCTGGCTGGGCGGACCGGACAAGGTAAGCTTCCGCCAGGTGACGTCGGTCTCGGCGCTGAGCACCCTTGCCAACCGCGAGATCGACCTCGCCATGGGTGGTCTGGCGGCATCGCGGGCCGGCGACCTGCAGGTGGACTACAGCCTTCCATATCTCACAGACGGCGACGCACTGCTCACGCGCAGCGGCGTCTATACCTCGGTCGTTGGGCTGGCCCGCAAATCAGTGACCTATGTCGATGTCGAAACCGTCGATGCGCTGCGGGCCTGGCAGAACAGCAACAACTTCACGGTCACGCTGAAGAGCGTCAACAGCTACCCGGCCGCCTTTGACCTCGTGCGCGCTGGTGGCACGGCGGCCATGGTGGGGCGTTGGCGGCGTCTGCGCGTCGAGGCGGCCAACGACCCTGCGCTGTCCGTGCTGACGGTGCTACGCCGTGAACCCGTCACCGTCGCACTGCCCGAGGGCGACCCGGAGTGGGCGTCGCTGGTCAACGCCACGCTGAACGACGTGATCGCCGACGGCACCTTCGCCAGGCTCTATCAGAAGTGGTTCAAGTCGGCACCGGATGCGGCACGTGCGCCCGGCGGGTCGCCGGCCATGGCTTTCTCCTCGCTCAGCGACACGCTCGTGGCTCGCAACAGCGCGGCCGCGATCGCCAAAGCCCGCAAGTTGCGCGTCGGCTACATCTCGAGCGCCGATCCCCTCAGCTTCAACAACAAGGATGCCGCGAGCGGGTATCTGCCAGAGCTTCTGCGCGAGGTTGCCAAACGCTGGTTTGACAGTGAAGCGGCTGCGTCTTTCGTCGCCTACCCCACGCCGGACGCGCTCGCCGCCGCCCTGCAAGCCGGGAGCATCGATCTCGGCATCGGCAACCTGACCGTCAGCGCGGCCAACGCAAAACGCTTTGATTTCACGCCGACCGTGTTCCAGGGCGGTTTCGGCCTGCTCACAACGGCCGCGTCAAAGGCGACGGGCTTCGGCGACTTCAACGGCAAGACCATCGGCGTGCTTCGCGATAGCCTGGACGGCGAGAGCCTGGCCGCTGCCAAACAGGCGCGCAGCCTGACCTTCAACGAGGTCTCCTTCTCGGACATGGGCACCGCCCTGCAGGCCCTGCGCTCGGGGCAAATCGTTGCCATCGCCGGGGACCGCCTCACCCTGTTCGCCACCGACCGCGTCAACCGCGACACCAAGATGCTGGGCGATCAGCTCAGCGCGGTGCCAGTCGCCATCGTCGTCGCCCCCGGCGAGACCACGCTCAAGAATGCGCTCGGGCTGGCCCTGCAGGAGATGGCCGTCGACGGTGCGCTGCAGCGCATCTACCGCAAGTGGCTCGAAGAGCCCTACAAGGCACCGTTGGACGTGCTGCCCGGCGAGGCGCCCTCCTCCCGAACGGTCATAGCGCCCTAGAGGCGGCACCGTCGCGGCTGTGTTGTGCTTAGATCTTCTCGACGACGAGCACGTGCGAGATGCCGAAGACCCGCAGCGGCGTGCGTTCGAGGCCCTGCCAGAACGCCCGCAGGAAGCGCCCGAACACCCCGAGCCGGCGCACCAGGTTGTCGAACCCTCCGTAGATCTGTGTGAGTGACACGATCCGGCACGGCGCGCCGGCGAACAACGCTTTCAACCCGGATGCGGTATAGGCCCGCACATGTGGGGCGAGCCGGTTGCGCAGCGGCGTGGGCAGCCAGTTGATGAGCGGCTTGTTGCCGAAATGATAATGCCCGCGCCAGTACAGCCCGTGCGTCTCGAAGAAATACAGCCGGTTGGGCACAAAGATGACGGCCCGTCCGCCCGGCCGCAAGACGCGCACGATCTCGCGCGCGGAGGCCCGGTCGTCGGCCACGTGCTCCAGGACTTCATTGCTGAGGATCACGTCGATGCTGCCGTCCGCGTAGGGCAGGCGCTCTCCCACGGCGGCAATCAGACCCGGCACGCCATCCCGTCGGCCCTCGACCAGCCGCTCGACCTCGATGTCAAATCCAAACGCCGTCGGCGTGTGCGCCCCCAGCGCACGCACGTAGGTGCCGATCCCGCAGCCGGCGTCCAACACGATCTTGTCGCGCAGGGGCGCGGCGGCATCGACCATGCGCAGGCGGCGCACCTGGCCGGCGCGCCAGACGAAGGAGGGGTTGCCGCGCTCGGCGGCCTTCGCGCCGTGCGTCACGTCATTGTCTTGCATCGCGCGGGATTATCCCGCAGCGAGGCGCGGATAGCGCAACAACAGCGCGTCAAACACGAGCTGGGGCCGGGCGTTCTCGCGCAGGCGCTTCATCGCTTCGCGGGTGTCGCGCGCGGCAGCAAAGGCAGTACGGGGTCCGATGCGTTGGGCGAGCGCGCTGATCTCGGGATCCGCTGCGCCGCCAGGCGCGGCGGCGCGGGCCAGATCGCGCCATAGCCCCTGCCAGGTCTGCAGCATGGCCTCGCGCTCCTCATCCTCGCCTGCCCGGCCAAGCTTCTCGGAGAACAACAGACGGTCGGTGCGCGACGCGGAGAGCAAACCGATCAGGTCTCGCCGCCGTTGTGCGCGGGCCGCGAAAAGCGACTCGCTGTTCACCGCGGAGAGCGCCCAACCCGGACAGCCTCGTGCCGCCCGCGCCAGTTGGCTGGCCCGCTCCGGGGCAAGCCCGCGCGCGCGCAGGGCCGCGTCGATGTCATCCGTGGCCACCGCGCGCAGGCTCAGCGTTTGACAGCGCGAGACGATGGTCGGTATCAAACTATCGACGTTGGGCGCGGTCAGGAGGATCACCACCGACGGGTTGGGCTCCTCGAGCGTCTTCAGCAGCGCATTGCGCGCGCCGTCCGTCATGGCGTCGGCCTGGTCGATCACCGCCACACGCGCCCCACCCTCCACGGGCGCAAGGGCGAGGGCGTGCAGCAGGTTGCGGATGGTCTCGACCTTGATCGAACCGCCATCGTCGGGGGCCACCCAGGCGAGATCGGGATGCCGGCCACCGAGGGCAAGCGTCCGGGCGCGGTCGGCGTTCCCGGCGCGCGCCGCCAGCGCCTCAGCGGCAAGCGCGCGGGCCATCGCGGTCTTGCCCACCTGCGGCGGACCAACGATGAGATGGCTTTGCGCCAAACGCCCGGAGCCCAGCGCCGTCTGCAGCAGGCGGCGCGCCCAGGCGTGCCCGATGATGGCGTCAAAGGCGCTGGTCGACATGCGCTATCCGCCTAGGCGGACTCCAATTTTGCGCGGTCGGCGTCATCCTTGCCGCGAATGCGCCAGCGCCAGTACAGGTAGCCGATCAGCAGCACCAGCACAACCAGCAGCGGGGGCAGGAAGATGGCCACCAGCGACGTGGTCGCGGACGTGACATCCTCGAGGGCGCTGACCACCGGAGCGCCGAGCCCGGCCGTGGTGGCATTGACCACCGGGCGCGCAGCCGCCTTGACGGCATGGGTGCTCAGCGCCATGACCAGGCCGAGCCCCAGCGCCAGCGTGGGATCCATCCCTTGCACCACGCCCGTGTTTGCGGCGAACAGGACCGCGCCGGCAGCGGGCCGCACGATCGTCTGGATGACGTCATTCAGGTGGTCGGCCCCGGGGACCTTGTCCACGACCACCTCGACGATGAGCAATACCGCGATGATGATGATGGCCGGCCAACTGGTCAGAATGTTGAACGGCTCGCTCAGCGTCAGCACACCCAGCTTGCCAAGAATGCCAACGATGAGAAGCGGGATGTAGGCGTTTAGGCCGGCAGCGCCAGCGAGACCGAATGCCGTGATGATGTTGGTAAGTGCCATGTCAATTCCTCCTTGACACGACCGATGTCCAGAACGACGCCGGAGCGGAATCCCGGCGTGATGGTGAACACGCGAGGACGATCATAGCACCGGGTGTGTGAATGGCATTAGTGCTGGGGCGAAAAACGAAGGGGCGCCGCCGTGTGGCGACGCCCCGCAATCGTCGATGGAGCGATCCGAATCAGGCCGGCTTGATCGCCGCCTTCACCACTTCGGTGAAAGCTGCGGCATCGCGAACGGCCAGATCAGCAAGCATCTTGCGATTGATGATGATCCCGGCCGCGGTCAGCCCCGCCATGAGGCGGCTGTAGGTTGTGCCGTTCAGCCGCGCCGCGGCGTTGATGCGCGTGATCCACAGGTTGCGGAGCAGGCGCCGGCCGTTGCGACGGTCACGGTAGGCATAGGCCCATGCGTGCAGGCGAGCTTCGGTCGCCTTGCGGATGTGCTTGTGGCGGGCCCCGAA
The DNA here is from genome assembly GCA_019694215.1 of Thermoflexales bacterium. Taxonomy (GTDB): domain Bacteria; phylum Chloroflexota; class Anaerolineae; order J036; family Brachytrichaceae; genus Brachythrix. Next base: position 63,155 of record JAIBCK010000002.1, read on the forward strand.
CTGCCCTTTTGTCGCCTCGAGCACCCGATTGTGGCGGCGGCGTGCCTTGACGCCACCCTTTACTCTTGCCATCTCGTTTCTCCTTTTAGAACCAGTTGTTGGCGGATGGGTTGTCCATCTCTTGGGTGCCAGTCAACTTACTTCGCCGCCGGTGTTCGGGGCACCGCTCGCGCGTCCCCGACGCTTGTTGGCTCAACCGAACGGCTGGTCGATGATCCGTCCCCGGCTTGAATTACTTCTTGTCGAGATACGGCGCCAGTTTCTGGATGCGCTTGACTTGCGTCGCATCCACTTCATGCATCTCGGGCAGATCGGCGAGGAGCCGACCGGAGCGGTTGCGCCGGAAGTGGCTCTTGCCCTGTCGAGTCCGCATGAGCTTGCCCGTGCCCGTCACGCGAAAGCGCTTGGACGTGGACTTGTGCGTCTTCATTTTTGGCATGGTCTATCCCTGTCGTGGACACGAAACTCGGCGCCTGAGCGCCGAATTCCGGGCCTCTTTCATGGCAGATTGAACTGCTCCATCGCTAAGTCTTTGCGACGCTTCTGGCGATTCTGCATCTTCTGCTTCTCGCGCTGGATCTGCTCCTGCTGAGCGGGCGGCGGCGCGACGCTGATCGCCGCGCTGCCCGTCTCCAGGCGGGCCGCCGTCTCCTCATCGAGCACATCGTTGTCGTCGTCGGTATCCTCTTCGTTGTCCTCCACGTAGCCCTTGGACTTGTCCTCTTCCAGTTCGCGCGCGATGCGGTCCTGCGTCGTCTTGCTGTGCGCGTTGGCGATCGTCTGCGCCGTCGGGGCCAGGACAATCAACATCGTCTTGCCTTCCATGTTGGGAGGCGCCTCGATGGCCGAGATGTCCTCGCAGCCCTCGGCGACCTTATCCAGCATGCGGCGAGCCACATGCAGCAGGCGGTCCTCGCGGCCCTTGAACTTCAGGATCACCTTGACTTTGTTCCCCTGTTCGAGGAAGCGACGCGCCTCGCGCATCTTGAAGTAGAGGTGATAGTCCGTCGTCTTCGGGCGGAGTCGGACGCCTTTCACTTCCGTGATCCGCTGCGCCTTCTTTGCCTCACGTTCCTTCTTCTCACGCTCGTAGCTGAACTTTCCAAAGTCGAAAATTCGGCACACCGGCGGATCGGAGTTCGGCGCTACCTCGATCAGGTCGAGGTGCTCGCGGCGGGCCATGTCCTGCGCGTCACGCGTGTCAATGACGCCCAGGTTGGTCCCGTTCGAGCCGATCAGCCGCACCTTGGGAACGCGGATCTGGTTGTTGATTCTGAGGCCGGCGGTGGCCGGTTGTTGCGGGCGTGGCGGTGGTATGTGGCTTCCTCCCCTGCAACGCAAAGCGCCCCGGTGTCCGGAGCGCCCTGACTGGCAGGACTGAACGATTCATGAATTCCGAAACGCGAATTATAGCGCGACATCGCGCGGCCGGACCGTATAATTCCGGGGTTATGCAAAGCTCCGAAATCCGCCAGCGCTTCCTGGACTACTTCGCGCGAAACGGACACACCATCCTGCCCTCCTCCTCGCTCATCCCGCATGGTGACAAGACCATCCTGTTCACCAACGCCGGGATGAATCAGTTCAAGAACGCCTTTCTGGGCCTGGAAAAACGCGCCTACACGCGCGCCGCGACCTCCCAGAAAGTGATGCGGATCAGCGGCAAGCACAACGACCTCGAGAACGTGGGCCCGAGCCGGCGCCATCACACCTTCTTCGAGATGCTGGGCAACTTCAGCTTTGGCGACTATTTCAAGGCCGATGCCATGCGCTTCGCCCTGGAGCTGATGGAAGGCGAGTATGGCTTCAAGCGCGAGCGGATGTGGTTCACCATCTACCGCGACGATGACGAGTCCGAGGCGCTGTGGCAGAAGGTCGGCATCAAGCGCGAGCGCATCCTGCGCTTTGGCGAGAAAGACAATTTCTGGTCGATGGGCCCGACCGGCCCCTGCGGCCCGAACAGCGAGATCCACTACTTCACGGGCAAACTCGAGGACAACGACGCGCGCTGGGTGAACAATGACGATGATCCCAACGAGACCACCGTCGAAGTGTGGAACCTGGTCTTCATGCAGTTCAACCGCGATGAAAGCGGCGTCCTGCACCCGCTGCCCCAGACCGGCGTCGACACGGGCATGGGCTTTGAGCGCCTGGTCCGCCTGATCGTCGGCGGCGAGAGCAACTACGACACCGATCTGTTCCTGCCGCTGATGGCGCGCACGCAGGCGCTGGCGCGCCAGAGCGATGCCGAGCGTCAGGCGAATAAGGTGGCGTATCGCGTCATCGCCGACCACGCCCGCGCTGCGGCCTTCCTGATCGGCGACGGCGTGCTGCCGGGCAACGAGGGACGCAACTATGCGCTGCGCATGATCATGCGCCGCGCGATGCGCTTTGGCCGCACCATCGGCCTCGAGGAGCCCTTCCTCAACCAGGTGTGCGACGCCGTAATCGACCACATGTCGCCGGCGTATCCCGAGCTTGCAAACGGCCGCGACCGCATCCTCCGCACCGTGCTGCAGGAGGAGGAGAAGTTCGAGCGCACGCTCGACCAGGGCCTGGAGCTGCTGGAGCGCAGCTTTCATTCGTTGGGCGCCAACAAGACCCTGCCGGGCGAGACTGCCTTCAAGCTCTACGACACCTACGGGCTGCCGGTCGAAATCACCCGTGACATCGCCCGCGAGCGAAGCATCGCCGTCGACGAGGACGGCTTCCAGGCCGCGCGCGAGGCCGCCCGCGAGGTCGCGCGCGCCGCGTCCAAGGACAAGTTCGTCGCCAATTACGACCAGGCCCGCGCCTACGCCGAGGTCGGCGAGACCCTTCGCGCGGATGGCGCGCTTCCGGCCAGCGGCGTCGCACACAACCCGTATGGCGCGCTGAGCGTCACCACCCACTTGCTGGCGCTGGTGCGCGAGGGCGAGATGACCAGCAGCGCGGTGCCGGGCGAGCGCATCGACGCCATCGTGGCCGAGACGCCGTTCTATGTCGAGGGCGGCGGCCAGGTCAGCGACACTGGTGTGATCGCGGCCGCAGATGGCTCCTGGTCGTTGGCCATCGTCGACACGCGCCGGCCCGCGCCCGGGCTGATCGTGCACACCGGCGATGTCACCGCCGGCACGCCCCAGCTCGGCGATGCCTGCACCGCGCAGGTGGATGAATACCGGCGCAAGGACATCATGCGCAATCACACTGCCACGCACCTGCTGCAGAAGGCGCTGCGCACCGTGCTGGGCGCGCATGTCGAGCAGCAGGGCTCGCTGGTCGCGCCGGATCGGCTGCGCTTTGACTTCCGACAGGACCGCGCCATGACCGCCGACGAGATAGAGCACGTCACCGAGATGATGAACGAGGCCATTCTGGCCAACCACCCGGTCGGCGCGACGCAGCAGGCCTATGCGGATGCCATTGCTTCCGGCGCGATGGCGCTCTTCAGCGAGAAATACGGCGACACCGTGCGCGTGGTGCGCGTCGGAGGCGATGGCGCCCCCTACTCCGCCGAGCTGTGCGGCGGCACGCACGTGCGCGCCACCGGCGAGATCGGCAGCGCGATGATCCTGTCCGAAGGTGCCGTTGGCTCCGGCGTGCGCCGCATCGAGGTGGCGACCGGACATGGCGCGCTGGAAGCCACGCACGCCCGCGCCCGCGACCTCGGCGCGATTGCGCAGACATTGGGCGTTGGGCAGGATCGCGCCGCGGAGCAGGCCGCGCGCCTTGCCCAGGAGCTCAGCGACACCCGCAAGGCGCTCGAACGCGCGCAGGTGGCCCTGGCCCGCGCCCGCTTTGACCAGGTTCTGGCGCAGGAGACCCCGCTGGGTGGCCAAAGCGTGCTGATTGCCCGCGTGGAAACGGCCACTTCCGACACCCTGCGCGAGATGACCGACTGGTATCGCGCCGCGCGCCCGGAGGGCGTGTGCGTGCTCGGGGCCGTGATCGGCGACAAGCCGCAGGCCGTGGTGTCGGTGCCCGCCGCGTTGAACAAGCGCGGTCTGGATGCGGGCAAGGTCATCCGTGACCTTGCCGGGGTGATGGGCGGCGGGGGTGGTGGCCGACCGACGTTTGCGCAGGGCAGTGGCAAAGACGCCGCAAAGCTCGATGACGCGCTGGCCCGCGCCCGGGCGTTGGTCGAAGCGGCCCTCAAGGCCTGATCGCGCCCATGAGCGGAAGGATCATCACTGTCACCGCCGACGACGATGCCGCGTCCTTTGCCGACCGGCTCGAGTGGGCGAACACGCCGCGGGTCATCGCCGAGATCGCAGAGGGCTTCAGGCTCGACGATGTCGGATGGGCGCGCGTGCGGCGGGCGGCCGAGCGCGCCGGCATCACACTTGCAGTCGCCAGCCCGGACCGGCTGCTGCGGGCTGCCGCGGCAGAGGTTGGGCTCTTTGCGTTTGGCTCGGTCGAAGATGCGGCCGCGCGCGAATGGCTGAATGAGGACGCGCCACCGCCGCTGCAACGCGTGGGCCGGCCGCGCCACTTTCGCACCAACACCCTGCGGCGCTTCTTTCCGCGCCGCAATTGGCTGTCGATTGGCCTGCGCATCCTGATCGCGCTCGCCACCGTCGCGCTGCTGGCCGGGGCCGGACTGATGGTCGCTCCCACCGCGCGGGTGACGATGTCTGCATCGAGCCAGTCGCTGCAGACCATCGTGCCGGTCACGCTCACGACCGTCTCGGCCAATGCCAGCCCCGCCAAGAGCATCGTGTATGCCGAGCGCGTCGACGTCGTCGTCGAGGACACCCTCGCGACACCGACCTCCGGCGAGAAGACGATCCCCAAATTCAAGGCCCGCGGCACGGTGACGTTCTTCAACGTGCTGAGCACCCCCTACAAGGTGCCGCGTGACACCGTGGTGCGCGCATCGGCGTCGTCCAGCGCCGCGCGCTTCGTCACGCTCAACGACGTTGACGTTCCACCCGGCGGACAGGCCAACGTCGCCATCGAGGCGATCGATGTCGGCGGGGATGGCAATGTGCCGGCCAACACGGTCAACGTGGTGGAGGGCGTGCCTGCCATCGCCGTGCGCGTCTCGAACGAACAGGGCACCAGCGGTGGCGGCGGCGAGACCGTGCGCGCGGTGACCCAGGCCGACTTCGCCCGGCTGCGCATCCAGGCCCGTGGCGCACTCTTTCAGCGCGCCCAACGGGAGATGCTCAAACTCCCTGCGGTCGCAAAGAGCGGCCTGTATGTCATCCCCGCCTCGCTCTACGTGGCGGATGTGCAGGACGAGACCTTTGATCGCTTCGTCACCGAGGAGGCGAGCGAGCTCAAGCTCACGATGCGCCTGCAGGTGGCCGGCCTGGCTGTCAAACCCGCCGACCTTGACGAGGTGGCGCGAAGCGTGTTGTCGGCGCGCGCGCCCGCTGGCTTTGACCTGCTCAGCGCGACGGCGGAGCGCGGGGACATTGCCGAGGAAGGCACGGGGACCGGCGTGCAGTACTTCCTCGTGGCGCGCGGCATTGCCGGCGCCGAGATCGATGAGTTCGCCGTCCGCAAGCTCATCCGCGGCAAGACGGCGGATGAGGCCCGGCGCCTGCTTCAAACCCAGTACCGCTTGAATTCGGCACCGGCCATCGAGATTGGGCCGAGCTGGCTGCCGGCCGCCTTCTTCCGGGTGCCCTGGGTCGCGAGCAGAATTGAAATCAACGTTGTGCGGAAGTAACGGATGGCGCGCGCACTCGGGCTTGACATCGGCAACCGCTTTGTGGGCGTGGCGCTGAGCGACGAGAGCGGCCTGCTCGCCCGCCCGCTCGAAGTCCTGGACCGCGGGCGCAGTGGCGCCGATGACGCAACCGTGCTGGACCGACTGGCCGCGCTTGCGGCCACCTGGCGCATCGACCGTATCGTCGCCGGCGAGCCCCGCCGCACGGATGGCCGCGCCAGTGAGCAGGCCGCGCAGGCGGCAGCCTTTGCCGCCCGCGTCGAGGCTCGTCTGGCCCTGCCCCTGCATCGCATGAATGAGCAGTACAGCTCGCAGGAGGCCCAGGCCATCCTTGGCGCGCGAAAGACGCGCCGGCAGGGCGAGCAGGGTCGCGATGACGCCGTCGCCGCGGCGGTCATCCTGCAACGATTTCTGAACGCCGAGCGCCCCGAGTCGCCCGAAGAATAGGCGGCGCGGCTTGGGATGTTACGATAGTGATCTCTATGCGACGACCCGTGAAACGCGCGCTCAACGTCGCGCTCTTTACCCTGGCCCTGGCCGCCCTGGTGCTCGCCGGCGGTACGCTCATGCAGCGCATGCGCACGGCAAGCTCGGGCAGTGCCAGCCTGACCAGCTTCGACAAAACGCTGGTCGGCGCCTACATCGACCTGCTGCGCGGCAACGACGTCAAGCGGCCCTTTAGCAACGATCCGACACCGCAGAACTTCACCATCCAGCCCGGCGAGAGTGTGCAGAGCGTCTCCGCCCGTCTGCAGAAGCAGGGCCTGGTGCGCGACGCCGAGCTCTTCCGGCTGTACGTTCGCATGAACGGCCTCGACGCCGGCATCAACGCCGGCAGCTTCACGTTGCGGCCGACGATGAGCATCGAGGAAATCGCTGTGGCGCTGCAGCGTGGGCGCGCGGCCGAGGTCTCGGTGACGATCCCGGAAGGCCTGCGCATGGAGGAGATCGCCGACCTGCTCAGCCGGCAGCTGGGCGTGAATTCCGAGGAGTTCAAGACGGCGGTCCGGCGCGCGGATTTCGACTACGCCTTCCTGCGCGATCTGCCGCCCGGAGCGAGCCTCGAGGGCTACTTGATGCCCGACACCTATCGGCTCCCCGCGCGACCCAGCGCGCGCGATGTCATCCAGCGCATGCTGGACAACTACGGCCAGAAGGTCGCCCCGCTGATGTCCCAGGCGCAGGGGCGCACTGCGCGTGACATCCTGACGGTGGCATCCATCGTCGAGCGCGAGGCGGTCAAGGCCGATGAGCAGCCCGTCATCGCGAGTGTGTATCTCAACCGCCTCAAGATCGGCATGAAGCTCGATGCGGACCCGACGACGCAATACGCGCTGGGCTATGACGAGGCCAAGAAGACCTGGTGGCGCACGCTGACCGTCGAGGACTACAAGTTCGTCGATCCCTTCGGCTACAACACGTATGTCAATCCGGCCCTGCCCCCGGGTCCAATTGCCAGCCCCGGGCTCGGCGCCATTCAGGCGGTGCTCAAACCCGCCACCACAAACTTCTTCTTCTTTGTCGCCAACTGCAACAACGATGGCGGCCACCAGTTCTCGGCCACCTTCGCCGAGCACACGCGCAAGCTATGTCGCTAGGCCGGCCGGGGGGATCGTTGCGGCGGGCGGCCTTCGTCGCCGCGCTCGTGCTGGGCGCACTGCGGCCGGACGTCGCCAGCGCCGCGCCGACGCACAACGCTCTCTCTTCCGCGCAAGCGCCGGGCGCGACAGCGTCCCGCACTGACCGCTTCATCATCCGCTACAGCGGCGATGGCGGCATCGGCGGACCGGGTGCCACGCAGGCCACCGCGCGTGAGCGCACGGCCTCGCTCAGCCAGCGGCTGGGGCGAGCCTTCACCTACACGCGCGAGATGTCCGGCGGCGCGCACGTCGTCCGCATCGCGCAACGCGTCCCGATCGAGGAGGCTGAGGCGCTCGCCCTGCGTATCCGCGCCGAGTCGGCGGCACTGGGCATCGACAGCGTCGAGCCGGATCGCATGCTGCGGGCGACCTTCACGCCCAACGATCCGATGTTTGCGCAGCAGTGGCACCTCCAGATTCCCGGTGGCAACGCGGGCATGGGGGCCAACCTGCCGGGCGCGTGGGACATCACGACAGGCGATGCATCGACCGTCATGGCGCTCATCGACACCGGCGTGCGCAAGGACCACCCCGATCTGGCCGGCCGCTTTCTCGAAGGCTACGACTTCGTGAGCGACGCCGAGGTCGGCAACGACGGCAACGGGCGCGACAGCGACCCCTCCGACCCCGGCGACTGGGTGACGGCGGCGGAGAATGCCACGCCGGGCTCGCCCTATTTCGGGTGCGGGGCAGCGGACAGCTCCTGGCATGGCACGCACGTGGCGGGCATCATGGGCGCCACGGGCAACAACAACGTCGGCGTGGCCGGCGCAAACTGGAAAGCGAAGCTGCTGCCAATCCGGGTGCTGGGAAAGTGTGGGGGTTATACGTCAGACATCATCGACGCCCTGCGCTGGGCGGCGGGCGGCAGCGTGCCCGAAGTGCCCGCAAACAGGACGCCGGCGCGGGTGATCAACCTCAGCCTGGGCGGGACGGGGCCGTGCGCGGGCGCGATGGCGGCCGCCGTCGCCGAGGTCGTGGCGGCCGGCGCCGTCATCGTGGTGGCGGCGGGCAACTCAAACGACAACGTCGCGGGCGAGACGCCGGGCAACTGCCCGGGCGTGATCGCCGTCGGGGCGAGCGACCACCGCGGCGAACGCGCGCCCTACAGCAACTACGGCAGCCGCGTGACGATCAGCGCGCCGGGGGGCAATACCCGGGATGGCGGCAGTGCGCGGGGCATCCTCTCCACGCTCAATGCCGGCAAGACCACGCCGGGGGCGGCGAGTTATGCGGCCTATCAGGGCACGAGCATGGCCACGCCGCTGGTGGCCGGCATCGTCGGGCTGATGCTGGCGGCGAATCCCGCATTGACCCCGGATCAGGTCACGGCGGTGCTGCGCGAGACGGCAACCCCCTTCCCCTCCGCTAGTGGCTGCACAACCTCGTTGTGCGGTGCCGGCATCGTCAACGCCGCAGCGGCCGTGGCCGCGGTGGCCAACCGTCCCGGCGCGACGACGACGGCGGTGAACAATGGCTCGTTTGAGCGCGGCCGCACAGGCTGGATCGAATCGTCGACGCGCGGGTATGCCATCATCGGCGACCCACCCGGCGGGGCCGGCGAGACGGCGCATGGCGGCAGACAGCTGGCCTGGCTGGGCGGACTGCCGTACGAGACCGCCTCGATCGAGCAGCGCGTCTCCGTGACGCGTGACGCACCGTATCTGGTTTTTTGGGCGAGCATCCACAGCACCGAAAACGGGTGCGGCTGGGATCTCGCCTCTGTGCGCATCGACGGCAAGACCGTCCACAAGATGGAGCTGTGCGAGCGCGGCGAGACCGGGGGCTGGCGCGAGGTCGTCGTCGACCTGCGCGATTGGGCAGGCAAGACCGTGGCCTTGCGCTTTGACGTGTCCACGGATGGCAGCCTGCCCAGCAGCCTCTTCATCGACGATGTGACGTTCCAGGCGAGCCCCTATCATTGAGGGCAGACCGCACCCGATTCTCAAAGGCAGGCAAGGCATGAGTGACAACCCCACCCCCTCCTCCCGGCTCCCGGCCGGATTCAGCGCCGCGGGCGTCGCCGCGAAGATCAAGAAGAACGGCAAGCCCGATGTGGCGGTGATCTTTTCCGACCGCCCGTGCAGCGGCGCCGCTGTCTTCACCACCAACCGCGTCAAGGCGGCGCCGGTCCTGCGCGGCATGGCGCAGATGGAGGCCGATGCCTCCAATTTTCGCGCGGTGGTTGTCAATGCCGGTTGTGCGAATGCCTGCACCGGCGCGCAGGGCAGGCGCAACGCCGAGACGACGGCGAAGCTGGCTGCCAAAGCCTTGAGCGTGCGCGCGCCCGAGGTGCTCGTCATGTCGACGGGGGTGATCGGCGCGCAGCTGCCCATGGACAAGCTGGCGGCCGGCGTGGTGGACGCGGCTGGCGCGCTTTCGCAGGACGGCCTCGACGCAGCCGCGGGTGCAATCATGACCACCGACCTGGTGCCCAAAGTGGCGCGCGTCGAGCGCGACGCCTTCTCGGTGGTCGGCATCGCCAAGGGCTCCGGGATGATTCATCCCAACATGGCCACCATGCTCGGCGTGATCGTCACGGATGCCGACGTGCCCGCTGCGCTGCTCGGTCCGATGACACGCCGCGCCACCGTCCGCTCCTTCAACAGCATTACGGTCGATGGCGACACCTCGACCAACGACACGCTGCTCGTGCTTGCGAATGGTGCCGGCGGCGCGAAGATTCGGGCCGGCGCCACCGCGCGCGCCTTCGAAGCGGCGCTGACCGAGGTGTGCATCAGCCTGGCCAAACAGATTGCGCGCGACGGCGAGGGCGCGACCAAGTTCATCACCATCGACATCACCGGCGCGGTCAGCGAAGCCCAGGCCCGTCGCATCGGGCGCACCATTGCCATCTCGCCGCTGGTCAAGACGGCGTTCTACGGCGGCGACGCCAACTGGGGCCGCATCGTGGCGGCGGCGGGCTACAGCGGTGAAGCGATCAATCCTGACAAGGTCTCGCTCTGGTTCAGCGGCGTGCATGTGTTCAAGAACGGCGCGCCGACAGACTATTCCGACGCAGAGGCCACCGAGGCGATGAAGCCGCACGACGTCAGCATCCGCCTGGACCTCGGGCTGGGCAAGGCGGCGGCCACGGTCTGGACGTGCGACATGTCGCACGATTACGTCACGATCAACGGCAAATACCGGACATGAACGCGACCCCGACGAGCGGCGGCCTGGACGCTGGCAGCTTCCTCCTCGGCCTGCTGGCCGGAGTGCTGCTGGGTGCGCTTGCGCCGCGCATGCTCGGCCGGATGAAGGTCGTCTGGGAGAAGACGGCCAGCTACATCATGCTGGCCGTGCTGATCGGACTGATCATCGCGTTGATCCTGGTCTCGCAACGCTGCGGGCCAGCCTGCGATCTGTTTGGCGCAACGGCCAGCGCGACGTCGTCCGCGGCGCAGCCCCCGTCCCTCGTCGTTATGACCGCGACCGCGGTTCCGGATCCCAACGGCTGTGTCATCACCGGTGGCAACGGGCTGAGCTGTCGCACCCTTCCATGAGAAAATCGGGGCGGATCGCATCCCCCGCCCTGTCAAACCTATCATGATCATCCATCTTCATCTGAACGGACACCTTCGCGAACTCTCGGTTGCCCCCGGCGAAAGCCTGCTCGAAGCGCTTCGTCGCGCCGGCTACTACAGCGTCAAGCACGGTTGCGAGACCGGTGATTGCGGCGCCTGCGGTGTGCTGCTCAAGGGTCCCAACGATGCCAGGCCTGTCATGACCAACAGCTGCGTGATGCTCGCCGCGCAGGCCGATGGTGCCAGCATTACAACGTTGGAAAGCCTGGGCAACCGCGATGGGTTGAGCCCGCTGCAGGAAGCCTTCATCGACAACGGCGCGATCCAGTGCGGCTTCTGCTCGCCGGCGCAAATTCTGGCGGCCAAGGCGCTGCTCGACCGCGAGCCCAATCCCACCGAAGCCGAGATCCGGGATGCCATCTCGGGGGTGCTGTGCCGCTGCACAGGGTATGCCAAGCCCGTGCAGGCCATTCTGAACGCAGCGCGCGAGCTGCGTGGCGAAGGTCCGGCGCAGGAGGGCCCCTCTCCGCTGTATCGCCGCGTCATCGCGGACGGCGCCATCGGCGATGTCGCCTGGGGGCCGGGACCCGGTGCCGGCGGCCCCGGAACGGGCGCAGGCAAGACGGCGACGCAGACCGCCACGCACACGCGGGTGGACCTGGACCTGAGCGCGGAGCCCGGCACGAGCGTGGTCGGCAAGCCCGAGCGCAAGGTCGATGCCGGCAAGCTCGCCCAGGGCAAGCCCGCCTTCGTCGACGACATGACCCTGCCCGGCATGCTGTATGCGGCGATGCTGACCAGCCCGCACGCGCATGCCCGCATTTTGGACATCCGCACGGACAAAGCCCTGGCCCTCCCCGGCGTGCATGCCGTGCTGACCTACAAGAATGTCAAACGTGTGATCTACGCCAGCGGCGGTCAGAGCTACCCCAACCCGCCGCCTTTGGATCAGGTCAGCCTGGACAACAAGGTTCGCCATGTCGGCGATCGCGTGGCCGTGGTGGCCGCCGAGAGCTACGAGCTGGCGCGCCAGGCCTGCGCGTTGATCGAGGTCGACTACGACCCGTTGCCGGCGGTGTTCGACGCCGACGAGGCGGCCAAGCCCGGCGCGCCGATCATCCATGATGAGCCCGATGCGCTGATGATCAAGGACGCGCGTCGCAACCTCGTGGCGCAAGTGCACGGCAAGGCCGGTGATCCCGACAAGGCCTTCGCCGAGAGCGACTACGTCATCGAGCGCGAGTATCGCGTGCATCAGGTCCAGCAGGCGCACATCGAGCCGCACATTTGCATGACCTGGTTTGACGAGGACGACCGGCTGGTCATCCGCACCAGCACACAGGTGCCGTTCCACGTCCGGCGCATGATTTCGCCCCTCATCGGCCTGCCGGTCAAGCGCATCCGCGTGGTGAAGCCGCGCGTGGGCGGTGGTTTTGGCGGCAAGCAGGAGATGCTGATCGAGGACCTGTGCGCGCACCTGACGCTTGCAACGGGCCGTCCCGTCCGCTTCGAATTGCGCCGCGAGGAGGAGTTCACGTCCTCGCGTTCTCGGCATCCCCAACGCATGGTCTTCAAGCTCGGTTTCAAGCGCGATCCGGCCGGCGGCGCGCCGCTGCTGCACGGCTTCAGACATACCGTGGTGGCCGATACCGGCGCGTATGGCGCGCATGGCCTCACGGTGCAATCGGTGACCGGTCTGCGCGGCAGCAGCTCGTATCGCTGCTACAACGCCGAGTATCAGTGCGACATCTACTACACGAACAAGCCTGTGCCAGGTGCCTTCCGCGGCTATGGCGCGCCGCAGGCCCTGTTTGGCCTGGAGTGCGCAATGGACGAGGCGGCGGCCGACCTCGGGGTCGATCCCATCGAGCTGCGCCGCAAGAACTGGATCCGGGTCGGCGATCCCCTGCCCCTGGCGCGCGCGCTGGGTGAGGGCCGCGAGGGCTTCGAGCAGGTGGTCAAGAGCTGCGCAACGGAGCAATGCTTCCAGCAGGGCATGGCCGCAATCGACTGGGACACCCGCGACGCGCGGCGCATCGACCCGACGCGGCCGCACATCCGGCGCGGTGTGGGATGCGCGTATGCCATGCACGGCAGCGCCATCGCCGGGCTGGACATGGGTGCCGCGTCAATCAAAATGAACGACGACGGCAGCTTCAACGTGCTGGTCGGCGGGACGGACATCGGGACGGGCAGCGACACCGTGATCGGCCAGATCGTGGCGGAGTCGCTTGGCGTGCCGCTCGAGGACATCATCATGTATTCGAGCGATACCGACTTCACCCCGTTTGACACCGGCGCGTATGCGTCATCGACGACCTACATCACGGGCGGCGCAGCCAAGAAGGCGGCCGCGCAGGTGGGCGAGCAGATCTGCGCGCACGCCGCGCACATGTTCAATTCCGGGCGCCGCAGCGATGGCGACCGCCTGGTGACCGAGAAGGCGCTGCCGCCGGTCGAGGCCGCCACGCTCAGCCTGCGCAACCGGCACGTGTATTCGCCGGATGGCCGTGCGCTCTCGCTCGCCCACGTCGCGCTGCACGCCACGCACCAGGAGAACCAGCACCAGATCATGTCGACGGCGTCGCACATGAGCTTCGAGTCGCCGCCACCCTTCGCCGCCCAGTTCGTGGAGTGCGAGGTCGACACCCGCACCGGCGAAATCACCGTCTCGCGCATGGTGATGGCCGTGGACTGCGGCGTGGCGATCAATCCGGCAACCTCGACCGGGCAGATCGAAGGTGGGAATCTGCAAGCGTTGGGCTATGGCCATAGCGAGGAGATGGTCTACGATGACAAGGGCCGCGTCCTCAACACGCGCCTGGGGCCCTATCGCATCTACTCCGCCGATGAGACCCCGGAGATGCAGGCCATCCTCGTGCAAACCTACGAGCCCAGCGGCCCGTATGGCGCGAAGGCCGTTGCCGAAATCCCCATCGATGCCGTGGCGCCCGCGCTGGTGAATGCGCTCGCGCATGCGACCGGCGTCCGCATGCGCTCGATTCCGTTGACCCCGGAGCGGGTCTGGCGCGCGCTGCGCGCCGCGCAGGCCTGAGATGCGGCTCACGAACCAGTTTGGCACGACGCTGCGCGCGGCACCCGCGGACGTCGATCTTGCCTCGCATCAACTTCTGCTGCGGGCGGGCTATGTGCGCCAGCTCGGCGCGGGCATCTACGGCTATCTGCCGCTGGCGCTGCGCGTCCTTCGCAGGATCGAAACGGTGCTGCGCGAGGAGATGGATGCCATCGGCGGGCAGGAGCTGCTGATGCCCGTTGTGCATCCCGGCGAGCTGTGGCAGCGCTCCGGGCGCTGGAGCGCGGTCGGCGATGAGCTGCTGCGCGCGCGCGACCGGCGCGGGCGCGACCTGGCGCTGGCCATGACGCACGAGGAGCCCATCACGGCGATTGCGGCCACCGAGGTCACCTCATATCGCCAGCTCCCGATGCTGGTCTATCACATCCAGACCAAGTTTCGCGATGAGCCGCGTCCGCGGGGCGGCCTGATCCGCACCCGCGAGTTCACGATGAAGGACTCGTATTCGCTGGACGCCGACTGGGCGGGGTTGGAGCGCCAATACGAGGCGCACCGCGTCGCGTATCGGCGTATCTTTCAGCGGTTGGGATTGCCCGTGATCGAGGTCGGCAGCGATGTCGGCATGATGGGTGGCAAGGTCGCCCACGAGTTCATGTATCTCACCCCGGTCGGTGAGGACACGCTGGCGTTGTGCGGCTGCGGGTATGCGGCCAACCGCGAGGTGGCCCGCTTCCGCAAGGACGCCTTCCCCACCCCTGGCGGGCCGCTCACGCGCGTCGACACGCCCGGCGCGCACACCATCGCCGAACTGGCGGCCTTCCTCGGGGTGGACGCGCGCGCAACGGCCAAAGCCGTGTTCTACTGGGCCGACTTCACGGATGCCCCGGGCAAATTGGTCATGGCCCTGGTGCGCGGCGATCACGAGGCCAACGACACGCAGGTGTCGGCGCTCGCCAAATGCCGCGCCCTGCGCACCGCCACGACGGAGGAGATCGCGGCGGCCGGGGCCGTGGCCGGGTATGCGTCGCCCATCGGCGTCGACCGGACGCGGGTGATCGTGGTCGCGGACACGCTGGTGGCCGAGGCGGCCGGCCTGGTCGCGGGCGCGAATGCCATCGATCAGCACTACTTGAATACGCATTGCGGCCGCGACTACGCGCCGGACGCCATCGGCGAGCTGGCGACGGTGTATGAAGGGGCACCCTGCCCGCGCTGCGGCCAGCCGATGACGCTGTCACGCGGCGTCGAGGTGGGCAACATCTTCCAGCTTGGGACACGCTACAGCGCCAGCATGGGCGCGCTCTTCACCGACGAAGCCGGCGTCGCGCAGCCCATCATCATGGGCTCGTATGGCATCGGCGTTTCCCGCGTGCTGGCCTGCCTGGCGGAGCACTTCCGCGATGAACGCGGTCTGTGCCTGCCTCCCGCTGTTGCGCCATACGCCGTCCACCTCGTCAGCCTGGCGAAGACGTCGGCGGCCCGCGCGGCCGCCGACACTGCCTATGCGAAATTGCGCGAGGCCGGGATCGAGGTGTTGTATGACGACCGCGATGTCAGCCCCGGGGTCAAGTTCGCCGACGCCGATTTGATCGGCATTCCGCTGCGCGCGACGGTGTCGGAGCGCTCGCTGCAGGCCGGCGGTGCCGAACTCAAGGTCCGCGCCAACGGTGACACACGCACGGTCGCCCTCGACAGGCTGATCGAAGAGGTCGCTTCGTTCCGTTAGCCCCTAGCGCCCCGCCGCGAGGCGCAGCGCCAGCCCGCGCGCGAGCGGGCCATAGTGCTTGCGGTAATAGCGCCGCCGGCTCCGCCACTTGATGGCCTCGGCCCGCGCGCTGGCCTGGCTGCTGCTCGCGCCCCCATAGTGCGTCACGACCGCCCCCGGCACGCACCAGCGCTGCCAGCCCGCACGCGCCATGCGAAGCGCCCAGTCCACTTCTTCGCAATACATCTCGTAGCCCTCGTCGAGCAGACCCACCTGCCGGACGGCCTCCGCGCGCGCGAGCATCGCCGCGCCGAGCGGAAACCCGATCTCAAAGGGCGCACCCGCACCGAAGCGCGCAGCCGGGTAGCGGCCATCCAAGCGCGACTCGCGAAGGCGGGCCAGGCGGGGTTGGGTCTCGATCAAGAGCTGGGCGAGACCGGGGAAGGCAAAAGCCCCCATCTGCAGGGATCCGTCGGGGTTCTCCAGGCGCGGCCCTGCCAGGCCGCAGCGCGGCGTCTGACGCATGAACTCAACCAGCCTTCGCAACGCACCGGCCTGCACGCGCGTGTCCGGGTTGAGCAGCCAGACCAGGGGCGGAGACGACGCGCCGGGCGTCGCATAACCCAGCGCGCGCAGGGCCAGATTATTGCCGCGCGTGAAGCCGATGTTCTCGGACTCGGCGTGCAGCACGACCGACGGGAAGCGCGATCGCACGAGCTCCGGAGTGCCATCGCCGGAGGCGCTGTCCACGACGTGAATGGCAAGCCGCAAGGCGCTGTCTTTGGCTTCGGCGAGGAGGCTGTCGAGACACCCCGCCAGCAGCTCCCGCACGCGCCACGAGACGATGACGACGGCGACATCGGCTCCCTCCGCCGCGACCGCGCTCATGCAGCGCCGCCCCGCCGCGGCGGCAGGTCGCGTCTGAGCGTGAGGCGATTGACCCTCCGGCCGTCGGCGAGGACAACCCCCGGCTCCCAGCGCGCCTCGCTCACCGACGCGCGGATGATGTGCAGCCCCTGCCCGCCGATCGGCGCATCGGCGGCATCGCGTGGCCGCACGGGCGCGGCCCGCTCGGGCAAGGCAAAAGGCAGCCCTTCGTCGATGAGGGTGACGACCAGGGCCTGATCGACAAGGAGCACAATCTCCATCTCGATTTCGCCAGCCCGGCCGGCGTAGGCGTGATCGATGATGTTGGCACAGGCTTCATCGACAGCCAGCTCAAGGCGATCCGCATACAGATCGCTCAAGCCCACCGCGTGGGCGGCCTCGGCGGCGGCACCGGCAAAGTGCGCCAGCTGGTCATGGCGCGCCGGCAGCCGCAGCCGGCGAAGGACACGCATCTCGCTCCGGGCTAGAAGGCGTCCACGGCGTCGAGCGTCGACTCGAAGTCAGGGAAGAGGGACTGGAAGCCAACCACTTCGAGCGTGTCGCGCACCTTGTCGCTGACGCCAACCAGGTGCACGCCACCGTTGTGTTGCTTGGCGGCCTTCAGGGCGCTCACCAACGCGCGCAGCCCCGCGCTGCTGATGTAGTCCAGCCCGCTCATGTCGAGGACGAGCTTGTGGCGCCCCTCCTGCTGCAATCCCTTGAGCGCGTTGTCAAATTCCGGCGCAGTCGCGCTGTCCACGCGACCCTTCACGGTCACGATATCGACCTTCTTCAGGGCCTTAACTTTTAGCTGCATCATGGGAGAGGATTGTATGCGAAGTGGCCATTGCGAGGGCGAGGACGATCCAGAACAGCATGACGGCGTTGTGGAAGTCGATGTTGAAAAAGTAGTGATCGAAGATGCCGCTCAGCAGGGCCCCGCACACGCCGCCGCACGCGCCGATCCAGATATCGACGGTGACATCCGGCAGCGCGGCCGAGGGATGCCGCGCCAGCGCCACCCGGGCGGCCTGCCCCGCCCGAATGAAGAACCCGACGATGACAGCGGCGAAGAAGGCCAGCCCCATCAGCCCCATCTGCTGCGCGATGAGCAGATACATGTTTGAGACGCCGATATACAGGTCAACATCCGGCGTGTCGGCGAATCCGACGCCGAAGATGGGATAGCGCTCGATCAGGCGAAAGGCGTCCTTGTACTCGCCAAGGCGCATCTGTGAGGCGGCATCCCGCAAGGCAAAGCCATCCGCAAAGTGTGCGATGAGCTCGCGTGTCTGGGGCAGAATCAGCGCGGCGGCGACGGCAACCAGCAGCAGCGGCAGCAGCCGTCGGTAGCGCAGCACCGCGATGCCGATGCCAACGGCGGCCAGCCCAAGCATCGCCCCGCGCGAAATGGTGGCGACCAGCGCCGCGCCCATCACACCAACGCACAACGCAACGATCCCACGCGGGAGCACAGGCTTGCGGGTGAAGAGCTGGGGCAGACAAACAGAAGCCGTCACGAGGAGGAAGCCGCCGTAGGCGTTGGGATCGATCCACAGCCCGGTCGCGCGGCGCAGCAGCGAGGGGTCATCTCGGACGTAGCGCACGACGCCATTGCCATACGGGTAGCCAAACGGGCGCAGTGCGCTAAGCACGCGCTCAGCCGTGAGGGCGCTGGTGACATACAAGACGAGCCCGATCAGGCCCGCCAGCGCGCCCGCAAGCAGGAAGGCGCGCACCACCAACTGACGCGCGGTCGCGTCGGCCAGCACCTTGGTCATCCAGAACGTCGCCAGCAGGGTGAGGATCAGCTCGGCGAAACGGCGCAGCACAAGGGTGGTCAGCGCCCCGTTGGGCACCCCGACGATGAACGTCGCCACGGCCACGAAGACCAGCCCGACCAGCGGGACCGCGACGACGGGCGACAGCCCGGCTGATGCCCCGTGGCGGCTCCCACGCGCGCGGTCCACGAGCCAGGCCAGCAGAAAGAGCGCCAGTCCGGCATCGACGACTGTCGGCTTGAACCCAATCGAGACGGGCGAGGCGATGCGCGGCAGCAGGGCGATGGCCGCGACGAGCAGCCACAGCGCACGCTCGGGCGAGCGCAGCCCCCACACGCCGGCCGCCGCGAGCGGAATCAGGGGGAGGACAAAGAGCGGGTCAAGGAGCGCGGTCAGCGCCCCGGCCAACGCGCCGGTCACCACGCAGGCCGCGACAATGAACACGCGGGTGCGTGACGGTGAGAGCCGTCGCGGGGACGCGAGGGAGGAATCCATGAATTCGGTCGGCTACAATCGGCCCGCATTCAGCGCCATGCGCCATCTTCGACACATCCGCAGACCCATCGTCCGCGCCTTGCCGATTGCCTTTGCGATTGTAGCAGCCGCCCTTTGCGGCGGCCTCGCAATCGCACCGGCCGGGGCACAGACGCCCATCCCGCCCACCCGCACCCCCGCGCCAACGCCCATCGCGCCGCTGGCGCGCATCGTCACCCCCGTGCGCGGCCAGACCCTGGCTGACTCGGTGACCGTGCAAGGCAGCGCCTTGCTGCAGGGCTTTGCGCGCTACGAGATCGCCTACGCCAGCGAGCCCGACCTCAAGACCTGGACGGTGCTCGGCGGAGGCACGCAGATGGTCGACAACGGCGCCCTCTCCACCTGGAACACACGGGCGCTGGCGCCCGGCGAGTATGCGCTGCGGCTGCAAGTGTTTGGTGCGGATGGCAAGAGTACAGACGTCCTGGTCCGCAACCTCGTGGTCGCCGCGCAGGCCACCAGCGCCCCGCCGGCCGCAGCGGCCACGGTCGCGCCGGCTGCGCGCGCCACGGTGACGACCCCGGCTGCAGCGGCCGCGACGCCCTCGATTGCCGACGCCTTTCTCAAGGGTGTTCGCGTCACCGCGCTGGCGTTTGGCGGCCTGGCCGCCTACCTGCTGCTCAAGAAGCTCGCCTTTGCCCTGTGGCGCCGCGTGCGCGGCGAATCGCGCATCGATTACGGAGCCTGAGCGATGACCGAGGCGCTGCGCTGGCGGCTGATCGCGGGGCTGGGTAACCCGGGCAAAGCCTACGAGAACAACCGGCACAACGTCGGCTTCATGGTCGTGGATGCGCTTGCAGCCCGTCACGGCATGCGCTTCACCAAGATGATGAACCATGGGCTGGTGGCGTTGGGCGAGATTGCCGGCGCGCGCGTGGCGCTTGTCAAGCCGCAGACCTTCATGAACGACAGCGGGACCTGCGTCGGCCCGGTCGCCAAGTTCTACAAGGTCGCGCCAGCCGATCTCCTGGTCGTCTACGATGAGCTCGACCTGCCCTTCGGCCAGCTGCGCATGCGCCCCTTCGGCGGAGCGGGAGGCCACAACGGGATGCGCTCGATCATCCCGCGAGTGGGTGGCGAGGGCTTCCCGCGCATCCGCGTTGGCATCGGCCGCCCGCCGGGGCGTCAGGCCCCGCGCGATTACGTCCTCGATGATTTTGCGAAGGATGAAGTCCCCACGCTGGACGAGATGTTTGGCAAGATCGACGCCGGCGTGCTGCGCTGGATCGGCGAGGGACTGGACAAGGCCATGAACCTGATCAATCCAAAACCGGCCGGCAAACCCGCCCGCCCGGACGCAGCGACATCGACGGAGGCTTAGCGCGACGCACGGCCTCCGCCAAGCCACTTCTCGGCGAGGCGATCCAGCGTGCCATCGGTGCGCATCGCGGCCAGGGCCGCGTTGACGCGCGAGAGCGTGACGGCGTCATCGCGGCGGACTGCGATGACAAATCCATTTGGCTCAACGACAAACGTTTTGTGGCTGGGATCCGCATCCCGCGCACGGAGGGCCGACCAGGCTGCGACCGGATCGACCAACGCGGCATCGGCGGAGTCCTCCAGCGCCTTCAAGGCATCGATGTCATTCGCGACGGGCACCCGTTCGAGCCCCGC
>JAIBCK010000152.1 GCA_019694215.1 Thermoflexales bacterium
TCCGCGACCAGATCGCAAAGCTCAAGGACAAGAACGTCACCAACGCTGCAACGGTGGTCATCGACCCGCGGACGGGGGAGATCCTGGCCATGGTGGGCAGCGTCGACTTCTACAGCGACACCATCAAGGGCCAGGTCAACGTCGCGCTGATGCCGCGCCAGCCCGGGTCGAGCATCAAGCCCTTCACCTACCTCACCGAGATGGAACGCGGCGCGACGCCGGCCACGATGTACTGGGATCGCAAGACGACTTTCACCAACCAGTATGGCCAGACCTACACGCCGGTGAACTACGACGGCACGTATCACGGCGCGGTGCTGATGCGCGAGAGCCTGGCCCGCAGCCTGAACGTGCCCGCCGTGCTGGCACTCAACGATGTCGGGCTGCCGGCCTTCATGACCATGACCCAGAAAGTCGGCATCGCCTTCCCGCCCAATCCGGCCTACGGGCTGGCGGTGACGCTGGGCGGCGCCGAAGCGCGGCTGATCGACATGACCAGCGCCTATGCCGTCATCGCCAATGGCGGGGTGCGCCTCCCCAGCACCGCCATTGCGCGCGTCGAGCGCGCCGACGGCACGCTGCTGCGTGACTACCTGACCGGTTTTGGCGAGCCGGCGCCCGCGACTGGCACAACGTCCAGAGCCCAGCCAAGCCTGGCTGAAAGCCAGAATCCGGCCGTCGCCCCCGCGGCAGCGCGCGCCACGCGCCGCGATCAAGTGCTCTCGCCCGAGCACGCCTGGCTGATCACGAGCATCCTCTCGGACGATGCGGCGCGCGTCAAGAGCTTTGGTCCGGGCAGCATCCTCAACTTGAAGAACCGCCCGGCCGCGGTCAAGACCGGCACGACCAACGACTTCCGCGACAACCTCACGATCGGCTTCACGCCCGAGCTCGTCGTCGGCGTGTGGGTGGGGAACACGAACAACACCGAGATGAAGGGCACCACCGGCACGACCGGCGCTGCGCCGATCTGGAATCAGATCATGGAGGAGGCGCTCAAGGGCAAGCCGGCCACGGCCTTTGCGCGGCCGGCCGGCATCGTCGAGCGCGAGATCTGCCTGGACGGCGGGCGCGAGCCCTCCCCCGAGTGCCCGGCCAACCGGCGCGCCCGCGAGTTCTTCGCCGCGAGCCAGCCGCCCCTGCCCGCCGATGCCGCCGTCGAGCGCGCCGCGCGCGAGAACAACCCTGACATCGCCGCACAACCGGCTCCGCCGCCCCCGCCGACCTCGTCGATCGTCGTGACCGTTCCGGGGTCGGTGCGCCGCGGCGAGCTGCTCTCCATCCAGGGCGTGGTCAATCCGCCCGGCTTCGAGCGCTATCAGGTCGAATATGGCAGCGGCGAGTCGCCCGGCGAATGGCGCTGGATCAGCGGCCCCCACCTCAGCCCGGTCAATGGCGGGCAGGTCACCGCGTGGACGGCGCCGGGCGACCTGCCACCGGGGCGCTACACGATTCGGGTCACTGCGTTTGGCGCGGATGGGGCCAGCGTCGGCTATGCGCGCTTCGACCTGACCCCGTGACCGCGCTGCCGGGTCCGGCCCACCTCCTGCGCGAGGCAGGGCGCCTGCTCGTCCGTCATGCCCGCGTCGTATTGCCCTTGGCGTTGATCGGCCTCGCGGCGCCGGCCTGGTTGGAGGCCATGCTCCCCGCCGCCGTCTCCGTGTCGCGCCAGGTGACCGGCATCGGGCTGGACGAGGGCATGAACACCACCCGGCTCGTGCTCCGCATCACCCAGCTCGGGCTGGGCGTCCTGCTCGTGCTCCCCGCGCGGACGGCGCTGTTGTGGACGTTCAGCCAGTCCGATTCGCACAACGTTTCCATCACAGATGCGATCCGGGTTGGCGCGCGCGGTCAGGCCACGCAGCTCGCGGTCGCCGTGGCCTATGGCGGGGCGCTGCTCCTTGCCGCGCTTGGCGTGCTTGGCCTGCTGCGCATGCTGAGGCTCGATGACAGCGATTTTCTACACGCCATCGGAAACGCGCCAGCCTTCGCGCAGGCCCTGGCCGCGCGCGCGCTGGGTGGGCTGCTCCCCGATCCCGGCCCGCCGGCAGCGGAGCTGCTGGGGCTGATCCGAATAGTGGTTCAGATCGTTGGCGTCGAGCGCATGGGGGCGAGCAGCCTCTGGGCGACCCTGCGGGCCGTGCCCGGCGTGACCTGGTTGATCGGCCTTGTCGGGTTGGCACTGGCCGTTGTGATCGAGGGCGTCCTGCGGCTGCGGGCGGTGGCGACGCTCGACTTGCCGTTGGCTGCCGTGCCGGGCGCGCTGGTCGGCGTCATCAAGCGTTGCGCGCCACGGCTGCCGGCGTTGTGCGCGCGCTGGTGGGCACTGCGCCTGATGCGCGTGGCGTTTGACGTCGTGCTCATCGTTGCGCCGACGCTCGCGCTGCGCAACCTTGTGGCCGACCTACTGGCCATCTTCACATCCAGGGCGCTCTACGTTGTGGGCTTGAGCGGCCTGGGCGCCCTGGGCGGCCTGGCGTTGACACCCATCTACGCCGCGATCACCGCGCTGGGGCTGGCATGCGAGGTGGTGCTGTGGCGCGCCATCCGCGAGGCGCGCTGACGAACCCTACTTGCCGCCCCGGTTGATCAGGCGCGAGACCGCGTACTCCAGCAGCAGAAAGAGCGCCACGCCGGCCACCCAGGGCAGCCACCACGGCATCGGCGCGACCGGGATCAGCACAACGATGTGAAGCTTCTCCCAAATCGCCGCCAGCAGCAGGGCAAAGATCAGCGCCGCGATGATGAGTGAGCCGTGGCGTTTCATGCCGCCTCCCCTCGCAGGTCCTTCTCGCTCGGCAGGCGCGAGACGGCCAGGACATTGACGACCGGAATGACGCTGAGCAGCAGGATGGCCGTGGCCAATCCGAGGCGCTCGGGCTCCGCCAGCCAGCCGGTCAGCGAGGCTCCGACGCCGCCCATCGCGAAAACAAAACCGAGCGCGATGCCAGTCCCGACACCGGCGTTCTTGTGAAAGAGCGTCTGCGACATCACCAGCATGGGCGGCCAGGCCGCGCCGGAGGCGAAGCCGAGGAAGGGGGCGAGCAGATACGCGCGCGAGTCGCGGGTGAGCACCAGCAGCGCCATCAACGGCGCGGAGACCAGCAGCGAGGCGATCATCACGCGCTTGGGGCCAAAGCGGTCCGCCAGCAGGCCACCGACCAGCGAGCCACCGGCCAGCCCGAGCAGCATGATGAAGGAGAGCGTGCCGGCCTCGTTGTGGGTGAAGCTGGCGAAATCGGTGAAGTACTGCGGCAGGAAGCTGGTGAAGGACTGCTGCGACCAGGCCCGCAGCGACATCGCCGTGACCAGCGCGATGACGGCCAGGGTGCTGAAGGCGGGGTTGAGGCTGATGCGCCAGTTGGCCTTGCGCGGGGCCTGGGCGGTGGCCGCGGTGGCCGACGCGCTCGGCCGGGTGAGGGTGTACAGGATCGGCGCGATCGCCAGCCCGATCAGCGCGAGCACGAGCGTGCCGCGGGTGCCGAGCGCGGTCAGGATCACGCCGGCCAGCGCCGGTCCGACTGCATAACCAATATTTCCACCCACCATAAACATGGCGACGCCGGCCTGGCGGCGGTCCCCGGCCGCGACGTTGGCGCCGCTCGCGCCCTGCGGATGAAAGGCCGCGGAACCCAGGCCGGCCACGACCGCGACGAGCAGGACCATGCCATAGCTCGGCATCAGGCCGACCAGGCCGTGCAGGATCGACATCCAGATCAGCCCGCCCACCGCGAACCAGCGTCCGCCACGGGCGTCGCTAAGGTAGCCGAAGAGCGGCTGGGCGAGCGAGGTCGAGATCGAGTACAGGCCGATGATGGCGCCGGTCTGTTCCAGGCTGAGCGCGAGCGTGTCCTTGATGAAGAGCAGGACGATGGGCAGCGCGCCGGAGAACAGGTCGATGCTGAAGTGGCCGAGGGTGAGCGACCAGAGGGCTTTGTTTTTCAGGAGAGACGACACGGGGGCAAATGATACGCCGGATGCCGGGGATGCATGGCGGCGGGGTTTGGCGGGCGCTGAGCGAACGCGGTGAAGGGGCTACACCGTTGGATCAGATGCCACCCCCTCCTCTCACTCCCTCACGGTCACGGCGACCGGCACGGCGTAGTCGGCGTCGGGGCCATAGACGTCGCGCAGCGGCGCCTCGAGCGTCAGCACCCACGCGCCCGGACGCGGGAACAACGCCCCCGCCACGAA
>JAIBCK010000153.1 GCA_019694215.1 Thermoflexales bacterium
ACGCCGAGCCGGTGGCCGTCACCTCGCGCTCGCGGATGGGCGAGTTTGCGCACAGCGCGCATCCCAACCTGCGCGCCACCGCGGCCGGCAATCTCACGTTCGTGCGGCCCGATGACGTCGGCGCCTGCGACGTCATCTTCCTGTGTCTGCCGCACGGCGAGGCCAGCACACAGATCGACCACTGGGCCGGCCTTACACCGACCGTCATCGACCTCAGCGCCGATTTCCGCCTGCGCGATGGCGCCGCCTATGCGCGCTGGTATGGCGGCCCCCACCCCGCCCCGGCCTGGGTCGAACGCTTCGTCTACGGCCTGCCCGAGCTCACCCGCGACGCGCTCAAGGGTGCCGCCTACGCCAGCGGCGTGGGCTGCAACGCCACCGCGACCAACCTGGCGCTGATGCCGCTCGCCCGGGCCGGTCTGCTCGACCCGGCCATGCCCGTGATCGCCGACCTGAAGGTCGGCAGCAGCGAAAGCGGCGCGACGGCTACCGATGCATCGCATCACCCGGAGCGGTCCGGTGCGGTGCGCCCGTATGCACCGGCCGGGCACCGCCACACTGCCGAGGTCGAGCAGATGTTGGCCACGCTCGGCACAACGGTCAATGGCGTTCACATGAGCGTGACCTCGATCGAAATGGTGCGCGGGGCGAGCGCCGCCGTGCACGCCTTTGTGCGCCAGCCCGTCGCGGACAAGGACCTGTGGAAGGCCTTCCGGGCCTGCTACCGCGACGAGCCCTTTGTCCGCATCGTCAAGACGGGCAGCGGCATTTTCCGCCTCCCCGAGCCCAAGACGCTGGCCGGGAGCAACTGGGCGGATGTCGGCTTCGCCATCTCCGAGGGCGGGCGCAAGGTCACCCTGTTCTGCGCCATCGACAACCTGATGAAGGGCGCCGCTGGCAGCGCCGTGCAATGTCTCAATGTCATGCGCGGCTTTGATGAGCGCGCCGGCCTGGAGTTCCCCGGCCTGCATCCCTGAAACACAGCTCCCATGCCCAACGCTTTTTCAACAACCAACGCCCTTGTCATCAAGGTCGGTGGCTCGGCCGGGATTGACTACGACCGGGTGTGCGCCGATCTGGCCGCGCTGGTCAAGGCCGGCCAGCCCGTCGTCCTCGTCCACGGCGGCTCGGATGAGACCAATCGCATTTCGACGCTGCTGGGCAAGCCCCCCCGCACACTCACGTCGCCGCAGGGCTACACCTCGCGCTATACCGACGCCGAGACCCTCGACATCTTTGCCATGGTCTACGCCGGCAAGATGAACACGCGCATCGTGGAGCGGCTGCAGAAGCTCGGCGTCGACGCGGTCGGGCTGAGCGGGCTGGATGGCCGCCTCCTGCAGGGGCCACGCAAGGCGAGCGTGCGCGCCGTGGAGAACGGCCGCCAGGTGTTGGTCCGCGACGATTACACCGGCAAGATCGAGACCGTCAACGCCGGCCTCCTGACGACGTTGCTGTCCGCGGGCTACACGCCTGTGGTCTGTCCGCCGGCGAGCAGCACGGAGGGCGAAGCCATCAACGTCGACGGCGACCGCGCCGCGGCCGCAATCGCCTCGGCCCTCGGCGCGAAGCAACTCATCATCCTGTCCAACGTACCGGGCCTACTACGGGCCTTCCCCGACGAGAGCACGCTGATCCCCAGCCTGCGCTACGGCGAGCTGGAGACCGCGCTGGGCTTCGCCGAGGGACGCATGAAGAAGAAGGTGCTCGGCGCAAGCGAGGCGATTGCCGGCGGCGTCGAGCAGGTCATCTTCGCCGACGCCCGCATTGACGCGCCCATCCGTGCCGCGATGGTGGGACGCGGCACGGTCATCACGCGCTGACGCCTTCCTCGTGCCAGGCGTAGGCCAGTCGGCGCGGACGCGCGAGCGGCCCCGGCAGGTTGGATGTCAGCAGCTCGACGGCCCCGCGCTCTTGATGTCGCCAGTGCGCATCCGCGCCAACGGCTTCCATCAGCGACGCCGACGACGCCTCGCGCAGCGCCGCCTTGAGGCAGGCCACGCCCTGCGCGGGCAATGCCGAAAGCGCGTGCGCAGTCTCCGTCGCCGTCACCATCAACCGCGCGTGCGGCACCGCCTCACTGATTAGGCCGAGCTCCAGACAACGCAGCGCGCTCAAATGATCCCGCCGCGTCAGCACATCGAACGCCCGCCCGTAGCCCAGACTGCGCACCAAAAACCAGGACATCCCGCCTTCAGCGACCAGGGCGTCTGAACCGGCCGGATCGAGACTGCCGTCTTCGCCCATCACGCGCACATCGCAGGCCAAGGCGATGGCCGCCCCGAGGCCGGCGCAGGTCCCCTGCACCGCAGCGACGACGGGCTTGCCCAGCGACACCACCGCGCGGAGGGCCAGCTGCCCGCACGCGCGCGCAAAGTCCTCGCCGCCCCGTTCGTCTTCGCGGTCCAGCCCGGCGCAGAAGTGTCGCCCCGCCCCGCACAACAGCACCGCGCGCACGCGGCGGTCTTCGTCGGCGCGCCGCAGCGCGGCAATGAAGTCCTCCAACATCCAACGGTCAATTGCATTCCGTTTGTCAGGTCGATTCAAAGTGAGCGACAGCACGCCCCCTTCGCGGGTCTCAATCACGCGATCGGTCATCATCCTCCCGTGCCAGACATGGGTGCGTCCGACTGCACCAAGCGTATCTGTCCTCGCGATGTGCCGCTTGACGACCACCCGACGCCGGGCGATCGTCAGATTCAGGCAACTACCTGACGGTTCCCCAATCCCCACTTCCGCAAAAGGTGCCGTGTGCGTGTATGATGCCCCGCTGAGATTGAGCCAACAGCGCGCTGCCAGGACGCAGATCCGCGCCTTCGACCAGGAGACTATGGAACTTGAAGCACGCCTCGCGTCCGGCGTATATGCAAAGCGCGACCTCGAAATCGTGCGCGGCAAGGATGCCACCCTCTGGGATGCCGCCGGGAACGAATACATCGACTGCGTCGGCGGCCAGGGCGTCAACACGCTGGGCCACGCCAACGCGGCGGTCGCCGCGGCAATCGCCGCCCAGGCCAGCACGCTGATCTCCTGCCCGGAGATCTTCTACAACGACGTGCGCGAGCGCTTCCTTGGCGCGCTGGCCGAGATCACGCCGGCCGGGCTGGATCGCTTCTTCCTGTGCAATTCGGGTGCCGAGGCCGTCGAAGGCGCACTCAAGTTCGCGCGGCTGAGCACAGGGCGTAAGGCCGTCGTCGCGGCGGTGCGCGGTTTCCACGGCCGCTCCATGGGCGCACTGTCCGCGACCTATGAGCCGAAGTATCGAGAGCCCTTTCTCCCCCTGGTGCCTGGTTTCTCGCACGTTCCGTACGGGCAGCTCGCGGCGCTCGAAGCAGCCCTCACGGATGACACCGCCGCCGTGATCCTGGAGGTCGTGCAGGGCGAGGGCGGCGTGCATCCGGCAGAGCATGCCCATCTCCAGGCTGTTCGTGCGTTGTGCGATGCGCGTGGTGCGCTCCTGATCTTCGATGAAGTGCAGACCGGCTTCGGCCGCACCGGCACGTGGTTTGCGTGCGAGCAGGCAGGCATTACGCCTGACTTGATGGCGCTCGGCAAGGCCATCGGGGGCGGCGTCCCGATGGGCGCGGTCGCGATTGGGGCAGGCGTCAAGAACCTCGCGCCTGGCACCCACGGCAGCACTTTTGGCGGCACGCCGCTCGCCTGCGCGGCCGGTTTGGCCTCCCTGCGTGAGATGCAACGGCTGGACATTCCGCGCCTCGCGGCCGAGAAGGGTGCCTACTTCAAGGAGCGGCTCGAGGAGATCAATGCGCCCGTCATTCGTGAGGTACGCGGGCGCGGGCTCCTGATTGGCGTCGAACTGCGCAGCCGCGTCGCGCCCTACCTCAAGGCGTTGCAGTCGCGCGGCGTTCTGGCGCTGCCCGCCGGACTCAACGTGCTGCGATTCCTCCCCCCGGCCGTGATCACCACCGCGCAGATTGACAGCGTGGTGGCCGCAACGGCCGAGGTGCTGGCAAACGTGTCATGATCGAGCTCCTCGAAAAAGCCGTCCGCATTCGCTCGGTCAGCGGCGAGGAACGCGAGGTGGCGACCCTGCTCAGCCGCGAGATGCGCCGGCTGGGCTTCGACAACAGCCTGGTCGACGATGCCGACAACGCGGTCGGCCTTGTGGGCGAAGGGCCGCGCCAACTGGTCTTCCTA
>JAIBCK010000056.1 GCA_019694215.1 Thermoflexales bacterium
CCCGATGGCGGCGAACCCGGTCTGCCCGGCACCGTCACTGCCCGCGACAAACGCATTTTGGTCTTCTGCGGGCACGGGGCGCTGTCGATCGAGGAGGCGCAGCTCGAGGGCAAGCGCGCCATGCCGCTGGTCGACCTGGCGCGCGGCCAGCGCGGGCTGGTCGGCGCGACACTCGGTTAGGGCGGCGGACCGACCGGCGTGCGGGCGGCCTCGCGCTGTTCGCGCCGCCGACGCAGCAAGGCCGCGGCGGTCTCGGCGGGATCCACGGCTTCGGGGGATGGCGCCTCCTGCGGCGCACGGGTGTTGATCGGCGTGACCGCCGCCGACGCGCTCGCGGGCCGCGAATGCTGCGCGGCCCCGACCCGCGCCAGGGCCGGCTCGATGCGCGGGACGCCCTGCCCGCGCAGGCGGGCGGCGACCCGGCGCAACCCGGCCAGGATGTCGACGGCCAACCGACGTGCTGCAACATCCAACGGTAAAAGCAACGTCGCGAGCAGCATCAGCAGCGGCGCAAGTTCGGTGCGCGAGGCGGCGGCCGGGATGTTGAGCGCAAAGGCCTCGGCCGGCTGTGACAGGCGCGTCCCGCCGCCGAGCCCCGCCCACCCCTCCAGCGCAGGTGGGCCGGTCCCATCGGGCGGCGCGTATTCGGTCGAGTAGCCGGCCGAGAAGGGGACGATGCGCTCGATGGCCGACCGATCGGACGCGCCCGGCGCCTCGATGCGCGCGAGATACGCGCCCTGATCCAGCGCGGGGAGCTCGGCCTCGTAGTGGCCGGGGCTGACCTGGACCAGCGGGTAGGTGCGGGCCGCGCCATCGGCGTCGATGATGGCCGCCTGCAGGCGCAGGTCAGGCTCGGCGGCCATCCGCGCGGCGGGGAGCTCGGCCTCGATGATGCTGCGGTCCCCGGCGGCGCGCACGCGCACCTGCGCGCCGGTGTCGGCGCGCTCGAGGATCGTCCAGCGTATGGCCTGCGCCCAGAAGCGCGGGAAGTCCGCCCACCCCACCCAGTCTTTGGCCCACCGCGCCGTCGCATCCGAGGTGAAGGCCACCGCGCGGCCAAGCCCGTATTGCCAGGTGGCGAGGAGCGGATCGCCCTCACGCGCCTGCAGGGCGACCTGAGCGGCCGGCTTGGCCGAGGTGAGGACGTAGCCCAGCAGCGCGGGCGTCCGCGACAGGCCGTTCAGGATCGGTGAGGGGGTTCCGTCCGTTGGAAAGAACGGGACCTCCTGGACGTAGCTGCGTTGCGCGAGCGCGGCCTCCTCCGTGAAAATATTGGGCAGGTTGGCCGCCCGGTCCGTGAGGTGGAAGCGCCCCTCGCCCAGCCGGGCGATGTCAGTCAGGAAGGGGACATCGCTGCCATTGCCGATGGCGACCACCGAGACATTGATGTCGCGCCGCCGCATGTCCGTCACCAGCTCGCGCGCGCCGGACTGGCGCTCGGTGTCGTTGCCGTCGGCAAGCAGAATGGCCAATTTCGTTTTGCGGGTCGAGGGGCCAAGCACGTCCGACGCCTTCTTCAGCGCTTCATAGGCGTAGATGCCGCCGCCGCCCGGGCCAATGCGCAGGATGCGCGGCGTGTACGCCGCGCGCTCACGGGCGGTGAACGGGCCGATGACATCGACAGGCTCCGTATCGAAGCCAATCACCGTGACCTCGTCGTCGTCGTTGAGCAGCTCGACGGCGCGGGCGGCGGCCTCGGCAGCGAGGCGGATCTTCATCGTGCCGTTCTCGGTCAGGGACATGCTGCCGCTCTTGTCCATGACGATGGCCATGGCGATCGAGGGGAAGCGCTTGGGATCCCGCGCGCGCATCTCGACTGGGAGCGTTTCTTCGAGCGGCGTTTGAAAGTAACCGCCGACGCCGTAACTGCTGGGGCCGCCGATCACCACCAGCCCGCCGCCGATGTCACGGACATAGCTCTGCAGCGAGTACATCGCGCGAAGCGACATCTCGCGAGCCGGGGCGTTCATCAGCACGACGGCCTGATACGCGGCCAGCGACTGGATCTCGGAGGGCATGCCGCCGGGCGTGACCGTGTCGTAGTCGATGCCCGAGGCGTCGAGGGCGGCCCGCATGGCGCTGGTCTCGTCCCGGCCGCCGGTGGGAGCCGGGGCAACCAGCAGGATGCGCGGCGGCCCGCCGACCAGCAGCGCGGCGGCCAGCGTGTTGTTGCGCGGCATGGCGTCCTGCGCGCCGCTCACGGTCGCCCGGATGGGGGACAGCCCCGCCCGCGTCGCGGCGATGGCGACATTGAAGGTGTTCTGGCCAACCAGCAGGTTGACCTCCTGCTGCGCGACGAGATCGGGGCCGGCAAAAAGGCTGAGGGTCGCCCGTTGGGCGATGTTCGAGCGCACGATGACCGAGACCGGGATGGTCTGCCCCACCGAGGCGCGTTGCGGGGTGTCGACGCGCTCGACCGCGGCGTCCGGGCCGCTCTGGGAGGGCAGCGCCACGACATCGAGGCGGGCGTTGGCCGCGCGGACCAGGCGCGCCGCCGCGTCCGCGTTGCCGGTGGTGGCGCGGCCATCGCTGAGCAGGACGATGCGGCGTGCGGCGTCGGTGGGCAACAGGGAGAGGCCCAGGCGCAGCGCGGCTTCGACATTGGTGCCACCGGATCGGATCTGCGCGCCAAAGGGTTGCAGGTCGCGCAGCCCGGAAAGCGCGCGGTCGATCTGCGCGTCCGCGCCAAAGACGACCACGGCGGCCGTGTCGAGCGGGCCATCCTGGGCCGAGGCGGGGCGCATGGCACGCAGCGCCTCACGCACAAAGGTATAGGCCTGTTCGATGCCCGCTGCGCCGATGCTGTCCGAGGCGTCGACGACAAAGGCCACCGCCAGGCGTCGGTTGACGGTGACGATCTGCGCGCCAGCCAGCGCCAGCACGAGCAGCCCGATCAGCGCGCCGCGCACGATCACGCCCGTCAGGGCATGCCCCTCCAGGCGCAGGGCCGCCACGCCGCTGCGGGGATCGGGCCGCATCCGCGTGGCGAGGCGCCGCCAGGCGATCCACACGCTGACTGGCAGCAATGCAAGCAGCACGAGCAGGGCCGGCTCGGTGAACGTCAGCACCGCGGGCGATTTTACGGGATGGGCGGCGTTACACTGCGCGCCCATGAAGTTCCGCTACCTTGATTTCATCCTGGGTGCCTTCGTCTCGGTGCTGCTGATCAGCAACATCGCGTCGGCGGCCAAGATCGTGACGTTGGGCCAGCTCGGGCCGCTGGCGCTGACCTTTGACGCCGGCACCCTGATCTTTCCGCTCAGCTACATCTTCAGCGACGCGCTGACCGAGGTGTATGGTTATTCCGTTTCGCGTCGCGTGACGTGGATCGGCTTCATCTGCCTCGCCCTGGTCAGCGTCACCATTTTGCTCGTGCGCGCGCTCCCCGGCGACCCCGCCTGGCTGGCGACCAACGCGCTGGGCGATCCGGCCGCCGCCGACTTTGGCGCGCAGGCCTTTGACAAGATCTTCGGCCTGACCTGGCGCATCGTGCTGGGCAGCCTGGCGGCCTTCTGGTGCGGCTCCTTCCTCAACGACTTCGTGCTCGCGCGGCTTAAGGTGCGGACCCAGGGGCGCTGGCTTTGGATGCGCACCATCGGCAGCACGCTGTTGGGCGAGGGCGTCGATACACTGGTCTTCGCGTTGATTGCGTTCTGGGGCGTGCTGCCCACGGAGACGCTGATCGCGCTGATCGTATCGAACTACCTGTTCAAGTGCGGCGTCGAGATCGCGCTGACGCCGCTGACGTATCTCGTGGTGAACGGCCTGAAGCGCGCCGAGCACGTGGACGTCTACGACCGCGACACCGACTTCAACCCGTTCATCCTGACCGGGCCGCAGGGCTAGCCGGATGCGCGCGGGGCTGGACTTCGGCACGACCAACAGCAGCGCCGCCGCCAGCGTGGGCGGCGTGCCGCGCGTCCTGGAGATCGACCCCGCCAGCCCCGCGCCGACCATCCTGCGCTCGGTGCTCTTTCTCACGCGCCCGGAAGCCGGGGCCGGCAATGTCAGTCTTCCCTACGTTGGGCATGACGCCATCGCCCGCTTCACCCAGGGCAATGTCGGCCGCGTGGTGGACTATCAGCTGAAGTTCATCGGCACCTCGGACATCCTGCTGGGCGACCTGCCCACCATCTCGCAGGCGATGTTCTCCGAGGTGGACGCCAACGCGCCGGGCCGCCTGTTCCAGTCCCTCAAGACCGAGATGCGCTCGCAGGGTTACGAAGGCACCAGCGTATTTGGGACGCACTACAGCATCGAGATGCTGGTGGCCCGCTTGCTGGCGGCGATTGCCGAGCGCGTCGAGGCGGCGCTGGGCGCGCGCGTGGAGGGGTGGACGCTCGGCCGGCCGGTGCGCTACTCTGAGGATCCGGCCGAGGACGCGCTCGCCTTCGAGCGCATGCAGGCGGCCTGCGCGCTGGCCGGCCTGCGCGATGTGTCCTTTCTGGAGGAGCCGACCGCGGCGGCGCTGAGTTACCTGCGTGAGGCCTCCCGCCCGGAGACAGTGTTGGTGTTTGATTTCGGCGGCGGCACGTTCGATGTCACCATCCTGCGGAGCGAGGGTGCGGCGGGCAGCGCGCGCCCGCTGGCGACGGCTGGGACGCCGGTCGGCGGCGAGCTGTTCGATCGCCACCTGATGGTCGGGCGTCTGAGCGAGCACTTCGGGGCCAGCGCCACGATGCGCGACGCGCTGGGCAGCAACCGCGTCCCGATGCCGCGCTACATCATCGACATGCTGGGGAGCTGGGAGACCATCGTCGAGCTGTCGCGCCCGGATCACCTGAAGACGCTCGAACACCTGGTCGCGACCGGCGACCGGCCGATCGAGCTGCGCGCGCTGCGGGATCTGGTGCGCCACAATTACGGGCTGCCGCTCTACGCGCAGGTCGAACAGCTCAAGATTGCGCTGAGCGCGGCCAACCGGGCGCGCTTTCGGATGGAGATGGGCGAGATCCTGATCTCCGATACAGTCCAACGCACGGAATTTGAGCGGCTGATTGGCCCCGACGCGCGGCGGGTCGAGGCGTGTCTGGATGAGGCGCTGACGCGGGCCGGGCTGCGGGCCGATGACATCGACGTCGTGCTGCGGACCGGCGGCTCGTCGCGCATCCCGCTCTTCGCCGCGATGTTGACGCGCAAATTTGGCGCGGCGCGGCTGCGCGACATCGATGCCTTCACCAGCGTGGCGGCCGGGCTGGCGCTGGTGGCCGCCCGTTAGGCGATCCTGCCGCGCGCACGCCCCTCAGAGCAGCGCCGCGAGGCGCGCGAGCGACTCGATCAGCGCGGCGTCGCTGTCCTTGCCCCAGCCGCCGCTCTTGGGCTGACCGCCAATCTCCAGGATGGCCGGCCCGCGCACGCCGGCCCGCCCCATCACCGCGAAGATCGCCGCAAAGTCGATGGCGCCCTGTCCGATGGGCAGATGGTGGTTGACCTCGGGGAGCGGCGTGTCCGAGACGTGCAGCATCTGCACGCGCGGCGCGAGCGCGAGGTAGGCGGGCAGCTCGGCGGGCGTGGCGTGGTTGACATCGTGGACCAGCCCGAGCCCGGGCACGGCCGCGAGCGCGGCGCGACAACTGGCCGCGTCGCGAAACGGTGCCCAGTCCGCTTCGTTGTGCTCGATGCCGAAGCGGAAGCCTTCGGCGTTCGCCAGGCGCACGGCTTCGGCCAGCGTTTCGACGAGCCCGGCCTCGAAGGCGGGGCCATCTGCAATGCCCTCCGGGTAGTGCAGCACGAGGTGCCAGTGCACGCAGACGCAGCCCAGCGCGACGATGGCCGGCAAGTTGTTGCGCAGGACCTCGAGCGGCGTGCAACCTTCCCGGGTGCGACCGTCCGGCCCCTTCATCAGGATGGGCATTTCCATGACAGCCGTGAGGCCGCTCCGCCGCAGGTCCCGGCCGACCTCGAGGGCGGGCGCGCCGAGGCGTTGGGCATCGAGGCCGAGCGGTGGGCCGGGAAATTGCAGCGCCCGGAAGCCGTGGCGCGCGGCGAAGTCGATCTCCGCGTGGGCGGGTCGCCAGTTGTTGGGGAAGAGGCGGGCATTCATGCCGATGGGAAGTGCCATGGCGGCCGATTATCGGTGCGCGTGTTCGCCCGCCCGTACAATCACGGCCTCATGCCTGATGACCTGCCGCTCTACGACAACGCCAACGAGGCCCTGCCCCCGCCCGACGACGTGCGCGTCACCGACTACCGCGTCATGCCCTGGCCGGATGGCACGCGCGTGACGGTCGAGATGGGCCTGACGCCGTTTCGCGTCTTCCCCGCCATGGACATATCGATCGTCAACACCGATGGAGATGTGCTTCGCACGTTGTCCTGCGTGGGCGCGCTCGAACGACGCCCCGCCCCCACCCTGCACCTGCCGACGTTACCGGCCGGGACGCAGCTGGCGGCCGTGATCGAAATGCTGGCCGGCGAGGACATTCGACAGCGCGTCATCGTGCCCTTTACCGTGGGTGGCCCAATTCTTAAAGCGACCGTGTCGTAGAATGCGCGGATGGATTTTGAGGGGACAGGTGTGACGCAGTCCGTCGCATCCGGGACCGATGCCCCGCAGGCGGGGGCGACGCGGCCGCGCACACTCGATGCGTTCGGCCGGCACATCAACTATCTGCGCGTCTCTCTCACGGACAAGTGCAACCTGCGCTGCGTCTACTGCATGCCCGAGCACATGGTCTTCCGGCCGGGCGACGAACTGTTGAGCGGCGACGAGTTCATCCGCGTGCTGCAGGCTGCATCGATGCTCGGCTTTGACAAATACCGCCTGACGGGCGGCGAGCCGACCGTGCATCCGGGGCTGGTCGACATCGTCGCTGCGCTGCGCGCCCTGCCCGGCACGCGCGAGATCGCCATGACGACCAACGGGCTGCGGCTGGCCCGCCTCGCGCAGCCGCTGAAAGCCGCCGGGATGGACCGCGTCAACATCAGCATCGACACGCTCGACGCGGAGCGCTATCACCGCATCACGCGCTGGGGCAAGGTCGAGGATGTCCTGGCCGGGATCGCTGCCGCCGAGGCGGCCGGGCTGACGCCGATCAAGCTCAACGCGGTGGTGCTGCGCGGCTACAACGAGGACGACGTCGCCCCGCTGGCCGCCCTGACCCTTGCGAGGCCCTGGCACTTCCGCTTCATCGAAGTGATGCCATTCGGCGACGTGGCGGATTTCCAACAGGCCTCGATCGTGACCACGGCCGAGATGATGGCGCGCATCCAGGCCGCGCTGGGCGCCCTGGCGCCGGTCAACGACGGCAAGCTCGACGGCGAGGCGCGCATGTATCGCCTGCCCAACGCACAGGGTCAAGTCGGCTTTATCAGCCCGGTCTCGGCGCCCTTCTGCGCCAGCTGCAACCGGGTCCGCCTGACCGCCGATGGCACGCTGCGGCTGTGCCTGCTCAAGGACGGCGAGATCGATTTGAAGACGCCACTGCGGCGCGGCGCGCGGGCCGAGGACCTGGCCGAATTGATCCGGGCCGGGATCTGGCGCAAGCCGTGGGGCCACGACCTGAAGGACGGCGTCATCCCGCTCAACCGCGTGATGAGCGAGATTGGCGGGTGATGGCTGAGCTGACCCATCTCGATGCCAGCGGTGCCGCGCGCATGGTCGATGTCGGCACCAAGGACGACACTGCCCGCGTGGCCGAGGCATGCGGCGTGGTGCGCCTTTCCCGTCCGGCCTTCGAGGCCCTGGTAGCCGGCCAGCTCAAGAAGGGCGACGCGCTGGGCGCTGCGCGGATTGCGGGCATCATGGCGGCCAAGCGCACGAGTGAGCTCATTCCGTTGTGCCATCCGATCGCGCTGACGCGCGTCGAGGTTTCGCTCACCCCGCGCGAGGGCGACGCCAGCATCCTGATTGAAAGCCGGGTGGCCTGCGTGGGCAAGACCGGCGTCGAGATGGAGGCGCTGACCGCAGTGAGCGTCGCCGCCCTGACCGTCTATGACATGGTCAAGGCCCTCGACCGCGCCGTGCAGATCGATGACATCCATCTGGTCAGCAAGTCGGGCGGCAAGTCGGGCGACTACCGGGCCGGGACGGGTGAATCAGCATGAAGGTGCTGCTGTTTGCGACGCTCAAGGAACGGGCCGGCGCGCCGCGCATCGACGTCCGACTGGACGGGGCCACCACCGTCGCGGCCTTTCGCGCGCTGGTGGCCGCGCAGCATCCGACCCTGGGGCCGCTCCTGCCGCAGGCGCTGGTCGCGGTCAATCAGGAATTCGCCTTTGAAGAGGATGCAATCAGCCCAACGGATGAAGTGGCGATCTTCCCGCCGGTGAGCGGAGGGTGACGATGACGACGCAGCCCGAGTATTTTGATATCACCACCGAGCCCATCGACCTGAATGCGCTGCAGCGCCGGGTGACCACCCCGCTGGATGGCAGCGTCGTCGCATTTGTTGGCACGGTGCGCGGGATGACCCCCGGCGCCCGCGAACCCGTCACCGAGCGGCTGGAGTACGAGGCCTATCGGCCGATGGCGCGGGCCAAGCTCGCGCAGGTTGCGGTCGAGATGCGCCAACGCTTTGATGACATCCATGGCATCGCGCTGGTGCAGCGCATCGGCGACATGGCCGTCGGCGAGGTCGTGGTCGCCGTGGTGGTGAGCTGTGGCCACCGCGGTGGCGGGGCCTTTGACGCGGCCCGCTTTGGCATCGACCGGCTCAAGCAGATCGTGCCGGTGTGGAAGAAAGAGACGCGCCCGGACGGCAGCAGCTGGGTGGAGGGCGACTACACGCCCCGCCCCGGGGATTGACGCGCGACGCGCGTCAGCCTTGCTCCAACGCTCACGACATCGGGCGGGGAAGCCCGCGCAGGCATTCGGCGCAGAACAGGTCCTCCTCCGGTGTTTCAAGGATGCGCCCTGCCCCCGCACAACGCTCGCAGGTCTCATAGTCCCACCAGCTGATGGCCTCGCCCAGATCCGCACGCGTGATGGGATGGTTGCGCAGTGTCGGTGGCCCGGGTGTCGGGTCGGGGATCAACTTGGCGTCCACGGATTGGATTGTAGCGGCGCCGCCGATCTTTGCCCCGCCGTCTTTGCTCCCCGCTAGCGGGTCACCACATCGAAGATGGCCTGCCCGGCGCTGCCATCGATGCCTGCGGCCCGGATGATCAGCCGCCATGTCCCGGCCCGCGTCGGCAGCGGGAGGGTCAGCGTCGCCCGCCCGTTGGCATCCGTGAACACGGCGGGATTCCAGTACTGGCTGCCGCCTTCGACGACGACGGGGTTGTAGGCGACAACATTGGGGACCGGATGGGGCCATTCGGTTGCCGCCGCGCTTATGAGTGGCGTGGCGAAATCGATGTCCGCGCCAAGCGGGCGTGTCCCGCGCGCGCTGGTCGAAGCGGCGGTTAGCCAAACCGGGTTCGGCACGGGGTACAGTCCGTCCAGAATCGACCGCACGGCCGTGTCCTTTCCCCTCACCGGCGTCGCGTCCACCAACGCGACGCTGACCTCGGCCGCCACCGGACGACCCTCGCGTTGGGTCTGGAGCACAATGGCCACCTGCTCTCCCGCGCGATAGTCGCCACGCAGGCCCGGGGCAGAAACTTCGAGGCGCATACCGGCGGCGGCGACCCGAATCTCAGCTCGGCCTGTAAGCAGGGATTGCGTCTGCGAGGGGGCAACGACCCGGACCGTCGCACCTGGCGCGAAGTCGAAGCCGACCGGGATTTCAACCGTGCCGCGACCGTCCTTCAAGGTCGCGACCCCCTCCCACAGCAGACGGTCACCCACAGCGGTCACGAGGGCGCGCCGCACGCCCGTAAACGGCGTCGTGATTTGGATTCGAGCGGTTTCGCCTGCCACATAGGAGGCTCGGTCCGGCTCAACGCTGAAGGCATCCACGCTCCGCGCCAGGTTCGCATACGAGCGACCTTCGTCCCGATCCGGCTTCAGCGGCGTTCCATCGGTGACGGTGACATCGACCCACCCCAGAACCAGACCGGGATCGGCGGCGTGGAAGATGATCGGAATTTGGGTCTGCCCGGTCACCTTGGGTGCAGTGAGGGTGCCGCTCACCGTCCCATAGGGTGAGACTTCGAGCACGCCCGTGACATACGGCCATTTCCCCTTCCCGATCGACCAACCGATCGAACGGGGCAGAGTGGTGGAGCTACCTGGGCGCAATACGGCTTTGAAGTGGATGGTCTGTCCGGGCCCGTACACAGCGGCATCGGTGTAGGCGTAGAAACGCACCGGACCAGCGGCCTTTCTTGAAGCCTCCTCACCATCCGTGAGCGTCCAACGTGTGACTCCCACTCCAAAGCCGGATTCGCCCGGCTTTCCAACGATCGCCCAGACGGGCCGACGGGCGTATGCCTCGCCGCCGAAGTCGACTTTCAGAATGCCATTGCCGTCTGTGTGATCACTGTGCGGGAACGCGAAAAGCGGGGTGTCAATGCCACACAATCCATCACATCCAAGCACATCTTTTGTCTCCACGCTCACCTTCGCCCCGGAGACCGGGAGACCGTTGGTTGGATCAGTCACCCACACAAGCGCGTCTTCCTTGCCATGCTCGATCAACACCTGCCGATCGACGATGGCGAGGGGAACCAGCCAGGTGTAAGGTTTGGCACCCAGCGTTGTCCGCAGCGCGTAGTAGCCCGTTGCCAATTGCGTACCCGTCAGGGGCAGGACGGCGGTCAGGACGAGACGTGACTCTGGCGGCACGCTAATCGTCCAGTCCTTCAGCGGGGGACGTGGCGCGACGCCCAAGGCTCCGGGCTTGACCGTCAGGGAGAAAAATTCTGCGGCCGACAAGGACACGAGCTCAAAGCGGGCGACCGACCCCAGGTTTGGGAACCTGACTTGGAAAGCCTCACCCGGGGCGAAAAGCAGGGCTTCTGACAGGTTCCGAATGAAAACGTCCACCGACTGATCCTTCGGATCAAGTTCGGGCGCGCCGAAGCGGAAAGTGGCCGACTTGGAAAGCATGTCGCCGTCGATGCTTGGGAGTCCTTGACGAACCGTCAACGAGTACTGCCGCATGGGTGCTACTTGCAGGGTGAAGCGCACCGTTGTGCGATTCTGCTCCTCAACCGTAAATGGGACACTGGCCCCCAGGTCATCGACGAGCGAGAGGTGGCTCAGGATCTCCTTGGTGATGGGTGCCCGCGAGAATGAGAGGGCGAAGCTGGTCCGCCCATACAGCCAACGATAGGGCGCGACGTCAAAGCTTTTCAGCGCGAATTCGGTCGCCGTCCAAAATGGCAGGACCTGATCGTCGCCAATGCGTTGGCCGCGCGCGCTGGCCGCGTCGCCCCGCACCGTTGCGGTGTATCGCGCCCCAAAGTGCAAAGGCGAATCGGGGCGAAAGACGAGTGTCTCCGGCGCCGACCCCACGGCGGGGCTCTCTGGCGACCACACAAAGCGGCCCATCACATCCGGATCGATGACAAAGGCGCGCTCGACACTGGCCCGGTCCATCGGCTGATCGAAGGTGATCGAAATGGATTCCCCGATTCCGATGTCCCAAAGCGGCTTTGGCCCGACCTCCAGGATCTTCGGGCCTGGAATCCGTACGGACGGCGTCGGCGTGCGGGCGTAGAGATAGGCCGGCGTTGGGTCGCCCGGCGGCAGCGGCGTTGCCGTCGCCAGCTGCGGCGTCGGCGTTGGCGTCGGGGCCGGGGGTGTCGGCCGACTGCACGCGCCGAGCAGCAGCGCACTGACGATCAGGATCGGGGCAAAGCGGTGGCCTGTTTTCATGGTCAGGTGTGAATGACGATATGAGTCGACACAACTCGATCCTACCTCAGCGCATCCTGCCCCGAGCGACGCCCGCCCCATGACCTGCCGACGGCCAGCCAACGCGATGGGCGCTGACGCACCCCGACCGCGGTATCCTCGCCCGCAATGACCACGCGCCTCACCTCCCTGGCCGCAACGGTCGGCATCGCCGTGCTCCTGCTGGTTGGCCACTTCGGCGTCTGGGCGGCCCACAAGACCGCCGCCCTCAGCCTGAGCGCCCACGAGCTCGGCGAGTTCACCAATGACACGCCCAATGCCGGCGTCTTCCCAAACGAGGGGTTCTATCTGCCCATTTGGGCGGCCGGGCTGGCGCTGGGGGTGGCGGCTGCGCGCGCGCGGCGGACGGAGGTCTGGCTGGCCTTGCTCGCGCTGGCGGCCTTCATCACTCAGTTCGGACTTCCGCGTTTTGAACGTTGGGCGGATCCCGCCTTTCGCCTGCAGGCCATCCTCACCGCGGCGGCGCTGGCCGTCCTGCTGGTCGCCTCATCGGCACTGCGGCGAACCGGGCGCGCGGCGGGTCGCGGGGCGCGCCTGACGGCGGTCGCCCTGCCCGTGCTGGCAGTTGTGCCCGTCGTCGGCTATCTGGTCATCCGACCCGCCCTCGAAACGTTGTATCGCGACAGCGTGGGGCTCGGCGCCGGTTGGTGGTTGACGCTATGCGCCGTTGTGCTGTCCGTGGCCGGCGCAGCCCTCAGCCTGAGGACAGCGGGTTCGGCACGAACGTGATCAGCAGCAGCAACGCGCCCAGCACGATCAGCACGATCTGACGCGTCCCGAGGGGCTCGGTGTCATCCAGCACCGGCGGATGGTCACGCCCGAGCAGGAAGAGCAGCACCGCCCAGCCCATCAGCGGGCTGGAGAGAAAGTACGCCAGCGCCAGCATGATGGCGATGGCAGCGTAGGAGACAAAACGCGCCCTCGGCCCCAGCAGCGCGTAGGCGATGTGACCGCCATCGAGTTGGCCCGCCGGCACCAGGTTGAGGCCGGTGATGAGCAGCGCAAACCACGCGCCCACGCCGAGGTTGCTGAGCATGATGATGTTCGGATCGGTCCAGGCCATGCCGTGCGTGAGCGTCCCGACCAGGTAGGTGTAGATTGAATCCCCAAGAAACGTGGCCTGACCCTGCGGCAACGGTGTGGTTGCCGGGTGGGACAAGAGCGCGCCGATGACAAACAGCGGCGCGGCCACCAGAAAGCCGGCAATCGGCCCGGCCAGGCCCACCTCGAGCAGGATGCGGCGGTTCTTCCACGGCTCGCGCTGGACCATCACCGCACCAAAGGTGCCCGGAGCGGCTGGCAAGGGGATGAAGTACGGAAGGCTGGTGGGCGTGCCATTGCGGCGCGCGACCAGGTAGTGGCCGAGCTCATGCGCGGCGAGCGGGAGCATCAACCCGATCATGTAGAGCAGGCCCTCGCCCGCATCCATGCTCCCATCGGCCGTCGCGCTGCCGACCACAAAGACCGTGGCGCAGGCCGCAAAGAGCAGCGCCGCATTCAGCCACTTGTTCTGCCGCAGCGGTCGGGCCAGCGAGGGCAGGATGACCAGCTCGATCTTTCCATCGGCGGCATCGCGCATGAGCGGCGTCGTGCCGGCATCCTCACAGCGCGCCCGGATGGCGTCGTAGTCCGAGGCCGCGACGCGGCTCCCGCGCAGCACCATGCGGCCGCCCTCATCGACGTAGCCGGCGTCCACGGTAAAGACGCCGCTCAGGGCCTCGGTCAGGCGCTTGCGCAACGCCTCGAATTCATTGGACGGCTTCTGCGATGGCCTGGGTGTGGGTGTGGGTTGCTCGGTCATTCAAGCTCCCTTTGAGGGCGCGCCCTGTCGGGGCGCCCCGGCGTAGCGACGCGCCAGCGTCTTCATCACGGCCGCGATCCCGGTCAGGCCCTGGCCCTTGCCCATCGAGACATTGGCGCCGAAGAAGGTCGGGACGACGTCGTCGATGGGCAGCGCAGCGATCTGGCTCGCGCGCAGCCCCTGCCCGTTCAGCGTCTGGTCAAAGATGGCGCACAGCGCGCGCGCCGAGAC
Organism: Thermoflexales bacterium; assembly: GCA_019694215.1. GTDB lineage: Bacteria > Chloroflexota > Anaerolineae > J036 > Brachytrichaceae > Brachythrix. Next base: position 13,776 of record JAIBCK010000056.1, read on the forward strand.
GCCGAAGGGGTTTTCGACGGCAAAGTGAAAGCGCAACGTCGGATCCTCATCCTTCGACAGCGCCTCGACAAAGACAAAACTCTCGCTCTCGCAGTGCGGGACACGCTGCGACTCGGGGAACGGGCGGGTCGCGATGCGTTCGGGCACGGAGACAAACTGATCGGAGTAGTCGATCAGCATCGTGTTGCGATCGGCCGGGTTCTCGGCGAAGATCTCGAGCACCTCGCGCAGCGCCGGCGGATAGGCTTGGAAACGGCTCATTCAAGCGGCATTATCGCGGCCCCGCGACGCCGGCGGTGGAATTCTGAGCGGGTCCTTTCCTGCCTCGGCAAACTCATCCAGCGCCTCATGAAAGGCCTCCACGGTCTCGCGGGTCATCAGGCGCTCGCGGAACTCGGCGGCGTGAGGGACGGCGTGAATGTACTTCACGGCGTGCTTGCGAAAAAGGATCAGTCCCTTGTCGCCGTAGAAGGCGACGCTGGCGGCAAGATGCTTGCGCAGCAGCACAACGGTTTCATCCAACCCTACTTCCTCCCGGTCGCGGCGCGAGAAGATCCACGGGTTGCCGATGGCGGCGCGCCCGATCATCACGCCGTCACAGCCGGTCTGCGCCTTGATCCGGGCGATGTCTGCGACGACGCGGACATCCCCGTTGCCGATGACGGGGACCTTGACTGCGCGTTTGACCTCGGCGATGGCCGACCAGTCGGCCACCCCCTTGTAGGCCTGCTGTTTTGTGCGGGCGTGCACGGCGATCAGCGCGGCACCGTTGTCCTCCAGGATGCGCGCCACGGTCAGGTAGTTGCGCGAGGTGTCGTCCCAGCCCAGGCGGATCTTGCCGGTGACCGGGATCTTGAGCGTCTTCGAGAGGCGGTTGAAGATGCGGCCGATCTTGGCCGGGTCCCGCAGCAGCCCCGCCCCCGCCCCGCGCCCGCTCACGCCCGAGACCGAACAGCCCATGTTGAGGTCGATGATGCCCGGGCCGAGCGCCTCGATCTTCTCCGCCGCGCGCACGATGCGATCCTCGTCCGAATCGAAAACCTGAAACGTCATCTGGGGAAGCTCGGCCGGGTCGAACTCGAGCTGTTCGCGGGCGAGGCGGGCGTTGTGCAGAATGGCGTCGCAGGACGTGAACTCGGTGTAGCTCATGGCCGAGCCAAAGGCGCGGCAGATCGTCCGGAAGGGCTTGTCCGAAAAACCATCCATCGGCGAGAGGATCAGATCCCCGTAGACGGGGATGTCTCTCACCGAGAAAACGGGCGCGCGTTCCGGGGCGTTGGTCATGCGGGGGCGGATTACACCATACCCCCGTGAGCGTATACTCTTTGCATGTCGCTCCTCAACCACGTCGCCGATCAGCTGGCGAGCAACCAGGCCGCCTTTGCGGCCTTGTTTCACGGCGTTTGGGCTGCCTGGAGTGAGTGGCAGCCGGCGCCCGAGGCCTGGTCGCTGCGCGATGTGGCGGGGCACCTCTTTGACGAGGAGCGGTTCGACTTTCGGGCCCGCCTCCGCCTAACGCTGGAGGACCCGAACCAGCCCTGGCCAGCCATCGAGCCGGAGCGCTGGGTGATCGAGCGGCGCGCGGCGGCGATTACCCTTCAGGACGCCGTTGCCGGCTTTCAGGCCGAGCGTAGCGCGTCGATCGCCTGGCTGCGCAGCCTGAGCGATCCGCCTCTCCTGGCCGCCCATGATCATCATGTTGGGGGCCAACTCGTGGTGCGCGCCGGCGACCTGCTGAGCAACTGGCTGGCGCACGATCACCTTCATTTGCGGCAGATCAATGAGTTGAAATACGCCTGGCTGGTTCGGAGCTATCCAGAATGGGATGTCCGATACGCGGGCGATTGGTAGGTGCGTTGAAGGACGCGCCGCGCAAAGGAGCAAGATGCCAACCCCACAGCAACTGAAATCGCTCGAGTGGCGCTGTATCGGCCCGTTCCGGGCCGGGCGCGTCGTCGCCGTGTGTGGCGATCCACGCGACGCGGGCACCTTCTACCACGGCGCGTGCGCTGGCGGCGTGTGGAAGACCACCGACTCCGGGATCACCTGGCGAAATGTGTCGGATGGCTTCTTCAAGACCTCGGCCGTGGGGGCCATTGCCTGCGCAACGAGCGATCCCAACATCCTGTATGTCGGCACGGGCGAGACCGCCATTCGCGGCAACGTCTCGCACGGTGATGGCGTCTACAAGTCGACGGATGCCGGCGCGACCTGGACCAACGTCGGGTTGGCCGAGACGCGCCACATCGCGCGCGTGCGCGTGCATCCGACCAACCCGGACATCGTCTACGTCGCGGCGCTGGGCAACGCCTGGGGACCGGGCAAGGACCGCGGCGTGTATCGCAGCATCGATGGCGGCGCGACGTGGAAGCAGGTGCTGTTCAAGTCGCCGCGCGCCGGCGCGATCGACCTGAGCATGGACCCGCGCAACCCGCGCATTCTGTATGCCACGCTGTGGCACGCCCAGCGCCAGCCGCACCGGCTGGACAGCGGCGGCGCAGACAGCGCCATCTACCGCACAACGGATGGCGGCGACACCTGGACCGAGATCACGCGCAACCCCGGCCTGCCCAAGGGCGTGCTGGGCAAGATGGGCATCGCGGCATCGGGCGCGCAGAGCGGGCGCGTCTACGCCATCGTCGAGGCCGAGGATGGCGCGCTGTTCCGCAGCGACGACTTTGGCGCGACCTGGACGCGGCTGAGCGAACAGGGCGAGCTGCGCGGTCGGCCGTGGTACTACATGCACATCTACGCCGACCCGCAGGACGCGGACACGGTGTACATCCTCGACTACACCTTCCAGCGCTCGATCGATGGCGGCAAGAGCTTCAGCGAGCTCCCCACCCCGCATGGCGACAACCACGACCTGTGGATCGACCCGGCCAATCCGCGCCGCATGATCGAGGGCAACGACGGCGGCGCGTGCGTGTCGTTCAACGCCGGCGAGACCTGGAGCACCGTTTACAACCAACCCACGGCGCAGCTCTACCACGTCATCGCCGACGACCAGGACCCGTATTTCGTGTATGCCTCGCAGCAGGACAACACAGCGGTACGGCTGCCGAGCTTCTCGCCCAAGCACGCCATCACCGTGCGCGACCTGACCGAGCCGGGTGGCGGCGAGAGCGGCTACATCGCCATCAAGCCCGGTGATCCGAACATCGTCTTTGGCGGCGCGATTGGTTCCGGCGCGGGCAGCGGCCGTCTGATCCGGTGGGATGCGCGCACCGAACAGGAGCGCATCGTCAACGTGTGGCCCGAGTTCACCGGCATGGCCATCGGCGCGGAAGGGCTGAAGTATCGCTTCCAGTGGACGTTCCCGATGTTCTTCTCGCGTTGGGATCCGACCCGCCTCTACATCGCGTCCAACCACATTCACGTCAGCGTGGATGAGGGCGCGCACTGGGAGACGCTGTCGAAGGACCTGACGCGCAACGATCCGAGCAAACTCAAGCCCTCCGGGGGTCCGATTACGCTCGACAACACCAGCGCCGAGTGCTATTGCACCATCTTCGCGCTGTCCGAGAGCAAGCTCGAGAAGGGCGTGATGTGGGCGGGCACCGATGACGGCCTGGTGCAGCTTTCGCGCGACGGCGGCATCACCTGGGCGGACATCACACCCAAGGGCCTGCCCGAGTGGGCGCTGATCTCGGTCATCGAGCCCTCCGCCCACGACGCCGGGACGGCCTATCTGGCGGCCACGCGCTACAAGCTGACCGACACGAAGCCGTATCTCTTCAAGACCAGCGACTACGGCAAGACCTGGAAGGCGATCACGCATGGCATCCCGGCCGACGAGTTCACGCGGGTGATCCGCGAGGACCCGGAGCGGCGCGGGCTGCTCTTCGCGGGGACCGAGACGGGTGTCTATCTTTCGTTGGACGATGGCGAGAGCTGGGAGCGCTGGAACAGCAACCTACCGGTCTGCCCCGTGCACGACCTCGTCATCAAGGGCACCGATCTGATCGCCGCGACGCACGGCCGCTCAATCTGGATCCTCGACGACATCACCCCGCTGCGGCAGACGTATGAGCGCACCGTGGCGGCGAAGGCCGCGCTGCTCAAGCCGCGCGACGCCACCAGGCTCAAGGTCTACCTGGGCTGGGGGGGACCGCTCCCGGTGCCGGTCAACTACGGCTGGGCGGGTCCGCTGGTCTACACGTATGAGGTCAAGCAGACTGCGACCGGCAAACTGCGCCGGCCGCTCGATGCCGGGCACAACGGTCCACAGGGTGCGCTGATCCATTACTGGCTGAAGAGCGAGCCGAAGGACGACATCACCCTGAGCGTGCTCGACAGCGCCGGCAACGTCCTGCGCAGCTTCAGCAGCAAGGCCCAGGAGGGCGTCAAGGAGGAGGAGCGCGATCCCGTCCTGCCCAAGGCCGAGGGCGTCAACCGCTTTGTATGGGATCTGCGCGTTGCGCCATCGACGCGCCTGAAGGAGAAGAAGGGCGGCCGCGGCGACTACGCCGTCGACGGTCCGGTCGTCTCCCCCGGTGCCTACCGGCTGGCCCTCACCGTCGGCAAGCAGACCTTCACCCAGACCCTGACCGTGCGCGCCGACCCGCGCCACACGGGCGCCAGCCAGGCCGATCTCGACGCCCAGCACGCCTTCCTGCTCAAGGTGCGCGACACGCTGTCGGCGACGCATGAGGCCATCAACAAGGTGCGCGACTGGCGCGCGCAGGCGCAGGCCTGGAAGGATCGCAGCCCGGCCCTCAAGGCGCAGGCCGAGGGGCTGGTGACCGCGCTGACCGAGATCGAGGACGCGCTGATCCAGGTCAAGAGCGACGACCCCCGCTCCTTCCCCGCCCGGCTGAATACCAAACTGGGCACCCTGATCAACTTTGCCGACAACGCCGACTTCGCGCCGACCAGCCAGCTGGTCGAGACGTATGACGACCTCGCGGCGCGGATCAAAATCCAGCTCGACAAGATCGAGGCGCTCAAGGGCGGCGCCCTGGCCGCCTTCAACCAGGCGGTGAAGGAGAGCGGCCTGGACGCCGTCGGCTGAATACAACGTTGGGATGCAAGGCATGAGCACGCTGGAAAATGAGTTCGCGCCCTTCCGGCGCAACATCGTCGGAATCGATCAACGCTTTGACGGGCCGTATGGCGCGCTGCCGCTGGTCTATCTGGACTGGACGGCCAGCGGGCGGCTGTATGGCCCGCTCGAACACAGGTTGCTGGAGGCCGTTGGGCCCTTCGTGGCCAACACGCACTCCGAGTCCAACCTGACCGGCACGACGATGACGCGCGCCTATCACGAGGCGCAGCGCCTGATCAAGCGCCACGTCAACGCCGGGCCGTCGGATGTCATCATCTGCGCCGGGGCCGGGATGACGACGGTCGTCAACAAGTTCCAGCGCATCCTCGGGCTGCGCCTCCCCGAACAACTTGCTGCCTATGCGAAGGTGCCCGACGCGCTGCGGCCCGTCGTCTTCGTCACGCACATGGAGCATCACTCGAACCAGACCACCTGGCTCGAGACCATCGCCGACGTCGAAGTCATCGACCCGGACGCCGAAGGCCGCGTGTGTGTCCAGCACCTGCGCGCCCTGCTGGCCCGCTATGCCGACCGCGCCGTCAAGATCGGCGCCTTCACCGCGTGCAGCAATGTCACCGGCATCGAGACGCCCTATCACGCCCTCGCCCGCGTCATGCACGAGTACGGTGGGCTGGCGTTTGTCGACTTCGCGGCGTCCGGGCCGTATGTCGACATCGACATGCACCCGCCCAACGATCCCGCCGCCGCGCTCGACGCGATCTACTTCTCGCCGCACAAGTTCCTGGGCGGGCCGGGCTCGCCGGGCGTACTGATCTTCAATGGTCAGCTGTATCACAACCGCGTACCCGATCAGCCGGGCGGCGGCACGGTCAACTGGACCAACCCCTGGCACCGGCACAGCTTCGTGGACAACATCGAGGCCCGCGAGGACGGCGGCACGCCCGGTTTCCTCCAGACGATCAAAGCCGCCTTCGCGGTGCGGCTCAAGGAGGAGATGGGTACTGCGCGCATGCGGGCGCGCGAGCGCGAGCTGCTGGCGCGCCTGTTCGCCGGCCTGCGCGACATCCCCGAAGTCGTGATCCTGGCCGGGCACATCGAGGAGCGCCTGGGCATCGTCTCGTTCTACCTGACCAACACCCACTTCAACCTGGTCGTGCGGCTGCTCAACGACCGCTACGGCATCCAGGTGCGCGGCGGCTGCTCGTGCGCGGGCACCTATGGCCACTTCCTGCTGCATGTTGATCCCCAACGCAGCAAGTCCATCACCGACCGGATCGATTCGGGTGACCTGTCCGAGAAGCCGGGCTGGGTGCGGCTGTCGATTCACCCCACCACGACCGACGCCGAGATCGACCTGGCCGTGCGGGCCGTGCGCGAGATCGCGGCGAACGCGCCGACCTGGGCGGCCGACTACGATTACGACTGCCACGCCAACGAGTTTCGCCATCGCCACGCCGGCGAGGGCGTGAATGTCGAGGCGTGGTTTCAGACCGTTTGACAATGAGCCCCTCCCGATTGATTGGTTTGACCGGCAATATCGCCACCGGCAAGAGCCACGTCCTTGCCACGCTGCGCGAGCTGGGCGCCATCGTCATCGATGCCGACCACGTCGCCCATGACGTGCAGCAGCCCGGTCAACCGGCGCTGGCCGAGATCCTCGAGGCGTTTGGCAGCGGCGTCTTCCGGCTGGATGGCAGCCTCGATCGCCGGGCGCTGGCCGAGGTCGTCTTCGCCGACCGCGCGCGGCTGCGCCAGCTCGAGGCCATCGTGCATCCGGCCATCCGGCGCGAGATCGAGCGTCAGCTGGCCGAGGTGCCGGCCGATCGTGCCGCCGTGCTCGAGGCGATCCTGCTGTTCGAGAATGGCTGGGCGGCGCGCTGCGACGAGGTGTGGGTGACGGATTGCCCGGCCGAGGAACAGGTGGCGCGGCTGATGGCCTCGCGCGGGTTGAGCGAGGCCGATGCCCGGGCGCGCGTGCGGGCGCAGAACAGCCAGGCTGACAAGGTCGCGCGGGCCGATGTCGTGATCAACACCCATGGTCCGGCGAGCGAGACCCGCGCGCAGGTGCTCGCGGCGTGGGGGCGCGGAGTACCGCGGACGGCGGCAGGTCACGTTCCGTAGGGGCGAAGCGTCCACATCGAGCCATGGCACT
>JAIBCK010000154.1 GCA_019694215.1 Thermoflexales bacterium
CGCGGGCGTGCGCGGCGTAGTTGCGGCCGAGGCAGAGGATCTTGCCCGGGCGCGGGACCGGCGCGTGGAGGGTGAGCGTGGAGAGGGCGTGGTGGGCGCTGGCCGGCGCGGCCCGCAGCGCCGCGGCCGCCGCGCGCAGGCCGGCCTCGCCGCGCGCGAGCAGGTCGATCATGCGGGTGGGCAGGGCGCCCTCGGAAGCGACGGTGAGGTCGGTCACGCCGGCATCGTCGAGTGCGCCGATGCGCGGGGTGGACCCGGAGGGAGAGAAGGTGACGAGTTTCATCGCAATGCCGTTGAGAATAGCCCCGTTCGGCCGCAACCGCAAATCACCCGCGTTGCCCGCCCGGAGACGGTCGGGTCTGCATAGAATGGACAGCGCCCCCAACGTCACCGCCATGTCTGAACTCACCCTTTCGCTCGCCCAACCCGCCGATGCCGCCGATGTCGCCACGCTGGTGATCGGCTTCCGAGACTTTCTGCAGCGCAGCGCGCCGACCGACGAGGAAATCCGTCTCAGCGTGATCGCCCTGCTGCGCTCGCCCGACGCGCAGATCCTCCTGGCCCGCCGTGATGGTGTGCCGGTCGGCTACGTCACCCAACGCTACCGCTACTTCCTGTGGGCCAACGGCCTGGGTTGCACCATCGAGGACCTCTTCGTCGCCTCGACGGCGCGACGGGGCGGGGTGGGTCGGCGGCTGATCGAGAAGGCCATCGAGGTCGCCACCGCGCGTGGCTGCCGCAGCATCGGCCTCGACACCAACGAGAACAACGTGGCGTCCAACCTGATCTACACCTCGCTCGGCTTCAACGCGATCTCGCAGGTGTGGAAGGGCCGCCAGATCGCGTATCGCAAATACCTCCCGCCGCCGGCCTGACCGGCCAACTGACGCGCACAGACACCATGAAGAATCCAACCGAAAACGCCGCCTACGGCGGACCGGGCTGGCAGCCCCGCACGGCCTCCCTCGCCGAGGAGATCGGCAGCCTGTGGGCGCCGTGCGGCATCGACAGCGAATACGCGCCGCTGCGCCAGGTGCTGCTCCATCGCCCGGGCCCGGAGCTCGCCGCCTCGCACGGGGACTTCAACGCCGCGCAGATGCTCGCTCCGTTGGACGTCGGGCTGGCGCAGGCCCGCCACGACGCCATGGCGCAGGCCTACCGGGATGCCGGCGTCGAAGTCGTGTATCTCGACGCGCCAACGCCCGCGACGCCCAACCAGATGTTCATGGCCGACCTCTTCGTCATGTCGCCGGTCGGGGCGATCCTGGCCCGCCCGGCCAGCCGCGTGCGGGCGGGTGAAGAGCGTTGGACGGCGCGCACGCTTGCCGCGCTCGGCATGCCGATTGCGCTGAGCGTGGGCGGACACGGCGTCTTCGAGGGCGCCGACCTGATGTGGGTGCGCCCGGACCAGGTCTACCTCGCGCGCGGCCTGCGGACAAACGAGGACGCCTACTACCAGATCGCCAACCTGCTGGGCGCGCTGGACGTCCACGTCCAGCAGATCGAGCTGCCCTTTGGCAGCATGCATTTGATGGGCATGCTGCGCATCGTGGATGAGGATCTTGCGCTGGGCTGGCCGACGCGGCTTTCGCATCGCGCCGTGGACGGCCTGCGCGAGGCGGGCTATCGCGTGGCGTGGATCCCCGACGAGACCGAGGCCAGGGAACGCTACGCCTTCAACATCGTCACGCTCGGCCCGCGCCACATCCTGATGCCGGCCGGATGCCCGCGCACGCAGGCCTTCTACGAGGACCTCGGGATCCGCTGCGTGACGGTCGACATCGGCGAGCTGGGCAAGGCCGCCGGCTTGGCCGGCTGTCTCACCGGCGTGCTGCGCCGGGATCGCGTCGCGGCGGGCTAGGGCGTCTTGGCCGCGATGGCCTGCAGCAGGGTGTTGAAGGCGTCGCTGAACGCCTGAGTGCCCTCGCGCTCGAGCGCTGCAGTGGCCGCGTCGAGGTCAATGCCCAACGCTTTGAGCTTCGCCAGCGCCGCGCGCGCGTCGGCCACGCCCGTGGTCAGGGTCGCCGCCGGAGTGCCATGGTCGAGGAAGGCGCTCAGCGTGGCCGGCGGCACGGTGTTGACGGTGTCCGGTCCGATCAGCGCGTCGACATACAGCACGTCCGAGTAGGTCTTGTCCTTGGTCCCGGTGGATGCCCAGAGCGGGCGCTGCACGCGCGCGCCCCGGGCCGCCAGGGCGCGCCAACGCGGTGAGGCCGTCAGCGCCTGGAAGGCGGCATAGGCCAGTTTGGCGTTGGCGATCGCGATGCGCCCGCGCAGGGCTTTGGCGCGCGCGGCGTCGGGCCCCGCGGCCCGTCCATCCAGCAACGGGTCGATTTTCGAGTCGATGCGCGAGATGAAGAATGAGGCGACCGAGGCCACCCTGTCCAACGCCTGGCCCGCGGCGGCGCGCTTCTCCAGCCCGCTCAGGTAGGCGTCCATGACCTCGTTGTAGCGCTCCAGGCCAAAGATCAGTGTGACGTTGACGTTGATGCCGTCGGCGATCGCGTCACGAATGGCCGGCAGCCCTTCTCGGGTGGCCGGGATCTTGATCATCAGGTTGGGGCGATTGACGCGCTTCCACAGGCTGCGCGCCTGGGCCAGCGTGCCGGCCGTGTCGGCGGCCAGGCGCGGGCTCACCTCGAGGCTGACGTAGCCATCCCCGCCCTGCGTCGAATCGTACAGCGGGCGAAACACATCTGCGGCCGCGGCGATGTCCTCGATCGCCAGGTGAAAGAAGATCTCCTCCGGACCATCGCGATACATCAGCATGGCGCGCATGCTCTCGTCGTAGTCGGTCGACTTCGTGATGGCGTTCATGAAGATGGTCGGGTTGGACGTCACGCCGCGGATCTCGCCGCGCTCGACCATCGCGCGCAGGCCACCATTCTTGAGCAGGCTGCGCTGGATGTTGTCGTACCACAGGCTTTGACCCAGTTCGGTCAGGGCGAGGGCTCGGTTCATGGGAGGTCTCCTTGGTCGTGGGTTGCGGAACCACCGTCCGTCGGCGCTTCTGACAGCGCCATGGCCTTGAGGATACTCTGCACGATCTCGTCGGGGGCGCGGGCGATGTCGAAGGTCAACGCGTCGGTGGGGACTTCGAGCGTGGCGAATTGACTCTCCAGCATCCCGGGCTTCATGAAGTGGTCGGTCCGCGCGGCCATACGCGCGGCGATCAGCGCGCGGCTCCCGCTCAGGTGGATGAAGCGCACACGCGCCGCGTCGACGGTCAGGGTGTCGCGGTAGCGCTGCTTGAGTGCCGAGCAGGCCAGCACGCCGGAGCGACCGGCGTCGAGCTCGGCGCGGATCATCGCGGCCAGCGCCGCAAGCCAGCCCGCACGGTGTTCGTCGGTCAGGGGCTGCCCGGATGCCATGCGCGCGATGTTCTCCGGTGGATGAAAGTCGTCGGCGTCGTGAAACGACCAGCCCAGGCGGGCGGCGAGGTCGCGGCCGATCGTCGTCTTGCCGCAGCCGCAGACGCCCATGAGGATGATGAACCGTGTTGCCATCGGGCACCGTGACGATACATCACTCTTGAGGGCGCCATCCGGCGGGAGACCGTCGCCCAGACGCCGGTAGTGCGTCGGGTGGAGGCCGCGTGGCGCTCGCTATACTCGCGGCATGTTGGGGCGTCGCCTTTTGGTTGCTGTGCTGTTGTTGAACGCGTTGCTTGCACCGTTGTCTGCACCGGCGCGCGCGAGCGACATCGATGCCGGCCCGGGCTTCCGCCGTGACGAGCTGACCGCGTCCGATGTCGAGGCCGGGCTGCGCGGCCAGCGCCTGCGCGGGCTGATCGCCGCGCAATCGCGCGATGCCATCGACGCCGCCCTGCACCCCTTCACGGTTCCCGATGGGCCGGCCAATTGCGTTGTGCAGCGCTGCGTGGCGCTGACCTTTGATGACGGGCCATCGGCCAACAGCGAGCACCTGCTGGATGTCCTGGCCGGGCTCGAGGTCAAGGCCACCTTCTTCGTGATTGGGCGCAGCATCGGCGGACGCTCGGCGACCTTGCAGCGCATGCAGCGCGAGGGGCACGAGATCGGCAACCACACCT
>JAIBCK010000155.1 GCA_019694215.1 Thermoflexales bacterium
CCAGGCTCATCCGACCACGCCGGGGCGCGGCTGGCCTCCATCAACGCCAACGCGGGGATGTCCTCGGTCAGGATGACATCGCCCGGGGTCAGCCGCTCATGGTCTGACAACTGACCGCGCACGGCGGCGATGCGGTATCGCCCATCGGCATTTCGCAGCAGCAGGCCGCACGCCTCGACGCCGCCCAACAGCTGTGTCACCGTCGCAACGCTCTCGGAGGCCTCCTCGAAGGATTGGGCACTGCGCGCGGCATCAGCGACCTGCAGCATCGCAGCTGACTGCCAGGCCTGCTCGCGCTCAGCCTCATAGAGTTGGGCATTGCCCACGGCCACCGCGACGACCTGCGCGAGCGCTTCGAGGTAGGCCTGATCCTCGCTCAGAAACGCGTTCGTCTGGCCAGATTGAAGATCGAGTGCGCCGATGACCTTGTTCTCGAGATACAGCGGCACAACGGCCTCGCTGCGGGTGTCTCTCAGGTTTGGGGTCGCCAGAAAGCGCGCGTCTGCACTCACGTCGTTCACGCGCAGTGTCTTGCCATCGGTGATGGCGGTGCCGATCAGCCCGGCGCCAGGCGGACGGCGCAGCCCAACTTCGAGCGGATGCGTGGCTGCCCGGCACTCGACCTCGCCCGTGACGCGATCACTGAGATACAGACCAACGTACGCGTATCCATATGCGCCCTGTATCGCTTCGACCAGCGTGGTGAGCAGGGTGTCCAGGTCAAGCAGCGAGGCGGTCCGATATGCGACCGTGTCGATCAGCCCGAGCTGCGTGGCGCGCTTGCGCTCTCGTGCCAGGGCGCGTGCGTTTTGCACTGCGGCGGCGGCAAGGTTGGCGATGATCGAGAGCACGCGAAGGTGCCGGTCGGTGTAGGCGTTCGGCTGATCGGACTGAATCGCCAGCGCGCCGATCACAGCGTCGCCGGCCAGCATCGGAACGAAGACGCCGCTCCGGGGGAGGCCCTCGGCATCGCCATCCAGGCTGCGGGGCAGGGCGGGCAGGGCGTCGAGCTCACGGCGGAAGTCACGCACGAGCAGGGGCTTGCCGGTGTCGCGCATCCAACCGATGATGCCACCCGGATGCCCGATCTCGAACCGGCCCACCTTGGCGGATTGCCCGCGCACAACGCGGACGCGCAAGTCATAGTCGGCACCATCAAAGAAGCCGAGCTGAAAGGTGCGGGCGTCCATCAAGCGTGCCGCCTGCTCATGGACAAGTGCGCACAGCGCAGTTTCGTCGAGGGTCGCCGAGGCGATGGCTTGCACGGCATCGCTGAGCGCCTGGAACTCCTCGACGCGTTGCTCCAGGTCCCGCCGCCGCAGTACGACAAACCAGATCACGCCGCCTAGCGCGAGGGCCGCCAGGATGGCGAGGAGAAGCGTGGTGGTGCTGGGAACGGCGTTCATGGCGGATGCAACGATCAGCGCACGTTTGGGATGCGCCGACGGTCGCAGGTATTATAGGGAAGCGCATGTCTTCCGCGTTCGCGCGTCTTGTCCGCCTGGCCCTTGTCGTGTGCATCGCTGCGTTGCCGCCGATGGCCGCTGCCGAGGCACCGCCGGCGAACCAGGGCACCCTCTCGCTCGTCGTGGAGGCCGGATTTGGCGGTTATGCAAGACACGGGGCGTGGTTTCCGGTGCGGGTATCCGTGACCAATGAAGGGCCGGCCCTCGATGGCGTGGTGACCCTGTCCGATGCCACAGCCAACGCCACCCCCCAGATCGAAAGCGCAGCAACTCTCCCCGTAGGTCGGCGCGTGTTTGCAATGGCCGCAATCAGGGCGGGCCGCGGCCTGTCGGTCACCGTCCGCGGGGGCGGGCAGCGCGCCGATGCGCTTGCGTCGCTGCGCTGGCTGGCCACCGAGGATCGCCTGGTCGTGGTCGTCGCCGACCCGCTGGATGCCTACAACTTTTTGGCCGACATTCGCACCCCCTACGGCGGCCGAACCGTCGTCGTGACGCAGCGCATCGAGCAGCTCCCCGCCCGCACGGCGGAGTGGGACGCCGTTGATGCGCTGATCTTCAGCCAGGTGGATTCGGCTGCCCTGTCCACCGATCAGCGCAGCGCCATCGAGGCGTGGGTGATCGCCGGGGGGCAGCTCATCCTTGCGGGCGGGGGTGGGCTGGCGATGACGGCGGGCGGCTTTCCCGCCACGCTGCCGGCGCGTCCGGGCGGGCCGCTGACCCGCCAGTCCATCGCCGACCTTGCGACGTGGACGGCCAGCCGGTCCTTCAGCACCACGCAGGCGCTCTCGCTGACTGCGCCAGTGGAGCGCTTGACCGTTGTGCAGGGTGCGGTCGGGCTGGTCGGCCCCGCGACTCTGCCCCTCATCGCGCGCCGGGGCCTTGGGGTGGGTGTGATCGACGCCCTCGCGTTCGACCCGAGCCTTGCGCCCGTACGAGACTGGCCGGATCGTGCAGCGATGTTCGCCGCACTCTTTGACGGGCGCGTCGATGCGCTCGCCGCTGTGCGTCACCTTCGCTCGGTCCCGACGGTCCCGGTAATCGCTGGCGAATTCACAGCCAACCGCCTGCCGCCCACCGCCGGTCTGGTGCTGTTCTTTCTGGTCTATCCGTTGGTTGGGCTGCTCTTGTTCGCCGTCGCATTTCGACGACCGGCGCGCTGGCGCATGACGCCGCGCTTCGCGGTCGCCCTCAGCCTGTCCTTTACGGTGATGGCGCTGGCCATCGCCTGGTCGCTCAGCCGCGATGGCCCATGGCTGCATCGGGCGGAAATCACGCTGGGTCACGCAGGCGTGTCGGCGGTGCGCTCCAACGAAATTGCGGCGATCAAGGTCGTGCAGCGCACCACGGTCGAAGTTGACTTCGGAACGGGGTTGGCGGCAGCGCCGGCTGACCTGGTGCCACAGGCTGCCTACCAACCTGAGCTCGACGGCGTTCTGGAGATGCCCACATTGCGCATGGGCGACGCCCAGCGAAGCGTCGCGCGGAACGCCTCGGATGCGGCCTGGCCACTCTTCGCCGTGCAGGGAACGGCCGTCAGCGCCTGGCCCTTGGCCGAGGCGGTCTGGAACGGGTGGCAGGACGGGCCATCGCTGGCAATCACGCTGACCAATCCTCAGCGCCCTGCGAATCACGTTGACTGTGCGGTGGTTGGCCCACAGCAGGCCGTTACGCTCAGCGACGTGGGCGTTGGCACCGTCACCGCGACGCTGGTCCTTCCCCCCGACGCCAGCCCCGTCCGGGCGTATGCGTTCGGTGCCGTCCCGGATTCCTCCTTTGGAACCTATCGCAGGGCGGCAACCAACCGCGGTCGAAGCGAGTTCGCCCCGTTCGGCGCACAGCCGCTGAGCTTTCTATCTGTCGTACCCTACTCCAGCTCGAATTCCTACATGCCCGACATGTGGTATTCGAACTACGCCCGACCCGTGGGAGGCGTCTCCCTAGCCTGTCTGAACGACAGGGCGGCGCTCGACGTTCGAACCACCAGCCCCAGCGTCTCCACCGTTGTAGACGCTTCACTGGGCGTGTGGCGCGTGGATGTCCCGGCTCCGCCCACGCGGGTCGGACAGACGCTTGCGCCCGTCCTCTGGGAAGGCACGCTCGTCGCCTCCCAGGGTTCGGCGTCCTGGGGCACATCGGGTTTGACGCTAAGCGTTGGTCGCTATCTCTTTGTGTTTCGCCCATGGACGCCGGTGCGCCTGGATGGCCGCGCGCTGGCTGGCGGTGCGAAGGTCACCACACGGCCCGCCGCTGTTGGTGAGCGACCGAGGGTGCAACTGCAGTTGTATGACTGGGCGGCGCAACGATTCATCCCGACGTCGGTGGCTACGGGCACATTGCGTGCAACGGATGGCACGCAGACGTGGCAGCTGTCGGATGTTCATGCGGATATTGCATCGAATGCCGGCGAGGTTGTGGTGGCCGTTGACGTGGCGGGCGGTCAGGTGGTTGCGACCGGGCTGACCCTTGCCAACCTTACGGTTACATATCCGGGTGAACGGCCATAACCACGCACAACG
>JAIBCK010000057.1 GCA_019694215.1 Thermoflexales bacterium
CGGTCCGCGGTCCGCGGTCGGCGGTAATCCGCCCTGCGCTACACTCCCGGCATGACATCCCCCACGACTGTGCTGATCACCGGCGGCGCGAGCGGCATGGGTGCCGCGACCGCCCAACTCTTCACCCAAGAGGGCGCACGCGTCTTCATCGTCGATCGCAACGCGACACTGGCCGCCGAGACCGCGGCTCGCCTCGGCGCCACTGCGGTGGTCGGTGATGTTGGCGACTCCACCTTCTGTGAGCACGCCGTTCGCACGGCCGCGGCCGCCGGCAGGCTCGACGCCGTCGTCAATGCGGCCGGCATCATCCTCCGCAAGGGTGGGATCGATACCAGCGACGAGGACTGGCAGCGTACCCTCTCCGTCAACGTCAGTGGCGTGTTCTATATGTGCCGGGCGGCGATTCGTCAGATGCTCACCCAAACGCCCAACGCGGCACAGCAACGCGGCGCGATTGTCAACTTCGGCAGCATCTGGGGCGAGCTGAGCGGCAAAGGCGCCCTGGCCTACGCCATGAGCAAGGGCGCAGTCCATCAGATCACCCGCACCTTTGGCATCGAGCACGCCCGCGATGGCATCCGCGTCAATGCCGTCTGCCCCGGTGAAGTCGATACGCCCATGCTCCGCGCGGCCGGCCGCGCCGTCCCGCTCAGCGACGAGCAGGCCCGCGAGATGGGCGAGCGCGTCGTGCCGCTGGGTCGCCTGGCCCAACCCGTCGAGATCGCCCGCATGGTGCGCTTCCTGTGCTCCGACCAGGCCAGCTACATCACGGCCGCCATGCACTACGTGGATGGCGGCTACTCGGCAGTGTAGGATGACACATCTGCGAGCGTTTGGCAAGACCGGGCTGCGCATCGCGCCACTGGCGCTGGGCACCGACAACTTCGCCAACCCAACCCCGCGCGACGAGTCCTTCGCGATCCTCGACGCCGCGCTCGATGCCGGGATCAACTTGATCGACACCAGCAACAGCTACGCCAAGGGCGAGGCCGAGCGCATCATCGGCGCGTGGCTGGGGCAGGGCGGTCGGCGTGGGCGCGCGCTCATCGCCACCAAGGCCTACTACCCCACCGGGTCCGGCCCCAACGATCGCGGCGGCTCGCGCGCGCACCTGATGCGCGCCTGCGAGGACTCGCTGCGCCGGCTCGGCATCGAGACCATCGACCTGTATCAGACCCATCGGCCAGACATGGATACGCCGCTCGAGGAGACCCTGCGCGCGCTCGAGGACCTGAGACGGCAGGGAAAAATCCGTTATGCGGGCAGTACCACGGCGCCCGCCTGGCGCGTGGTCGAGGCGGCCTGGACGGCCGATCAGGCCGGCTTCGCGCGTATGGTCAGCGAGCAGACGCCCTACAACCTGCTCGACCGCCGCGCCGAAAACGAGCTTCTCCCGGCCTGCCAGCGCTACGGGCTGGCGGTGCTGACCTGGTCGCCGCTCGCGATGGGGATGTTGGCTGGCCGCTACGCCGACGCGGCCGCGCCTCCTGCTGACTCGCGGATGGCCTTGCGCGGCGGCATCTATGCGCAACGCATCACCGCAGGAGCCGTCGAGGCGGGCAATCGCTTTGCCGCGCTGGCGCGCGAGGCCGGCTGGGATCCGGCCCTGCTCGCGCTGTGCTGGGTCAAGGATCGCCCCGGTGTGACGGCGCCGCTGTTAGGCCCCCGCACGCTTGCGCAGCTCAGGGCGGCGCTGCCCGCCCTCGAGACCGCCTTCCCGGCCGATTTGGCCGCGGCCTGCGACGCCCTCGTGCCCCCTGGCCATGCTGAGGCGAACTTCCACAACACCGCCGGCTGGACTCGGGGGTAGGGGCTTCGTCATGCGTGATGCGTCATGCGTTAGGGGTGCCTGCATTGCGGGGGCACGGCGACAAACCATCGTTTCAACAGAAGAACGAAGAAACGAAGGCCACCTGGCAGCCCGCAGATTTTGCACGTCTTAGCCAGTAGGGGCGAAGCGTCCGGGCGGAGCCTGGGCCGGTGCGCGCGTTGGGCGGACGCTTCGCCCGCCGCCGTCCGCGGTCGCTTCAACAGAAGAACGAAGAAACGAAGGTCACCTGGCAGCCCGCAGATTTTGCACGGCGCAGCCAGTAGGGGCGAAGCGTCCGGGCGGAGCCTGGGCCGGTGCGCGCGTTGGGCGGACGCTTCGCCCGCCCCGCGCCCGGGCGTTCTTGCCGCCGTCCGCGGTCATAACGTCGAGCGGAGTAAGGCAAACTCCGCTGTGCATCCTGAGCGGCGCGGGGTTCTGCCGCCGAGAGCGCGTCCTTCGACTTCAGTGGGCGGCCTTCGGCCGCCCACTTCCGCTCAGGATGCTTCGATGAAGGGTACGTTGGGCGTCTGCCTTGGTTCCGCCCGCCGCGGTCCGCCGTCGTTTCAACAGAAGAACGAAGAAACGAAGCACCAAATTCCGTCTTCGTTCTCCTTCGCACCTTCGTTCTTCTGTTTTCTGGCGGGTTCCCGCCATGCAGACACCCCGAACGGATGACGCATGACGGATGACGCATGACCTACGACGCACGACGCGTCAGGCTACGCCCGCAGCGCCTTCACCATCCGCGCCAGGCCGTCCATCAGCGTCGCCCGCGTGCAGCCAAGGTTGATTCGCGCATAACGGCCGTAGCGAGGGCTTGGGTTGGGATCCGAGGCGGTCGGCGTCACCGGCGCTCCAAACGTCGCCCCGTCATTCAACGCCAGCCGGCCCTTCTCCAGCAGCAGCTTGTAGATGTTCCCCTGAGCCGCAACATTGCGGAAATCCAGGAACATCAAGTAGGTGGCTTCCGGCACGGTGAAGCGCACCTCGGGCAGGTGCTGCGTCAGATACGCGGCCGCTGCATCGCGATTGGCGGCCAGGTAGACCAGCAAGTCATCCAGCCAGGCATCGCACTCCGAGAACGCTGCCTCGCAGGCAACCTGGCCCAGAACATTGACGTGCGGAACGATGCCCATTTCTGCGTTATGCATTCGTTTGCGCAGGACCGGATTCTGGACCACCGCGAAGGCGCAGCCCAGCCCCGGCACGTTGAACGTCTTGCTCGGTGCCATGAGCGTCACGGTGTTCTGCGCGATCTCCGGCGACACCATCGCCATCGGCAGATGCGGGCGGCCATCCAGCATCAGGTCGCAGTGGATTTCGTCCGACAGGATGACGACATTGTTCTTCAGACACAGCTCACCCAGCCGCGCCATTTCGTCGCGGGTGTATTCGCGGCCAGTCGGATTGTGCGGATGGCAGTGGATGTAGACGCGCGAGCGCCCCGTGAAGGCGCGCTCAAAGGCGTCGAAGTCCAGGTCGTAGCGCGCCTCGTGGCCCTTCGCACTCTCCGCAAGCGTAACGGTCTTGAGCTGCATGCCGTTGTTGGCCGGCGCGCCGAGGAAGGGCGGATAGGACGGCGTCCAGCACAGCGCTTCATCACCGGCATGGCCGAATGCGCGCATGACGAGGTTCGTGCCGCTGACCAGACCCGGGAGGAACATGATGTCCTCCGCCTTGACCTGCCAGCCGTATCGGCGGGCAAGCCAGTCCACGACCACGCCGTGCAGTTTGGCGCTCGGCCACTCATAGCCGAAGATCGGATGCTCGAGCCGGCGCGCAAGCGCCGCCGAGATGGCCGGCGGGACGGCGAAGTCCATGTCCGCCACCCACATCGGCAGGACATCCTCCGGGTAGGCCTTCCACTTGATGGATCCAGAAGCGCGGCGGTCGAAGACGTGATCGAAATTTGTCGTCATGGTGCGCGGGATTGTAGCCGCGATTCACCGCGCCCTCGAACAGCGCTCCTGGAAGTTTTTCCTATCCGCGCAGGGCGGCCATCAGCTGCCGCAGATTGGGTCGCGCGCCTGCCAGGAGCATCTGCGCCCGGAACAGGCGGGCCACCAGGCTCAGTGCCACGGTGGCGGTAAGCGCCATCCCCAGCGCCGCGAGGCCGATCTGCCAGTCCGGCACTGCAACCACCGTCATGCGCATGGGCATTGCTGTCACGGCAGTCAGCGGGAAGAGGCTGAGAAACGTCGCAAGCTCGCCGTTTGGTTGATACAGCATAACGTTTGACAAATATACTGGTATCAGCACGGGCAGCATGATGAAGAAGCTCATCTGTGCACCTTCGCGCGCCCCCGGGACCATCGCCCCGAGCCCGCCCATCAAACTTCCGAACAGGACGTAGCCGAGGACGAACAGCAGCATGAGCGAGATGACCAGTCGCGGCGTGATGGTCGCGGCCAGTGCCGAGACGGCCGGCACGCCAGGCAGCGAGTTCAGCCCGCTCAGCGAGGTGCCCACCCACAACATCAGCTGGATCAGCCCGACCGCGCCGAGCCCCAGCACCTTGCCGGCCAGCAGTTGTCGCGGCGTGACCGAGGTCATGAGCGCTTCGATGACGCGCGTTTCCTTTTCCGTTGTGATCGTCTGCATGAGATAGCCCGAGGCACCCAGCAGCGTTGTCATCAACATGATCGCGACGGCCATTGGAAGGGGCGAGAAACCACCCAGGTCGGAGGCACCTGCCGGTGTTTCGGTGATCGCCTTGAAGGTCAGGGCGACTTGCTTGTCGACCTCCTCTACCCGCGCAGCGCTGCCCAGCTGGGCGCGTCGCAGAAAGGCGTTGATCTCCCTGGTCAGATCGCCCATCTCGAAGAGCGAGTAGGAACGCGCCAGCACGCGCGCGTTGCCCGTTGCGGCATAGTCAGCCGGCACGACCAGCACCGCGTCGACAACTTTGGCAGCCAGTGCACTGCTCGCTGCCTCACTGGTCTGGAAGACCTGCCAGCCCATCTCTGTCGCGGTGGATCGCGTCCAGCCCGCCTCGTCAACCACGCCGCGTCGCTGCAGGCCGGCTTCCTGGCGCGCCTGGATGGCCGAAGCCGTCGCCAGGCCGCCGCTGAGCGCGGCGATCGCGATGGCGACGCCGACAAAGAGCGGCAACACGATCAGTCCGACCCAGAAGGATGGGCGCCGCACCATCATCAGGAACTCGTGGCGCGCGACGAGAAACGTCTTGTTCATGCCCGCACCGCCTGAAACACGTCACGCAAACGCAGATTCTGCCCAACGCGCAAAAGTCCGTAGCGGAAGATCCTGGCCGCCAGCCACAGCGCGGCAATGACAGCGATGATCAGGAGCCCAATCGACAGCAGCACCTGCCAGACCGGCACCGAGCCACTGGCATAGCGAATCAGGAGCGCCAGCGGCGCCGAGAAGGGAAACAGACTCAGGGCCACCGAGATGGCACCCTGCGGATCGATCATCAGCGCGGGCAGGAAGAACTCCGGCAGGACCGCCAGCATCACGATGGGTGTGGACAGAGTGCTGCCAGCCTTGGCATTGGACACGATTGCTCCGATTGCGCCGAGTAGCGATGCGAACAGCAGGAGCTCGAGTGTGAAGAGCACCAGGCCCGTGATCAAGAACTCCGGCGCGATACGGACGCCCTGCAGCGCGGGCAGCCGCGACGCTGCGACGCGCAGGGCGATCAAAAAGCCGCCGATCCAGACGAGCAATTGGGTCAGCCCAATCGCCGACAGCCCAATGATCTTGCCTGCCATGAGTTGATCCGAGGTAACACTGGTGACCAGCACCTCGACAACGCGCGTCTCCTTCTCGTCAACCACGCTCTGCAGCATGTACTGGGCGCTGCCCAGCAGCGAGACGAGAAAGAGGACTCCGAGCACAATCGGTGCGATGAACCCCGCGGCCAGACCCGCATCATCGACGTCGCGCCCGCCTTCGAGCGTGGCATAGTGCAGCGTTGCACCCTCCACCACCCGCAGACGCGACGTGACGGGCAGGTCGCCCAGGCGGGCCGTGGATGCAAAACGTTGGAAAGCGTCCGTCACATCCTCTGATGGCTGCTCGTCGAGATACTGCACCTCGGCATTCAGCGTGCCGCCCGGCCCGGCGGTGACGACGAAGACGGCCTTTACCGTGCCGTCCTTCAGCGCGCGCCGTGCGGCATCCACATCGGCAAGGCGCTGAAAGTGGGCGTCTCCTCCGGGTTGGACCGCCGCGCTCAGCGTGCCACCCGGGTCGACAACGGCAAAGTTGCCCCGGCCGGCATCCGCAAGGGAGCTGAGGGTCACGGTGAGGATCAGCCCGATCCCACCGACAATCAACACGGGCACGAGCAGCGTGAGCAGAAAGGCACGTCGGCTGGCGCGCCGCTGAAACTCGATTCGTGCGATGCGAAGAATGGTGAGCATGTCAGTCCGCCGCCCTGGCACCGGTGCCTGCCGCCCCCGTGACCTTCACGAAGATGTCGTCCATCGTGGGGAGGGCGCGCTCAAAGGCCTCCACGCTCACCCCGGGCGCAGCCGCATACGCGCGCAGCGCATCCTGTGCGCTCAGCGCCTGCGGCAGGTGCAGCGTGCGCGTGTCCCCCTTGCGCTCGACCTCGACCACACCAGGCAGAGCAGGCATCTCTCCAGTGGCCGTAATGCGAATGGCATTGTCTGCGTGCTCGCGGCGGATCTGATCGACCGGTCCGAAAAGGACGCTGCGCCCGGCATGAATCAGGACGATGCGGTCGCACAGTTCTTCGACCTGGCGCATCTGGTGGGTGGACATCACCAGCGCCGCGCCGCGCTGGCGCTCCTCCTGGATGACTTCCTGGGCCAGTCGGGTATTGACCGGATCGAGCCCGCTGAAGGGCTCGTCGATGATCAACAGGTCGGGCTGGTGGAGCAGTGTGGCGACGAGCTGCGCCTTTTGCTGCATGCCCTTGCTCAGGTCATTGATCTTCTTGTCTTTGTGAGCGGCAAGATCAAAACGCTCGAACCACACCCGCGCCCGTTTGCGGGCGACATCGGCTGGCACGCCTTTGAGCTGGGCGAGATAGACCAGGCAGGCCTCGAGCTTCATGTCGCGATACAGGCCGCGCTCCTCGGGCAGATAGCCGATCCGCGCCAGCTTTGCGCGCGTCATGGGGCCACCGAGAACGCTGACACTGCCGCCGTCGGCTTTGAAGAGGTCCAGGATCACGCGGATGGTCGTGGTCTTGCCGGCCCCGTTCGGACCGAGCAGGCCGAAGATTTCCCCGGGCCGGACGTCAAAGGTCACATCCTTGACGACCTCGGCCGCCCCAAAGGCCTTGCGCAGCCGCTCCACGCTGAGGATGGTTTGCATGAACGTGTCGTCAGCGTGAACGCGCCGACCCCTCCGGCCAGCATTATCCTATCCGGTGCAACCTATAGTGATTTAATGGGTGGCAATGATCGTCTGCGTCCCGCGCAGGAAACAAACCATGCATTCATCCCCCTATCGCTACGGCTTCTATGCCCGCCCCGACTTCGACTTCAGCCGCGCGCAGGCCGAGGTGCACGACCTGCTGCGTCGGCAATACGGCCTCATCAGCGGCGGCCTGTTCATGCCGCATGCCACGGTCAAGGGCTTTTTTGTCTCGGACGCCCAACCCGCACAGATGATCGAGCGCCTCGATGCCGCGCTCGATGGCTGGGAGGCCTTTACCGCCTACAACAATGGCGTCATCCTGATGGGGGCTACCGGGCTCGTCGTCAGCGTGCGCGATCTGCCGGATGGATCGCCGAATCCCGCCTGGCACGCGCTGCAGGACCGGGCCTGGGCGGCGCTCGAGCCGCTCATCGCGCCCGACTGCGATTTCACCCCCGGCGACGGCCACGGGCGCACGGGGGACAACGCTTTCCACGCCCACTTCACCCTGGCGATGGCCGATCCGCCGCGCAGGATGCTGTCTGAGTTGAAAGCGTTTGTCGCGCCGGGGGGCCGCCTGGTCGGGCCTCCCACCATCCGCATCGAGGCGCTGCACCTGTACCGCTTCAGTGCGGACTGGCAGGGCAACTGGCCGCAGACCATCCGCTGGGAGCTGTTGAACAGTTGGTGGCGGCCGTAGCCGCAAGCGCGCGACGGGTCAGGCGTGCAGGGCCTTGAGCCGCGCCGCGGCGGCATCCAGCGTGGCCTGCTGTTTGCAGAAGGCGAAGCGCACAAACGACCGGCCGGGATTGTCCGGCCCCTTCTCCCAGAAGAAGGAGGAGCCCGGCACTGTGGCGACGCCGATTTCCTTGACCAGGCGCATCGCAAAAGCGGTGTCGTCCTCGTCGGCGCTGCGCCGCAGGGCGCTGAAATCGGCCATGATGTAGTAGGCGCCCTCGGGCACAACCGGGTCGAAGCCACTCGCCCGCAGCATGTCCAACGCAAAAGTGCGCCGCGCGGCATAGCGTGCCTGCATCTCGGCGTAGTAGCTGTCCGGCATGCGCAGCGCGACGGCGCCGGCCTCCATCAGTGGCGCAGCCGCGCCGACCGTGAGGAAGTCGTGCACCTTACGGATGCCCAACGTGATGTCCCGGGGCGCGACGCTGTAGCCCATCCGCCAGCCGGTGACGCTCCAGGTCTTGCTCAGCCCGCTGATCGTGATCGTCCGATCCGCCATCCCGGGCAGGGTGGCAATCGGGATGTGGCGGTGCCCGTCGTAGGTGATGAACTCGTAGATCTCATCGGTGATCGCAAGCGCATCATGCTGGATGCACAGGTCGGCGATGACCTTCAGCTCGTGCTCGTCGAAGACATGCCCGGTTGGATTCTGCGGTGAGTTGACGATGATCGCGCGTGTCTTGTCGTTGAATGCCCTGCGCAGCTCATCCGGGTCGAACATCCAACGGATGGTGCCATTCACCTTGGTGAGCCGCAGTGGCACAAAGCGTGGCACCGCGCCCGAAATCCAGCAGTCCGGGCCGTAGTTTTCGTAGAACGGTGTGAAGATCACCACTTCATCGCCGCGGTTCGTCGTCGCGAGCAACGCCGAAATGATCGCCTCGGTTGCCCCGCAGCACACGCACAGATCGGTCTCGGGATTCACCTGCATCTCGTAGCGCTTGAGATACAGCTCGGCGATGGCCTCGCGCAGCGGTTTGGCTCCGAACGTTATTGCGTACTGATTCACGTCGGACAGAATCGCCTTGGCCGCCGCCTCCTTGATCACCTGTGGGGCGGGCCAGTCCGGAAAACCCTGCGACAGGTTGACTGCGCCGTGCGCGTTGGCCACGCGCGTCATCTCGCGGATGACGGATTCCGTAAAGCGATTGGTGATGTCCGAGGTGCGCATGGCGGCGGATTCTACTCGTACCCCTTCTGAGCGAGAGGCAAGGAAAAGCGCCAGGTCGGTGCACCCGATCCCCGCTGGCTATAATCCCCGCCATGCACTTCCCGCACGCAACCACTCCCCTTCGTGGGCTTGCCGTCTCCGCGCTAGCGCTGATGCTGGCTGCCTGCGCGGCCGCGACCCCGATCCCCACCAACGCACCCACCGCACCCGCCGCCGCGACGGCCGCCCCAACCTCGCAGCCCGCCGGCAGGGTCTCCTGGATGGTCAGCGGCGACGCGGTCGAATTTGACGCCTACAAAGCCATCGCCTCCGCCTTTGAGAAGGCGAATCCAACGCTCAAGGTTGATCTGTTCTACATCCCCGCGAGCGGCGACTATCGCAACCGGCTGGATGCCGACCTCGTCGCCGGCACGCCCGCCGATGTCGTCTTCCTCAACTACCAGCGCACGGCACCGTATGCCGACAAGGCCCAGCTCTCGCCCATCACCGACAAACTCGCCGCTTCGACGACACTCAAGGAGGCTGACTTCTACGCTGCGGCCTTCGCCCCGCTCAAGTGGCGCGGACAGACCTGGTGCGTGCCCTCCAACATGTCGAGCGCGGTGATCTATTACAACAAGGCGCTCTTCGATGCCGCGAAGGTCGCATATCCCAGGGCCGGCTGGTCGTGGGATGACTTCGTCGCCGCTGCCCGCGCCATCATGCACGAGGACGCCAAGGTAGGGACGATCTTTGGGTATGGCACCGAGATCAGCTTCTTCCGCGTCGCCCCGTATGTCTGGAGCGCTGGCGGCGAAATCGTCAATGACCCCCTGACCCCCACACGGCTGGCGCTCGATGGTGCCGCCGCACAGGCTGCCATCCAGCGCTACATCGACCTGCAGGTGAAATATGGCGTGGCCCCCAATGCCGCTGCCGAAAAGGCCGAGGACTCGATGACGCGCTTCATGAACGGCAAGCTCGGCATGTACATGGACAGTCGCCGCGTCACGGCCACGTTCCGCAGCACGATCAAGGACAGTTTCGACTGGGATGTGGCCGCGTTGCCGAGTATGGGCTCACCCACCAGCATCCTGCACAGCGACGCATACTGCCTGCCCGCCAAGGCCAAGAACCCCGACGCCGCCTGGAAGCTGATCGAGTTTGCGGCCGGCCCGGTTGGGCAGAAAACGATGACGGCGATCGGGCGCCTGGTGCCCTCTCTCAAGGCCGTGGCCGAGTCACCGGTCTTCCTGGATCCCAACGCCAAACCCGCCAACTCGCGGGTGTGGCTCGATACGCCGCTTCGCCCGGCCCCGACGCACAAGAACTGGCCCGCCATCGAGACCGCCATCACCAAGGAGTTCGAGAAGGCCTACTACGGGGTGCAATCGGTCTCCGACGCGGTGGCCACGATCAACAAACAGGTCGAAGTGCTGCTCAAGTAGTGCGTCTGGCCAGCGCCTGCCTGTGGTAGCCTCATCGCCGACATGCGCGCGCGCGGCTACCGCCTGATGCTCCTGCCGTTTGTGGCCGGGTCGATCATCCTGTTGATCGGCCCGGCTCTTCTTGCGCTGGGGCTCGCTTTCACCGATTTCGACGGGCTCTCCACGCCGCACTGGGTCGGCGTCGACAACTTTGCGCACCTGCTGCAGGAGCCAGTCTTCCAGACGGTGCTGCGCAACTCGGTGGAATTTCTGCTGCTCAGCCTGCCGATCCGTCTACTCGGCGCGTATTTGCCCGCGCTTTGGCTAAGCCACCCGCGTCGCGGCGCCGGGCTGTATCGCGCGCTCGTCTACCTGCCCTCCGTTCTCCCCGATGTCGCCTATGCGCTGACCTGGGTGTGGATCGTCAATCCGATGTATGGCCCGCTCAATCTTGCGCTCAAGGCGATGGGGCTCGCACAGCCGGGCTGGCTGGCCGATCCAAACGCTGCCCGCCTGGTCTTTGTCATGATGGCGGCGCTGCAGATCGGCGAGGGCTTTGTCATTGCGCTGTCCGGCCTGCGCGGCATCCCAGCCGAGCGCATCCAGGCCGCGATGGTGGATGGCGCGGGCCGTTGGGCGCTTTTCCGTCACATCACCCTGCCGCTCTCGCTGCCCTGGCTCGCCCTGATCGTGGTGCGCGACGCCATCTTCCTGCTGCCGTGGACGTTCCCGATGACCGCCATCATGACCGGCGGTGACCCGTACTACAACACGCTGTTCATCCCGCTCTACGCCCGTATCACGTCAATAGACTACCTGCGTTTCGGCCAGGGCTCGGCGGCCATTGTCTTCATGATCGTGCTGGCGGCGCTGGTGTTGTTCGCGTTCTGGCGCTTTGCCCGGCGCGGGTGGTATGCCGATGAAGCGTGAAGGCACCGCCACCCGCGCACTGTGGCACCTGGTGAGCGCGCTGGGAGCCGCCGTGTTTCTCGCGCCACTCTTCTTCACCGTCTCGATGTCGCTCCGGCCCATCGATCGGCCGTACCCGACGCGACTGGAGCTCCTCCCCGCGCAGGCAACGTTGGACAATTTCGGACGCGCGCTGCGCGATGGCAACCTGCTCGCATATGGGGCCAATTCGTTGCTCGTCGTGGCCGTCGCGATCCCGCTCACGCTGCTGGTGGCGTCGTGGGCTGGCCTCGCCATTGCACATGCCCGACCGCGCGAACAGCGCGCGCTGACCGCTTTTGCCCTCGTCGCGCTGCTCGTCCCGCAGGGCCTGATCTGGCTGCCACGCTTTCTGCTGGTCAAGTGGCTGGGGCTGATGGATACGCCCCTGGCGCTGATCCTCCCCGCGTTCATGGGCACCAGCGCACTCTTCACCCTGATGTTCACCTGGGCGTTTCGCCGTCTGCCGGAGGGATTGCTCGATGCCGCCGCGCTCGATGGCGCCGACGCGCTGAGGGTGTGGTGGTCGGTGGCCATGCCCGTCGTCGGTCCCACGATCCTGGCCGTGACGGCGCTGTGCTTCATCAGCTACTGGGGCGATTACATCGATCCGCTGCTCTACCTCAAGACGCCGGCCCGCTATACGCTCCCGGTCGGGCTGTCCATCCTGCAACAGGCCGACCGCACCCGCTGGTCGATCGTGATGGCTGGCGCGGCCCTGTATGCGTTGCCGCCGCTCGCGGTCTTCCTGGCCGCACAACGCTTCTTTCTCTCAAGTCGGCGAACGCTCTGGCTGGGTTGAGGGCGTCTGGCCTACTCGTAGGCCAGCGCGTCGCGCACGGTGAGCGTGGATGCGCGCCAGGCGGGCACAAGGCTCGCCCCGACGCTGAGCACTGAGATCACGAGCAGCCACACACCGAGCCCCGGCCAGGCGTAAACAAAGGGAAGCGCCTGGCGAATGAAAGCCTGCCCGACCGCGACGCTCATCGCGGCGCTCAGCGGCGCAGCGAGCAACCCGCCCAGCGCCCACGCCAGCCAGCCGATCACCAGGCCTTCGACGACGACGATGGCCCGCACGGCAAAGTCGCCCGCGCCAATGGCCCTCATCACGCCAATCTCGCGCGTCCGTTCGAGCACGTTCATGCTCATCGTCCCGGCCAGCCCCAGCCCGCCCACGACCGAGAGCAGCCCCGCCATCATGCCGAGAAAGACGATCAGGATCTGAAACTGGAAGTCGATCTGGTCGCGTCGCTCGCTGATGGTCTCGTAGGTGTCCACGCGCAGGTTGCGCCCCTTGAACTGCGTTTCCAGCGCGCGGGCGGTGCGCGCCTGCGCCGCCGGATCATGGCTTTCGGTTGTGACCACCAGCGTGCGGGCGACCCGTCCGATCCCAACCACGTCGCGGTAGCCGCTCAGGTTCGCGTAGGCCCTGCGTGCGTTGCGCACCTGGCCCGTCAACGCGCTCTCGGTCACGCCGACGATCTCGAACGGGAAGGTGCGCGACCCGACGCGCAGCGGGATGACGTCGCCGACGCCTACATCGGGCTCGTCTTCGAGAAAGGCGGTGTTGACCACCAGCGCCGCGCGGTCCTCCGGAATCAGCCAACGTCCGGCGAGCAGCGTGGGACGCAGATACGGCGTGTCGGCCGGCACCGCGTCGATGGCCAGGCCGCGGCTGAGGGTGCCATCCGCGTGCACGCGCCGCGCGCCGCCGAAATACCACGCCTGCGCGCCCGTCACGCCCGGAACGGCGAGCGCCTCGCTCACCAGGCGGTCCTCGGGGGCGAACTGCGCCAGGCTCACCTCGACGTCAAACGACCAGTAGGCCAGGGAGCGATCGAGGGCGTGGTCGAGTGATGCGCGCACGCCGAAGACCGAGACGAACATCGCCGAGCTCAGGGCCAGCGTGCCAAGTGTGAGCGTGAGGCGGCTGGCCCGTCGGAAGGTGTTTCGCGCCGACAGCGTGAGCGGACGGGGCAGGCGGGCCAGCAAAGGGGAGCGCCGTCGCGCCCCGGTCCCACCAAGCGAGAGCGACGACCACGTCATCGCCTCGCGCACGCTCAACCGCGTGCCGGTCAGGATCGGGGCCAGCGCCGCGAGTGCGGGCACGACCAGCCCCACGGCGATTTGCAGGGCCACGGCCTCGGGCGGCGTCCCCACCGTCGTGATCTCGAAGTTGAGCAACCCTGCCATGTAGGAGGCGATGGCGTGCGCTCCGAGATCCGTCAAGGGTAGGGCGACGAAGAGCGAGATCAAGGCCAGGGTCAGCGTCATCGCCAGATACATGAGCACCAGTTGTCGCCCGCGCGCGCCGACCGCCTTCATGATCCCGATCTGCCGGACGTGCTGCTGCAGGATGGCCGTGACGGTATTGACGACGAGGAAGCCGCTCAAGAGCAGCGCCAGCCCGCCGATGGCGGCCAGGATCAGCGACACGGCTTGCAATTGATCGTTGGCGAAGTGTTTCCCCGGGCTTTGTTGGATGCCGGCGCTGCCGAAGCTGCGGCCGCTGTCCTCCACCCGCTTCTGAATCTCGTTGGCGACGGCCGTGATGTGCGCGCGGTCGGTCAGCCCCTCGCTCACCCGAACCCGCATCTGGCCGTAGTCGCGCGAATAGCCCAGCCAGGCCAGCGTGTCAAAAGTGATGTAGCCCGTCCCGAAGTTGGCAAAGCGCGGCGGCGGCGCGTTGATGTCCGTCGCCAGCCCGGCCACGCGGATCTGCCGCGTCGTCCCATTGTTCAGCTCGACGGTGATCGAGTCGCCAATGCCGGCCACGCCAAGCAGCTCCAGCGATGCCCGCTCGAGGATCATCTCGCGGCGGGGTGGCTCGGCCGGACCGGCGATGATGTTGATCAGGCTGATCCGCGGTGCCGCAAAATCCGGGAGAACGTTCAGGATGAGATTGCTGCGTTTGACGCCTTCCGGTGTCGGAATCCTCACCCGCAGCAGGATCACGGTGCGCCCCTCCGCCTCGGCCACGCCGGGCATCTCACGCACGCTGTCGATGAAATCCTCGGTCAGCCGGCTGGCGGAGATGTTGACGCTGGTGTCGTATGAGGCGTCATATTGCGCCTGCAGGTCCTCGAGGATGATCAGCCGCGCGCTGGCCATCGACCCGGCCGCAAACACGCCGACCGCCATCGAGAGCACGACCAGCAGCGCGCGCGCCCGGTTGCCAAGGCCATCGCGCAGGACCTTCTTCGGGATGGCCCCCAGGCTCGGGGTTCGCCGTGGCTGGCCGCGCTCGCGCATCATGCCCTCCGTCAGGGCAGGTAGACCAGCGGGTTGACCAGCACGCCGTTCAGGCGGATCTCGAAGTGGCAGTGTGGGCCGGTCGAGTTGCCCGTGCTTCCCATCGCAGCGATGGTCTGCCCCTGCCGCACGGCCTGTCCCACGCCGACAAAGAACTGGCTGTTGTGGGCGTAGTAGGTCTTGAAGCCGTTGCCGTGGTTGACGATGAGCAGATAGCCATAGCCCACCGTGCTCCAGCCCGCGAATTCCACGACGCCGTTGTCCGATGCCACGATCGGCGTGCCGATGCCGGCCGCGATGTCCAACGCACGATGTAGGGCCCAGAAGCCCTGCGAAATGAATCCGCGCGTCGGCCAGACAAACCGCCCGCGCGCCGCCACGGGGGCGGCGCCAGCCCGGGGCGCGATCACCTGACCGCTGGCCGTTGAGCGCTGGTTGTTGGCGACGACCTGCGCCTCGAAGGGCTTGACGCCGTCCGGCACTACGATGCGCGAGCCGATCAACAGGTTGCCGCCCGATCCCAGGTTGTTGAGCGGCGACTTGCGGATGTCCTCCGGCTTGGCCTTGAATTTCTTGGCGATGCTGTCGATGGTGTCCTCGGCCTGCACGGTGTAATACACGCCGTCGACGGGCAGGATGGTCAGTATCTGACCCAGCGAGAGCAGGTCGGGCTGGTCCTCGACGTCCTTGTTCGCCCAGGCAATCGTCGTCGGCAGAATGCCAAAGCGCGCAGCGATGCCCTCGATCGTGTCACCGGCCGACACGGTATAGGTGATGATGCCGCGCCGCTCATCGGCCTGCCGCGACGTCTGCAGCAACGCCTGCCGGGTGACGACGCCGACATCCTGGTTGATCGAAGCACCATACGATTGCAGCAGCGCCACGGACAGGAGGCGGCCGCCGCCGGCCTCGGCAAACACGGAGGCGCTGTCGCTGCCCGTCGTGACCGGACCCGGCGCGGTCTGCCCGGATGCTTCGGGCGTCGGGCTCAGCACGGTGGGGCGGGTGAGCGAGGAGCCGGCCAGCGCCACCGCCGCCGCCACCACCACGATGATGGCGATGTGGGAGGTGTAGCGCCCTACCACCACCAGCGCCTTCCAGCGCGCATCGTCGGTGCGCAGATACTGCGTCAGCGCGCGAACGCTCTCACGAATGTTCGATGGCGAACGGGGAGCCGGAGGTCTCGGGTTCAAGCCAAACGATTCTACCGCCCCGCGCCTGCGAAGCCGCCAAAAGCCTCCAAGCGGTCATGTCGAACACCCACGGGCGATGCCGCAGCGGTCAGGGTGGGTGCGCCCAGCGCCCCTGCGCCGGCCCCGTCTTGACGCGCATTTGGGTGCAACGCTGCGCGCGAGTTGGCGCGACGTCGACGGTGGCACTTACCATAACAGGAACCCTGGGACATGCCCGGATTCTGGGCCGCCTCGCTGAGCGCTCCCGGAACCGCCGCTGAGCGGGAAGGGGGCGATCTCTCCAGCCGCGACCCGAAAAACCAGCGAGCAGCCCCGCCGGCACGTTGCCGATGGGGGCTGCTCGTGAAATGCGGTCTCAGCGATCGGCGCTCGGCGCGCCGGAGGTCAGTTGCCCGGCTCGCTGATCGCGACGGCCGGTGCGCTGGTGACGGGTGGGGTTGGCAGCGGCGTCTGCAACGTCACCAGACGGGTCATCAGCTCGACCATGGCCCGCGTATTGTGCTCGGTATCCACCATGACGTGTATCTGATCGCCGGCGGCCATGAAGGCGAGATAGGCGAAGATGCCGCCAAGAATGGCCCCCAGACCGCCCAGCCCGACCAGAATCAGGTTCACCAGCGACTGCGACAGGCCCATCGTGTTGAGTGCCGAGGCGGCCTCCGGCTGCCATACGTTGACGCGCACCGAATTGGTCGCGGCCCCGAGCACCGACCCGACCAGAGCGAAGACGCCCAGAATCAGTGAGATCCAGGCGAACACCTTCATCAGCGAACCGATGAAGCGAAGCGAGCTGTACTTGCGTTTGACAACGACTTGATTCATGTCCGGCCTCCCATGCCTGCCCAAATCATACACACAAAAAGGGTTGCCATCCGAGCGCTGGCTATAATCCCTTCGGAAGCGTTTGCATGAATACCGAGTTCTTTTCCATTGTCGTCGCAACCGTGCTCGCCCTGGTCCTGCTGCTGGTCTGGGTGCTGGTTGCGCTCCCCCAACGTCGCGCGCGCGCCACCCAGCAGGAGGTGCTCGAGCAAATCAAAGTGGGTGATGAGGTCGTCACCGTGGGTGGCATCATCGGTCGCCTGACCTTTCTGGACCGCGAGGCGGATCTGGCCCGCATCGAGGTGGCCAAGGGCGTCGAGATGCGTGTGATTCCGTCCGCGATCAGCCACCCCCTCGACATCCTCGACCGCATCCGCACAGCCGAGCGCGGCGGCGCGAAGCCGGCGCAGAAGACGGGCAAACGCTAGTGCGCTTCGATGTCTTCACCCTGTTTCCGGGGATGTTCGAAAGCCCGTTTGCGGACAGCATCATCCGTCGGGCGGTCGAGGCGGGGCTGATCGAGATCGCCGCGCACAACGTCCGAGACTGGGCCGAAGGCAGGCACCGCATCACCGACGACTATGCCTTTGGCGGCGGCGGGGGCATGGTGATGAAGCCCGATCCGATCTTCGCCGCCGTTGAATCCGTGCTGGGCATTGGCCCCGCCAAAGCCGGCGAGGCAAAGCCGGCGCGCCCCGGCCCGGTCATCCTGCTCTCCGCCGCAGGCCGGCCGTTCACGCACGCCGTGGCGAAGGAGCTCTCCGCGCATGCGCGGGTGAGCCTGATCTGCGGCCATTACGAGGGCGTGGATGAGCGCGTGCGCGACGGATTGTGCGATGACGAGATCAGCATCGGCGATTTCGTCCTCACCGGCGGCGAGCTTGCAGCGATGGTGGTGATCGACGCCGTCGCGCGCCTCGTGCCCGGGGTGCTGCCTGAGTTTGCACCGTTGGTCGAATCGCACGCCACGCCGGGCACGCTCGAATACCCACACTACACGCGGCCGGCCCAGTTCCGCGGTTGGAACGTCCCTGAGGTCCTGCTCAGCGGCGACCACGCCCGCATCGCGCGCTGGCGGGCCGCCCAGTCGCGCCTTCGCTCGGCCCACCGGGGGGCCGCCCTGCCATCCATCTGGTAGCCGCGCGCGCTCGGAACCCTATAATCCCGGCATGAACCTCGATGCCGTGCGGGCGCATGCTTCTCCGGCACAACGTATCGTGATCGAACACATCGCGGCGTTGGCCCGCCAACGCGGCCAACGTGCGTTTGTGGTGGGCGGTGCCGTGCGGGATGCCTGTCTGGGCCGTGCGATCGTCGACATCGATTTTGCTGTCGAAGGCGATGCCGTCCCCTTTGCGCAGGCGCTGGCGGCCCGCGCCGGCGGCACCCTTCAGGTGCACCCGCGCTTTCACACGGCCACCTGGGCCATCGAAGGGGGGCGCCACGACCTGGCCTCGACGCGCAGCGAGGTCTACGCCCAGCCTGCCGCGCTGCCCGAAGTCGAGATTGGCGTGCCCATCGAGATCGACCTGCGGCGTCGCGATATCTCGATCAATGCCATGGCCCTTGGGGTGGACGGATCGGCGCTGCTCGACCCGCTGGGTGGGCTGCTTGATCTGCGCGCACGGCAGGTTCGCGCGCTGCATCCCGCCAGCTTTATCGACGATCCCACCCGCATCCTCCGCGCCGTGCGCTATGCCGCCCGCTTTGGCTTTGACATCCAGCCCGCCACGCGGACCTGGATGACGGCCGGGCTTCCGCATTTGCCGGCCCTCTCGGGCGAGCGGCTGAAATCCGACCTGGAATACGTCTTTGCGGAGGAGACTGGCGGCAACGCCCTGGCGGCGCTGCACGAGGACGGCTTCTTCCGCGCGCTCGGCATCCCGGTCCCGGGCGCGGCGCAGCTGAGGACCCGCCTCGACCACGTCAACGACATCCTGGCGGATGCCGTATTTCCGTGGGACAGACTCGACCTCGACCAGGCCGAGATCCGCGCCGCAGCGGGGTGGGGGGCACTCACCTACAACGCCGGGGGTTTCGCCATTCAGCGCTGGTGTGACCGCATCCCGTTCACCGTCCCGCTGCGCGAGGCGCTGGTCGAGGCCGGCCCGCTCAGCACGTTGTCGGGCCAGCTGTTCGGCGACGCGCCAGCCAGCGCCAGGTCCGCGCTGCTGCGCGGCTTCGGGGGTCTTGCCCTGCTGCTGGCCTGGCTCTTCGATCCCACGCCGGCCAAGCGTGAGGCGGCCCGCCGCGAGTGGGCGGACTGGCGCCGGGTGCGCCCGATAACGACGGGAGACGACCTGCGTGCTGCCGGGCTGCCGCCGGGGCCCGCCTACGGGCGCGTGCTCGCCGCGCTGCGCGACGCCTGGTTGGATGGTCGCATCGACGACGCCACCGGCGAATCCGTCCTTCTTCAGAAACTTCTCAGTTCGCCCCGCTAGAAGCGGTCCTGCGACAAGCTTGCGTGTCGCAAGTGTTGGTGCATTTCAGGAGGTGCCATGTCAAACCGAGCCCGTCGTTCGACCCGTATTGAAGACCTGACCCCGATGCAGGTGTATGTGGGTGAGGAGACTATCGAGGACTACGTCGATGGCTACATCTCCCGCCGCAAGATGATCGCCCGTTTGATTACGGTGTGCGGGGTGGGTGGGGCCTCCGCGCTGATGACGGCCTGCGGCGTGGCGCAGGCACCGCCGACGGTAGCTCCCACGGCCGTGCCCCCCACAGCCGCCCCGACCGGCAAACCCGCGGCGCCCGCTGCGACGGCCGCCCCGGCGGCGACGCCAAGTGGCGCGCGTGGCCCGCTTACCGTCGCGGCCAACGATCCCGACATCATCGGGGGACCGGTGACCTTCAAGAGCGACGTCGACGTGCTGGGCTATCTGGCCCGCCCGAAGAAGGAGGGCACGTATCCCGGTGTGCTGGTCATCCATGAAAACCGCGGCCTGCAGGAGCACATCAAGGATGTCGCGCGACGGCTGGCCAAGGCTGGTTTCATTGCGCTGGCACCCGACCTCGTGTCGCGCAGCGGCGGCACGGACAAGTCGACGTTCGATCAGGTCGCCGGGATTCTTGCGGCGGCCAAGCCCGAGGACCATGTCAAGGACCTCAGCGCCGGGATCGACTTTCTGCTGACGCAGGCCGGGGTCAAGGCCGGCAAGGTGGGCGTGGTCGGATTCTGTTTTGGCGGCGGGCTGACCTTGCGCATCGCGGGGGCCAACGCCAAGGTGGCGGCGGCGGTGCCGTATTACGGCCCGATCCCTACGCCGCTCACGCTGGTCACAAGCACGAGTGCGGCGATCCTCGCGCACTATGGCGGCAATGACACGCGCATCAATGCGGGCATCCCGGACCTGGCCAAGGCCATGAAGGACGCGGGCAAAACGTATGAAAGCCACATCTGGGAGGGGGCCGATCACGCCTTCCAGAATGACACCGGCGCGCGCTTTCACGAGTCTGCCAGCGTCGGTGCCTGGCGCGAGACCCTGGCCTGGTTCGGGCGCTACCTGTAGGCGGGCCGGCTGCCATCGTGCTTCTGTGAACCTGCCCAATCGCCGGCCACCGAAGTCGAAGGATGCGGCGATGCCTTCGGTGCCGGGCACGGGGGCGGGCGAAGCGTCCGCACAACGTA
>JAIBCK010000058.1 GCA_019694215.1 Thermoflexales bacterium
TGCGGTTGCGGCCGAACGGGGCTATTCTCAACGGCATTGCGATGAAACTCGTCACCTTCTCTCCCTCCGGGTCCACCCCGCGCATCGGCGCACTCGACGATGCCGGCGTGGCCGACCTCGCCGTCGCCGCCGAGGGCGCCCTGCCCACCCGCATGATCGACCTGCTCGCGCGCGGCGAGGCCGGCCTGCGCGCGGCAGCCGCTGCGCTGCGGGCCGCGCCATCCAGCGCCCACCACGCCCTCTCCACGCTCACCCTCCACGCGCCGGTCCCGCGCCCGGGCAAGATCCTCTGCCTCGGCCGCAACTACGCCGCGCACGCCCGCGAAGGCGGCGCCGAGGTGCTGGAACATCCGATCATCTTCCTCAAGCCGGCGACCGCGGTGATCGGGCCGGGCGCGCCCATCATCGTCCCAGCCGCGACAGAGAAGCCCGACTACGAGGCCGAGCTGGCGGTCGTGATCGGGCGGCCCTGCCGCGACGTGCCCGAGGCCCGCGCGCTCGACTACGTGGCGGGCTACACCTGCGCCAACGACGTGAGCGCGCGCGACCTGCAGCGGCTGACGCATCAGTGGGATCAGGGCAAGATGCTGGACACGTTTTGTCCGCTCGGCCCGGCGCTGGTGACGGCCGATGAGATCGGCGATCCGGGCGGGCTCGAGATCAGCGCGCACCTGAACGGCCAGGAGATGCAGCACAGCAACACGCGGCTGATGATCTTCAGCGTGCCCTTCTTCATCAGCTATCTGTCGCGGCTTGTCACGCTCGAACCCGGCGACATCCTGCTGACCGGCACGCCCGACGGCGTGGGCGGGGCGCGCACGCCGCCCGTCTTTCTGCAGAACGGCGACACGATCAGCATCACCGTCGAGGGCATCGGCACCCTGAGCAATCCGGTCCAACGTTAAACATTCACCCCAAGGAAGACGAACATGAACCCGGTCATCACCCGCTCGGAACAGGACACCCTCGCGCTCGCGCGCGCCTTGCTCGTCGCCTCGGGCTCGCCGCCCGACCTGGCCAACGATGTCGCCGAGTCGCTGGTCGGGGCGAACATGGCCGGCCACGACTCGCACGGCATCCAGCTGCTGGCCGGGTATATCGGCATGGCGCAAAAGGGCGTCGTGGCGGCGGCGACGCGGGTGAGCGTACTCAAGAGGGCCGGTGCCATGGCGGTGCTGGATGGCGGATGGGGCTGGGGGCAATCAGCAGCCCGCGCGGCGACGGCGCAGGCGATCGAGCTGGCGCGCGAGAGCGGCGTCGGCGCGGTGACCGTTCAGCGCTGCCACCACATCGGGCGCGTGGGGGAGTATGTCGAGCGTTTTGCGCGCGCCGGGATGACGGGCGTGGTGGTGTGCAACGCCGGCCCGGCCGTGCTGCCGTATGGCGGGGCGCAGAAGCGGCTGGGCACCAACCCGATTGCGTGGGCGGCCCCGGGCTCCGACCCGGAGCGGCCACTGCTGACCGACCTGGCAACTTCGATGGTGGCCGGCAACAAAATCGCGCTGGCCCAGGCGCGCGGCGTCGAGGCCATGGCGCCCGGGCTGTTCGTCGATGCCGAGTGCAACCCGAGCACGCGCCCGGCCGATTTCTTCGCCGGCGGCGCGCTGCTTCCGGCGGCCGGGCACAAGGGCTATGCGCTCGGCGTGATGGTGGAGTTTCTCGGTGGGGCGTTGTCGGGGGGATGGGTCTCGCCGCTGCCGGAGAAGCACTACGGCAACGGCCCGCTCTTCCTCGCGCTGAACATCCCCGCCTTTACCGATGCCGCTGGCTTCCGCGGCCAGGTGGACGCCTACCGCCAGACCATCGCGTCGACGACGCCGGCGCGCGGGCACGAGCGCGTTCAACTCCCCGGCGACCATGAGGCGGACACCCGCCGCGCGCGGGCGGTCAGCGGCATCCCCATCCCGCAGCCCACCTGGGCTGAATTGCTGGCGTTGTGCGACGCGCTTGGCGTCGCGCCGCCCGGAGGCCGCGCATGATCCAGACCCCGGACATCACCCGCCCCGACCCCGCCCTGGTGGCCGCGCTGCAGCGCGTCGGCACCGCCACGGCCGCGGGTGAGCTTTACAAGCTGGGCATCCGCAACCCGCATCTGGCCGGGCTGACGACGTGGCGGCCGGGCCGCTGCGTGGCCGGCCCCGCCCTCACCCTGCAGTGGATGCCGCGCCGCGAGGACATGTCCGCCAACCACGAGTACGCGGATCCCGAGATGCAGCTGCACCGGCACGTCATGTATCACACCCGGCCCGGCGACATCATCGTCGTGGACGCGCGCGGCGACATGGCCTCGGGCGTCTTTGGCGAGATGATGCTGACGTATTTCAAGGGCAGGGGCGGCGTGGGTGTCGTCATCGACGGCTGCGTGCGCGACTGGCCGCATGTGCAGGGCATCGATCTCGGCTTCTGGATGCGCGGCGTCACGCCCAACCATGGTTGGCAAAACGGGATCATGCCCTTCGCCGTCAACGCCCCCATCGCCTGCGCGGGGGTGCTCGTCATGCCCGGCGACGTCATCATCGCCGACGACGATGGCGCCATCGTCGTCCCGGTCGCGCTCGCGCCCGAGGTGGCCAGGCACGCCTACGAGAAAAACGAGTGGGAGACCTTTACCCGCCTGCGGCTGTCCCAGGGCGGTGACTTGCGCACGTACTACCCACTCACGCCGGCGGCGCAGGCCGAGTACGAGGCCTGGCGCGCCGCGCAAGGGCCGGCCGAGGGCGCCGCGCACTGACCGCTGCGGCGATTCCCCGCGCGAAACATCCGAGGTCGGGACGAGAAACTCTGTTGACAATTTACAGAATTTCAATACACTGCATCGCCAAGCGCGGAAACGCGCCCATTGCGCCGGGTCAGCCCCCTTCGGAGGGACCGCAGGGGGTACCGGGCATCGGTTCTCGCCACATTCAGCCAAGA
Source organism: Thermoflexales bacterium (assembly GCA_019694215.1). Lineage (GTDB taxonomy): Bacteria > Chloroflexota > Anaerolineae > J036 > Brachytrichaceae > Brachythrix. The sequence goes on from JAIBCK010000058.1 coordinate 2,914, forward strand.
GGAGACGAACTGCCATGACGCAAAGCAAAGGGGTGACGCGACGCACATTTCTCAAGGGCGCGGGGGCCGCGGCGCTGGGTGCCAGCGCGACCGCGCTCGCGAGCTGCCAGCCTGCGGCGCCAGCCGCACCGGCCGCCACGGCCGTCCCGGCGGCGGCGGCCACCAAGGCACCCGTCGTTCTGAAGGGGGCCAAGGTCAACTGGTTGGGCGGTCCGTGGAGCTTCCTCCCGGAACTCGACCCGGTCATCGACACGTTCTGCAACGACTGGGCCAAGCAGAACAACGTTACGTTGACGTTCGAGCGCGAGGCCACCAACCTGAACGCCAAGATCCAGACCGCGATCGAGACGGGCAGCGGGGCCAACATCATCCAGCTGGCCAACCCGCCGGCCACTTTCGCCAAGAGCCTCGCCGACGTCACCGAGGTTGCCACGTTCCTCGGCGCGGAGGGCGGCGGCTACCTGCCGGCCGGACCCTTCCAGTGCACCAGCGCGGGCAAGTGGATCGCCGTCCCGCTCGGCCAGCACAACTGGTTCATCAACTACCGCCAGGACTGGCTCAAGGAAGAGGGCGTCGACAAGTTCCCTGACACGTGGGAGGAGGCGCTGGCGCTGGGCAAGAAGCTCAAGGCCAAGGGCCGCCCGTTCGGGATGACGCTCTCGGACAAGGCCGGTGGCGACGGCAACGCCGCCCCGTATCTCATCCTGTGGGCGTTCGGGGCGAAGGAATTCAACCCGGATGGCTCGCTTGCGTTGGACAGCAAGGAGACGATCGCCGCCCTCGAGTTCGCGATCAAGCTGCACAACGAAGCGGGTGACCCCGGTGAAGTCGCCTACGACGACGGCGCGAACAACGCCGGCTTCCTTGCCGAGAAGATCTCGATGACGGCCAACGTCAACACGATCTACCTGCCGGCGCTGAAGAATACGCCCAAGGTCGCTGCTGGCATGAACCACGCGTTGCCGCCCAAGGGGCCGGCCGGCCGCTTCGGCGCCTGCACGCTGCCGTGGTGGGGCGTCCTCAACCACACCAAGGGTGCCGACCTGGACGCCGCGAAGGACATGATCAAGCAGTTCTTCTCCATGGCGAACATGTCCAAGTTCTACAAGGCCGGTCAGGGCTACATCCTGCCCGTGCTGCCGAAGTACGAGAGCGCAGACATCTGGCCGGCCGATCCGAAGCTGGCCATCGCCAAGGAAATGTTCAAGCTGGCCCTGCCCGCCGGGTATGCGCTGCCCAACCAGACCAAGCTCTCCGGCCTGATGCAGGAGAAGGTCATGGTCGGCAAGCTCTTCTCGCAGGCCTGCAGCACCGGCAACGCGCGCGCCGCGCTGGATGGCGTGCTCAAGGAAATCAACGACCTGAAGCTGCTGTCGTAGCACTTCGCGGTTCATTGGCCAGGCTCCCGGGCGCGTGCGTCCGGGGGCCTGGCCCCACTGTTTGGGCTGCGATTTCGGCGAGATCCCTATGACGACGGCACCCCGCTCCCAGCCTTCCCCCCTCAGCGCCTTCTTTGGGCGCGTCCTGCACAAGGACAAGACCCTCGGCCCCATTCTGCTCAGCCCGGGCTTCGTCTTTCTCGCGGTGATGATGGCGTATCCGTTTTTCTACGCCGTCTACCTCAGCTTCACCGACAAGGAGGCGGGCTCGGCCGCCAACTTCACCGGTTTCGAGAACTACCAGAAGCTGCTCAGCACAACGCTGTTTGCCAAGACGGTGGTCAACTCCATCGTCTACACCGTCTTCGCCCTGGTGCTCAAGTTTGCCGGGGGGCTGGTGCTGGGCACGCTGCTCAACCGCCCGTTTGTCGGCCAGCGCGCGGCCAAGGCGCTCATGCTGATCCCGTGGATCATGCCGACGGTTTTCTCGACGCTGATCTGGAACTGGATCCTGAGCCCGGCGTTCAGCATCATCAACGAAGTGCTGGTGGGCAAGCTGCACCTGTTGGCCCAGCCCCTGCCCTTCCTGCGCGATGAGACCTGGGCAATGGCGTCGCTGATCTTCATCAACGTCTGGCGCGGCGTGCCCTTCTTTGGGATCACCTTCCTGGCCGCGATCCAGGGCGTCTCGACTGAGATCATCGAGGCCAGCCGCATCGACGGCGCGTCGCCGTGGGTGTCGTTCTGGCGCATTACGTTCCCGATCATCCTGCCGGTCGTCATCATCGTCATGCTGATTTCGACCATCGGCACGCTGGGTGACTTCGACCTGCCCTTCCTGCTCACCCGCGGTGGGCCCAACAACGCCACGACGTTGTTCGCGCTGACCAGCTACAACCTCACCCTCGGCTCGGGGCTGATCGGTCTGGGCGCGGCGGTCACGATGTCGATGTTCCCCATACTGGTGATTCTGGTGATCGCCTCGCTCCTGCGCGTGCGCCGCCAGCAGGACAACATCTAGCCATGGCCGCACAGATCCTCTCCTCCCGACCTGGCCCGCGCAAGATCCTGCGCAGCGTGGCCTTCTACCTGCTGCTGGGCGCGATCTTCTTCGTGCTGCTCTTCCCGTTCTACTGGGCGTTCATCACCTCGCTCAAGACCGAGATCGAGATCTACGACTTCAGCGGCAACTTCCTGATCCCGCGCAACCCGACCCTGGGCAACTACGACCTGCTGTTCAAGACGCCGCGCTACTTCATCTGGTTCGGCAACACGCTGCTGGTCTCGGTCGTCACGACCGTGATCTCGGTCGTGATCTCGGTCATGGCCGGCTTCGCCATCGCCCGCATGCGCTTCAAGGGCGCGGCGCTGGCCGGCGCGCTCGTGTTCATCACCTACCTGGCTCCGAAGGGCTTTCTCTTCGTCCCGCTGGCGCAGATCCTCAAGGACTGGAAGATGTTGGGTGAGCTCTCTTCGCTGTACATCACCTACCCCACCTTCCTCATCCCGTTTGCGACCTGGCTGCTGAGCGGCTACTTCTCCAGCCTGCCGCATGAGCCCGAGGAGTGCGCGATGGTGGACGGCGCAAGCCGGCTCGGGGCGATCTGGCGCATCACGCTGCCAATGGCGACGCCGGGCATCATCACCGCCGGCATCTTCGCCTTCACGGCCTCGTGGAACGAGCTGCTGTACTCCATCGCCTTTGTCAACGGCGAGATGAACAAGATGCTGACCTCGGGCGTGGTTGGCGCGTTCAACTCGGGCGACTTCCTGATCTTCGGGCCGCTGATGGCCGCCGCGACGGTGTCCTCACTGCCCATCGCCCTGCTCTACCTGCTGTTCACCGACCGCTTCGTGAGCGGGATCACGGCGGGCGCGACGAAGGGATGAGCGCCATCCCGCATGATCGCGCGGTCATCGTCCGGCTGACCGGCCCGATCTTCCTGCCGGGCGCATACGAGCTTGCTGCGTATGGCAAGGCGGGCCTGACCCCGCGCCAGGTCGGCGGCACCGACCCGGCCGCGCTGGCCGAGGCTGTTCGCGACGCCGATGTCGTGGCCGTCGTCGGCACGCGCATCCCCGCCCAGGTCGTCGAGGCCATGACCCGCGCGCGGGCCATCGCGCGCTTTGGCACGGGCACGGACAAGATCGACGTGGCCCGCGCCACCGCGCTCGGCATCCCGGTGGTCAACACGCCCTTCTTCTGCGTCGAGGAGATGGCCGACCACGTCTTCGGCATGCTGCTCGGGCTGGAGCGCCGCCTGCCGGGCACGCAGCGGCTGTTCACCAGCGGCGCGCTCGCCGCGGCGCGCGGGTCGATGGCCGGCTGCCGCCGCATCAGCGCCCTGACGCTGGGGCTGGTGGGCTTTGGCCGCTCGGCCGTGCACACCGCGCGGCGCGCGCGCGGCTTTGGCATGCGCGTGCTGGCCACGCGCAACAACCGCAACGCCCCGACAGATGAAGCCGATGCGTTGGGCGTGACGATGACCGACCTGGACACGGTGCTGCGCGACTCCGACTACGTCTCGCTGCACATCCCGCTCACGCCGGCCACGTATCACCTCATCGATGCCGCGGCGCTGGCGAAGATGAAGCCGGGCGCGTCAATCATCAACACCTCGCGCGGCGCGCTGATCGACGAGCCGGCGCTGGCCGCCGCGATTCGCGCGGGCCACCTGGCCGGCGCGGGCATCGACACGCACGAGCAGCTGGATGTCTTTCAGGAGGCGCTGCCGCCCAACGCGCACCCGCTCATGGGGCTGGACAACGTCATCCTCACCCCGCACACGGCCGGCGGCTCGATCCAGGCCGGCCACGACATGATGGATGTCGGAGTGCAGAACGTCGTCGATGTGCTGGCGGGCCGCTGGCCGCCACGCGAGAACCTGGTCAATCCGACGGTCAACCCGCGGGTTCCCCTGCATTAGCGCCGGGCCTCGCCGCCCGTCGCCCTGGAGCACGTGACATGAACCTCTTTGATCTGTCCGGTCGAATTGGAATCGTGAGCGGCACGGCCAGCGGCATGGGCCGCGCGATGGCCACCGCCTTCGCCGAAGCCGGTGCCGACCTCATCCTGCTCGACCTGAATCAGGCCGGCAACGAGGCCACGGCCGACACGCTCAGCAAGCTGGGCCGCAAGGTCATCCCGATGCGCTGCGACGTGTCGCGCTTCGCCGACATCGACGCCGTGTATGCCGTCCTCGACCGCGAGTTTGGCCATGTCGAGATCCTCGGCAACGTGGCCGGCAACGGTGCCCAGGGCCCGGCCGAGGACATGACCCCCGAGCAGGTGCAGTATGTCTTTCAGAACCTGGTCTTCGGGCGCTTCTACAACACCCAGCAGGCCGGCCGGCGCATGCTGCGCCAGGGCAAGGGCAGCATCATGAGCATCGGCTCGATCTCGGGCGTGACCTCGCTCGCCCGGCAGCAGTCGATCTACGGCATGGCCATGGCCTCGGTCATCCACATGACCAAGGAGCTCAGCACCGAGTGGAGCGGGCGCGGCGTGCGCGTCAACGCCATCCTGCCCGCGCAGGTGACCAACCCGACCAACGGCCTCGAGGCGCGCATGGACCGCGAGCCCGGGCTGCGCGAGACCTTCCTGCACGGCATCCCGGCCGGGCGGCTGGGGCGGCCGGAGGACATCATGGGGCTGGCCCTGTGGCTGGCGTCGGATGCCTCATCGTGGATCACCGGCGCGATCATCCCGATGGACGGCGGCAACCTGGCGATGAACGCCGGCGGCGGGCATGTCGGCAAGTCGGGCCACAATCTGAAGATCTAGCCCATGCAACAACGATATCCGCGCAGCATTCTGGTCTCGTGCGAGGTCCCCTGGGACGCGCGCGAGGAACTGATCGATGGCGTCTTCCGCCAGATCGTGCGGCGCACCCTGGCGCAGGGCTTCAATGACCTGTACATCTTCGGGACGGCGGGTGAAGGGTATGCCGTTGACACCCGCCGTTTTGCGCAGGTGACGCGCGTCTTTCATGAGGAGACCCGCGGCGCCAGCGCCCGCCCGATGGTCGGTGTGATCGGCCTGTCGACGGCCAACCTCGTCGAGCGGCTGCAGATGGCCTGGGAGATCGGCTTCCGCGTTTTTCAGATCTCGCTGCCGAGCTGGGGGCCGCTGCGCGAGCCGGAGATCCTGACCTTCTTCCGCGATGTGTGCGGGAGCTTCCCTGAGGCGCGCTTTCTGCACTACAACCTGCCCCGCGCCAAGCGCCTGCTGACCGGCCGCGAGTATCGCAAGGTCGCGGATGCCTGCCCCAACCTCGTCGCCACCAAGAACACCGGGGGTGGCGCGGCGCGGGCCGCCGACCTGATGACACATGCGTCCGACCTGCAGCACTTCTTCAGCGAGGACAACTACCCGCACGGCTGCCAGTACGGCCCGTGCTCGCTGCTGTCATCGACCGGCTTTCTCTTCCCCGCCAAGGCGCGCGCGATCTTCGAGGCCGGGGTGGCAGGCGATCTCGATGCGTTGTACCGCCTGCAGCACGACTTCCACATCATGCACTCGGATGTGTTTGCGCGTTTCGTGGCGCAGGAGCGCATCGACGGCGCCTACGACAAGATGATCAAGCGGGCGGCCCTGCCGGAGATGCCGCTTCGCCTGCTCTCGCCCTATCAGTGCTTCTCAGAAGACGAGTTTGCCGACTTTTTGCGCGTGATCGACGAGAAATATGGAGAATGGCGGGCATAGGTGCTGATCGGTGCTCGCCCGAATTGAAAACGCCCTGGCCGGAGTCGTCGACGCTGAAACGCGGCGCAACATGCGCATCGAGGCGCTGGCCGCGCTGGCCCTTGGGCCCTATCAGGCGGCCATGGGCTTCGTCCCGGTCGTCATGCGGCGGCTGGGTGCCACGCCCGAGCTGATCGCCGCCTACATGGCCGCGAGCTATGTCGGCTTCTTCCTCGCCCCGTTCTCGGCGCGGGTGATGCCCGTGCGTGGGGCACATCGCACCCTGGCCTGGTATCTTGCCGCCAGCCGGGCTGTGTTTGCGTTGGCCGGCCAGGCCGTGACGGCGCCGGCCATGCTTCTGGCCGGGCTGGTCTACACGTTTTTGGACACCTTCCCCTCGCCCGCCTACACGCGCGTGATGCAGCTGATCTATCCCGCCCGGGCGCGGGCGCGCATCATGGCCTTTGTGCGGATGGGCATGGCCGCCGCGATGCTCGTGATCACGCCGCTGGCCGGCCGGCTGCTGGACGAGGCCGGCCCGGGCTGGCTGTTCGGCTTGAGCGGCGGCCTCGGCGTGCTGTCCGCCCTGCTCTTCACGCGCCTGCGCGTGCCGGATGGCGGCGCAGCCGGGCTGCCCCATCGTCCGTTGCGCGAACTGTGGCCGGTCCTGCGCGATGACCGGCGCTACCGCGTCTTTCTGCTGACCGTGACCGCCTTTGGGTTGGGCGGGCTGATCGCCATCGCCTTCTACCCCACCGTCATCGTCGACCGCCTGCACCTCTCGTATGCCGAAGTTGGGCTGCTCTCCACCGCGCAGGTCGTGGCCTGGCTGATCGGATACCTGGTGTGGGGCCAGCTCATGGACCGCAAGAGCGGCATCTGGTCACTGCGGGCGCTGTATCTGATGATGGGCATCATTCCGTTGTGCTATCTGCTGGCCGGGGATGGCTGGATGCTGCTGCCCGCCTTCGTCATCCAGGGCCTGGGCTCCGCCGGGATCGACCTCGCCTTCCTGGCCGCGACGATCGAGCTGGCCCGCGACGACCGCACCTACGAATACGCCGCCCTGCAGCGCTCGGTGATCGGGCTGCGCGGGCTGTTTGGCCCCTTCATCGGCGTCTGGCTGGCCGGGATGGGCATCCCGGCGCACGTCATCTTCATCCTCGCGGCGTCGATGTATGTCGCCGCTGCCGTGCTCATGATGTCCCGCGTCTTTCGCCCCGGCGCGGCCGCTGCGCCCGCCGCGGCGCCGTCGTCGGTGCCCTCGCCCGCCCTTTCCAAGGAGTGACATGACCTACCGCGTCTGGTTCGAGTGGTTGCTGCCCGCCGACCTCATGGCCATGCTCGATGGCCTCGCGACCGTTGCCGGGCCGGCGACGGACACGCCTGCGACGCCCTTCGTCGGCCTGCCTGGCGCGCATGCCGCGATCGCCTCCGGGCTGCGCTACGACGCGGCGATGATGGACCTGGCCCCCGAGCTGCTGGTGATCTCGCGGACGGGCATCGGCTATGACAACGTCGATGTCGCCGCCGCGACGGCGCGCGGGATCGCCGTGTGCAACACGCCGGACGGCCCCACGACGTCGACGGCCGAGCACACCTTCGCCCTGCTCCTGGCGGTCGCCAAGAAGCTCAAGCGCTGCGATACGGACATTCGTTCGTTGGGCGGACGACGCGACTACTACCGCCTGCACGAGGGGCTGGAGCTGCTCGGGACGACGCTGGGGCTGGTCGGGCTGGGGCGAATCGGTGGGAGTGTGGCCCGCTTCGCGCGCGCCTTTGGCATGCAGGTAATCGCCTATGACCCGTTCATCAGCGACGAGGCCGCCCGCGCGCTGGAGGTCGAGCGCGTGCCAACCCTGGAGGCGCTGCTCCCGCGCGCCGATGTGATTTCCCTGCACCTGCCGCTGCTGCCCGAGACGCGCAAGGTCATGAACGCAGCCCGTTTTGCATTGATGAAGCCCGGCGCGCTGTTCATCAACGCCGCGCGCGGCGGGCTGGTGGACGAGGCCGCGCTGATCGAGGCGCTGGTGGCCGGGCGGCTCGGCGGGGCCGGCCTGGATGTGACCGACCCCGAACCGCCCGATGCGAGCAACCCGCTGCTCGCGCGCGATGACGTCATCGTCACGCCGCATATCGCTTCAGCGACCGGCGTGGGCAAGCGCCGCATCCAGGACCGCGCCCTCTCGCAGGTCGTGGAGGTGCTGCGGGGCGAGCGCCCTCCGCACCTGATCAACACCGAGGTGTGGCCGCGCGTGCTGGCCCGACGCGCGGCGCTCTCCTCGCGCTAGCGAACAACGCTCGGAAGCCAGCCACGCCGGGTGAGCGGCAGGACCGTCACCGGGCCGTAGGACACCGACGTCGCGTTGTTGTTGATCACGGTCAGGGTGTACTCGTAGCCGATGGTGCTGGGCACGTCGGGATCGGAGAGCGCATAGAACCCGCCAAACCCGAGTGCGAACGCCGAGCCGATTAGCATCGTGCTGGAAGGCTGCCCGATGGGGCGGCGATACACCTGATACATCTGCACGCCGCTTTCATCGCTGGCAGTCCAGGTGACCAGGACCGAGGTGCCCTGGCGTGATGCTGAGAAGCTGACCAGCTGGATGGCCGTGGGTGAGGTGGCAAATACAGCGAAGTCGATGTTGAGGTTGTCGACGCTGCCGATGACGACCACGACACCCTGGACGTGGTTGACATCATTGCTGCCCGCATCGGTCGCCGTGGTCGCGCCATTGCTCTGTTCGGTGCCTTGCGGCAGGCCAAAGGTTACCGTGTAGGTGGCATTGGTTGGCACCGTGATCGTGTAGTAGCCACCCGCATCCGTCGTGGCGGAGTAGACCATCCCCGCGGCATCCACAACGTTCACGACGACCCCGGCGAGGGGCGTGTCGATGCCGGCCTGGAAGCTGCCATCGTTGGCTCCATTGTCCTGCCAGACTCTGTTGCCCAACAGCACCTGAGCCGCGCCTGGGGTCGGCGTTGCCGTTGACGTCGGCGTCGCGGTTGCGGTTGGCGTGTTCGTCGGCGTCGCCGTCGGTGTGTTCGTTGGTGTCGCGGTCGGCGTGTCCGTGCTCGTCGCCGTGGGCGTGTTCGTCGCGGTCGGCGTTGGCGTGTTCGTTGGTGTCGCGGTCGGCGTCGCGGTTGCGGTTGGCGTGTCCGTTGGTGTCGCCGTCGGCGTGTTTGTCGGCGTCGCCGTCGGCGTGTTCGTTGGTGTCGCCGTCGGCGTATTCGTTGGTGTCGCCGTCGGCGTGTCCGTTGGTGTCGCCGTCGGCGTGTTCGTTGGTGTCGCCGTCGGCGTGTCCGTTGGTGTCACCGTCGGCGTGTTCGTCGGCGTCGCCGTGGGCGTGTTTGTCGCGGTCGGCGTTGGCGTGTCGGTGTTTGTTGCGGTTGCGGTCGCTGTCGGTGTATTCGTCGCTGTCGGCGTGTTTGTGGCCGTGGGCGTGTTCGTCGCGGTCGGCGTTGGCGTGTCCGTGCTCGTCGCGGTTGCGGTCGCCGTCGATGTATTCGTCGCCGTCGGCGTGTTTGTGGCCGTGGGCGTGTTCGTCGGCGTCGAGGTCGGCGTGTTCGTTGGTGTCGACGTGGGCGTGTTCGTCGGTGTCGCCGTCGATGTATTCGTCGCTGTCGGCGTCGCGGTTGCGGTCGGGGTGTCCGTGCTCGTCGCCGTGGGCGTCGCGGTCGGCGTGTCCGTGCTCGTCGCCGTGGGCGTCGCGGTCGGCGTGTCCGTACTCGTCGCCGTGGGCGTGTTTGTCGCGGTCGGTGTTGGCGTGTCGGTGTTTGTCGCGGTTGCGGTCGCCGTCGATGTATTCGTCGCCGTCGGCGTGTTTGTGGCCGTGGGCGTGTTCGTCACCGTCGGTGTTGGCGTGTCGGTGTTTGTCGCGGTTGCAGTCGCCGTCGATGTATTCGTCGCTGTCGGCGTGTTCGTCGGCGTTGCCGTGGGCGTGTTCGTCGCGGTTGCGGTCGCCGTCGATGTATTCGTCGCCGTCGGCGTGTCCGTGCTCGTCGCCGTGGGCGTGTTCGTCGCCGTCGCCGTGGGCGTGTCCGTCGGTGTCGCCGTCGGCGTGTCCGTGCTCGTCGCCGTGGGCGTGTTCGTCGCAGTCGCGGTTGGCGTGTTCGTCGGTGTCGAGGTCGGCGTGTTCGTCGCGGTCGGCGTTGGCGTGTCGGTGTTTGTCGCAGTTGCGGTCGCCGTCGATGTATTCGTCGCTGTCGGCGTCGCGGTTGCAGTCGGGGTGTCCGTGCTCGTCGCCGTCGGCGTCGCGGTCGCGGTTGGCGTGTCCGTGCTCGTCGCCGTCGGCGTCGCGGTCGCGGTTGGCGTGTCCGTGCTCGTCGCCGTCGGCGTCGCGGTCGGCGTGTCCGTGCTCGTCGCCGTTGGCGTGTTCGTCGCTGTCGGCGTGTTTGTGGCCGTGAGCGTGTTCGTCACCGTCGGTGTTGGCGTGTCGGTGTTCGTCGCGGTTGCGGTCGCCGTCGATGTATTCGTCGCTGTCGGCGTCGCGGTTGCGGTCGGGGTGTCCGTGCTCGTCGCCGTGGGCGTTGCGGTCGGGGTGTCCGTGCTCGTCGCCGTCGGCGTCGCCGTGGGCGTGTCCGTCGGTGTCGCTGTCGGCGTGTCCGTGCTCGTCGCCGTGGGCGTGTTCGTCGCGGTAGGCGTTGGCGTGGGCGTGTCCGTTGCGCAGGGAATGAGCAGACCGTTGGCCGCAAAGAGGTAATAGGCCTCAATCGTGTCAACATCGCGCGTTGTCCGATCGCTAGCCGGCTCGACATTGTTGGTCGGATCGGTCTGGCCCGAGTACGACACCTGATCGCTCTCGCCCCCGGCCTGGGCGCTGCCATCACCATCGCCGGGGTCATCGCCGATGCGCTCCTGGCAGGCCAGTCCGGAACAGGCCTGTCCGACGCCGGGGGCCTGGTCGAAGACATCCCAGTCGCTCGTTCCCGCTTCGAGGTTGCTATCGCCCGTGGTGTACACGCCCAGCCGGAGCGCCGCGGTTGCAGCGGGCAGCCCGCCCAGATCCGCCCACGGAATGGCGAACTCGTATCGGCCCTGCCGATTGTCCGCGGCACCGCTGGCGACACGGCCGTAATACAGGCCAGTCGCCACGGAGCCGGTGGATGCGCTCAGCGTCGTCTGGAAGGCGCTGCCATGTGGGCCGGTGGCGGTGCCCCAGGTGGTGGCCCCACGCGCCCAGAGCTGAGCGGCGCCGAGCGTGGCATCGTCACCCGCCCAGACCAGCTCGATGGCGAAGTCCGGCGCCCAACCCTTGAAGTTGACCCGTCGGCCGGCCGGAGAATCAGCCACCTCAGCCGTCGCGATGTTGTCGGCCGCGGTACCCGCGCCTCCCCCGTTCGACGAGGTGACGAGTGGCGTGTCGATGGCGATGTACAGGTTGCTGCGGTCGAGCGGCTCACCGGCCATGCTGCCGGCACCCCCCACCGCGGACGGCCCGTCGACGACGACGTACAGGTAGTTGACATCCGCCGTGGCGTGTACGTTGCGCAGCCCGGCTCCACCCTTGTTGGCACCGTTCTGCGCGGCCGTGTACAGATTCCCGGGCGCGCCACCGGGCGTGAGGCCAACGTAATATTGATATGCGCTACTCTCGCCGACAAAGTCCGACTCACTGGCGCTGCCACCGAGATACGGGCCGGCGAAGCCCGCCTCGGTCAGCAAGGTGTAGGCAGCGTCCACATTGCCGTCGATGGTCAGACCCGGGACGCTGGCATAGCAGGCCGGCGCGGTGAGGGAGGGTGAAGTGGCGCGAACCGGCAGGCTCAGACACTGCTGCGTGAGGGTGCCGGCGTAGGCGGGTGCCGCCGCCGGGCCTTCGGCTGCGCTGGAACAGTTGGCCGCCGTGCTCAGCATGCTGCCGCTCAGATTCGGCGTGCTGCCACCGCTCTGGGTGCCATTCACGCAGGACGCGCTTCCCCCGGCGCTGTAGTCCAGGACATTGCCGTTGTTGGCGCTGTAGGTCGTCAGGGCCATCACCCGAACCGGGCTGTTGTCTGTCAATCCCGTGATCGACCCGGAGGTGCTGGCGGGGATGTGCACCTCGATCAGCCGCCGCGTGCCGACGATTGTGGTCGTCTCCGACCAGGCGGAGCCGATCATCGTCAGGGGGCTCGTGGACCAGAGCTGACACCCCAGCGTGTTTGCGCCGGTCGCATAGCAGCCCACGAAGTAGTCGGCGTTGGTGGAGACGTTTCGATTCCACGACGCTGCCCCACTGAACGAATAGGCCGGCGCGCCCAGCGTCCCGGTATCGATTGGAAAGAGATAGGTGGGTGTGTTGTTGCCGTCTCCGGCATAGGTCGTGTTCAGGGCCTCGGTCGAATCGATGGTGATGGCGAAATACCACTCGCCGGCCGGGCTGGCGTAGGCGGCGAAATCGAGGATGTCACCGCGCTCGCCCATCGTCCCACCGACCGTGCCACTGCACAACGCATCATCATCGGCATCCTGATAGGGCGTGGAACCGTAGCGGTAGCCGAGCAGCCCGTCCCCGCTGGCCCCGTCGGCGAAGGCACGTTCCGCCGGGATCAGGCTCATGGCCTGGTCGGGATCGATCCAGCCTGCGGAGCCTGTTTCAGCCCCGGAGAATTGGCCCGGCTTGGGCACGAGCGATGCAAACAGAATGGTGACGCACAACGCTGCGCGCAGCAAAGGCGCGACTTTGTGGAGGGTCGTCTTTTCTGACATGACTGTGATGAGTGCGTAACGAACCTATGTTGTTGTGTGGCGGCCTGCGCGTCCCCCCCGGACTCGCATGCCGGACCCGCCCAGCGGTCAGCGGGGATTCTAGCAGCAGCCACTAAACCGGTTAGCGGCGCGGCAGCCACGACCCTGCCTATGCGAAAAGGACGATCCCCGCCACGGCCCCAAGGGCGACGATGAGCGGGGCGGGCAGGCGCCGCCAGGCCATCAATCCGCCCGCGAGCACCAGCCCCACCGTGCGCACGTCGACGCCCTCCCGAAAGACAATGCGCGTGAGCGTGACGAGCGCCACGCCGATGATGCTGAGCGAGAGCCCGCCCAGAAAACCGCGCGCCAGTGCGTGTTTGCCATAACGGTCAAAGCCACGCTGCAACACCAGAATCAACAGCGGCGGGACCGTCACGGCAATCAACGACAGCAGCGCCCCCCACCCGCCCCCGATCATGAAGCCGAGCACCACCACCCACAACCCGGTCGGGCCGGGGCTGACCTGCCCCACGGCCAGCGCCTCGGCAAACTGCGTGTCGGTCGCCCACCCGCGCGGGAGCAGGTCCGCGCGCAGGCTGGGCAGCGGACCAAAGCCGGCCGTCGAGGTCAGCACCGACTTGAGGAAGATCCAGAACCAGGTCAGCCAGTCCATCGCGGGCCGCGCTCCACGCCAAACACCCACCCGGCCAGCAGCGCACCGCTGGCCAGATACAGGACAAAGACCGGGATGTCCTCCCGCAGCCACGCCAGCGCCATGCCCCCGAGCACGATCAGCGCGCACAGGGTCGGACCGAGCACACCATCCCGCCGACGCTCGACGACGATGGGCCAGGTGGAGCGGAACATGGTCACGACACTCACCCCCGCCATGACCGGGAGCACGCCGCGCAGCGCATCCTGCGTCACGGGGAGGTCGCGCACGCTCAGGTAGGCGGCGCTCATCAACAGGCTGATGCTGACGCTGGGCAGGAGCAAACCGAACAACGAGACGAGCACACCCGCCAACCGATGAAAGCGCCAGCCAAGCAGCGTCGTCAAGGCCAGCAAGTTCATGCCCGGCGCGAGCTGCACCATCGCGTTCATGCGGGCGAAGTCGACCGGGTCGACCAGGCGCAGCCGGTCGACAAAGGTCTGCTGGATGAGATACGAGGTCGCCGCGCCGCCGCCAAACGACTGCGCGCCGATCGACAACCACAGCCCGGCCATGGCCTTCAGGCTGGGCGTCTTGCCTGCTTCAATCAAGATGGGATCAGCCTGCCGCGGCGTCGGTATCCGCGGTCGGCGCTTCGCCGGGCAGGCCTTCATGCGCATCCAGGCGCAGCTTGTCGAGGCCGCTCAGCGCCGCCTCCCCCGCCTCAACCGATTCCCAGATCGCGCCGAGCTGGGCGAGCCCGGCAACTTCCTCGCCGGAAAGCCGCGCGCCGGCGGCATCGAGATCGGCGCACAGCTCGCGCAGGCTCTTGTTCATCACCATGCGGACGGCCTTGTCGGCCAGTTCGAGCTGATCATTCAGGAGGGCCACCACGGTGGCATAGTTGTCAAGCGACATGGGCGTTTTGCGGGCGCGGAACGACGCCGCACGGAGGGCAGTGTATCGCAAGCGGGCCGGATAATCGACGGCATGTCCGCGCACATCCCCGCCGCCGGAGCGGCCAACGACGTCGTCGTCGTCGGCAATGCCGGCCTCGACACGCAGGCCTATCTGCCCCCCGGCGAGGTCGACTGGTCCGCCGATTCGCGTTTTGTCCGCGTCCGCGACGGGGCCGGACAGGCCGGCGCCTATGCCAGCCGTGGCTATGCGCGGCTTGGCTTCAAAACCGCCTTCGTTGGACACCTCGGCGATGACGCGGCCGGCCACTTCGTGCGGCAGGTTCTGACCCGCGATCACGTCGACGTGCAAGGCGTGTGGCTCGATCCCGCCGGCACCGCCCGCAGCGTCAACCTCGTCCTCGCGGATGGCTCGCGCAAGGCCTTCTACGACGGACGCGACCACATGACGCTCGCGCCCGACCTCGAGGCCTGCCGGCACGCCCTGCGCGGCGCGCGCCTCGCGCATGTCAACCTCGCCAACTGGGCGCGTCAGGTGATCCCGCTTGCACGTTCCGCCGGCGCCCGCGTTGCGACCGACCTGCAGGACGTCCGCGCGCTCGACGACGCCTACCGGACGGATTTCATCACCGGCTCGGACTATCTCTTTCTTTCGGGCGCCAACCTGGCCCAGCCGGCCGACTTCGTGCGGGCGCTGCTGGCGCGCCGCCCCGACCGCATCGTCGTCGCCGGGCTGGGCGCAGACGGCTGCCTGGTCGGCACCGCGCAGGCGATCGCGCACTTCCCCGCGCTGGACGCCTTTGGGCCGGTGGTGGATACGAACGGGGCTGGCGATGCGCTGGCCGTCGGGTTTCTGTCCGCGCACGCCCTGCTGGGGCTGCCCATCGCCGAAGCCGCCCGCTGGGGCCAGCGCGCAGCCCGCTACACCTGTGCGCTGCGCGCGCCAAAGGATGGCCTGATCGACCGCGAAACCATCAGTGCGGCGTGGGTATAGCCGTTATGCGAGGCGCGGTCAGCGCCAGGAGGCGGGCAGCGCCTCCGGGCCCGGGAAGCTGGTCTGCGTGCCGGGATGCTGCACGCTGAGCGCGGCCATCGCGCAAGCCTGGCCCATGGCATCCCGCAGCGTCGCGCCGCGGGCCAGGAAGTAGCCCAGCGCGCCGAGGAAGCAATCGCCCGCCCCGGTCGTGTCGACGGCGGTGACCGTCGGCGCGCTCACCGCCCAGCTCTCGGTCGGCCCGACATAGCGCGCGCCGCGCGCGCCCAACGTCAAGATCACACCCTTTGCGCCACGCGCCAGGAGCGCGCGGCCGGCCCGCAACATGGCCTCGTCGTCCTCCACCGCGATGCCCGTCAGGGTCGCCGCCTCGGTCTCGTTCGGGCAGACCAGATCGCTGCTTGCCAGCACCTCGGCCGGGACGTCGGTGCGGGCCGGTGCCGGATTGAAGATCGTGACCGCGCCGCCGGCGCGGCCGAGGGCGAGCGCGCGCGCCGTGGTGTCGAGGGGCACTTCGAGCTGGGTGAGCACGACCTTTGCGCCCGAGAACAGCCCGGCCGCGGCATCGACATCGGCCGGGCGCAGAGCGCCGTTGGCCCCGGCCACGACGATGATCGCATTACGACCTTTTGCGTCCACCGAGATCGGCGCGACGCCCGAGGAGATGCCGGGGGTGACCGTGACGTGCGCGGTGTCGATGCCGCGCGCGGCGAAGTTGCGCAGCATGTCCCCGCCAAAGACGTCATCCCCCACCCGCGCGACCAGGGCCACGCGCGCGCCCAGCCGCGCGGCCGCCACAGCCTGGTTGGCCCCCTTGCCGCCGTAGCCGGTCTGAAAACGCTCTCCCATCAGCGTCTCGCCGGCGGCCGGTAGGCGGCTGGCGTACGCGACCAGGTCCATGTTCGACGAACCAACCACGACGACGTCCAGGTGAGGGTTTGCCATGCCGGGATTCTAGCCCGCCGAGCATTGGGGCGCGCCGACACGCTCCCTCTAAAATACAGGGGTGCTGCAATTGGAGATCGACTTTCGCGCCCGCGTGTGGGGCGGCCAGCGCCTCAAGGCCGGCCCGGACAACATCGGCGAGGCGTGGATCGCCTACGAACACAACCGCGTCAAGGGCGGGCCGCATGCCGGGCAAACGCTGGCGGAGGTCGCCGCCCAGCTTGGGCCCGCCCTGCTCGGCAGCGTGCCATGGTCGCGCACCGGGGCGCGTTTCCCGCTGCTCATCAAGGTCCTCGATTGCGAGGATTGGCTGTCCGTGCAAGTGCATCCCAATGACATTCAGGCGGCGCGCCTGGAGGGCCACGGCGCCTTTGGAAAGACCGAGGCCTGGCACATCCTCGAAGCCGCGTCAGGGGCGCGCCTGATCGCGGGGACACGGCCGGGGGTCGACCGCGACGCCCTTGCCGCCGCGATCGCGGCGGGCAGCGTGCTGGATGTCGTCGCCTTTCGGGATGCCCGCGCCGGCGACACGGTACTGATGCCGGCCGGGACCATGCACGCGCTCGGGCCGGGCCTGCTGATCTACGAAGTGCAGCAGACCTCGGACCTGACCTACCGGGTGTGGGATTGGGATCGTCCCGCCTCGGCCGGCCGATCGCTGCACATCGCCCAATCCCTCGAAGTCGTGGATCCCGAGAGCCACCCGCGCATCCGTTCCCAGCGCGAGGAGGTTGCCATCGAACGGTTGACCTCCTGCGACTATTTTACGTTGGACAAGCACACGCTGGGTGGCGCGGCGCGGCACCTCGATACGCGCGGGCGCTCGTTTCATGTCGTCACTGCCGTGGCCGGCGACGTGCTGGTGAGCGGCCGTGCCGGCGCACACCGTCTCGA